>CAXTMM010000010.1:33820-43607 GCA_964245415.1 uncultured Acidobacteriaceae bacterium | reverse complement strand
ATGTGTTAGGCACGCCGCCAGCGTTGATTCTGAGCCAGGATCAAACTCTCGTTTATATCCTGTGTCCTGCCTATGTCCAGGACGGAGGTCCGGACATAGGCGGGACGCCTTGTCGCGCTTGAAAGACGACAAGTACATATATTTAGTGAGAATGATCAAACCAGATCTTCCTACATTCTCACGACTGGCATGTTCAACCTGATTTTCAAAGATCCGCCGGTGTTCACCTAAGTGAGCCGTTAGGATCGGGATCCGTAAGCCGCTAGGCTTACGTGTCCTCGAACTTGCTGCGCGTGTGCGACGCATCTTGTAAGGTTACCGAAGTTTTTGCTCTCTGTCAACAGGTTATTCCTCCGCAGAAAAGCCGGCTTCACAAGGGCGTTGCTCAAAGCGGCTAATCTCAACACTAAGCCCCTTGCTTTATCAATGGTAACCCAGCGAAAATGACCTACTTCGGGTCCGCCCTAAGTCTGAGCGCTAAGCTCTAACCAGAGTTCCGCACACTACGCAAAACTTGAAAGATCGATCATTCGCCGTAGCGAAGGGCGGGCAATATTGCCCTCATCGGGAGTAACCCGGACAGCAATGGATTGTTCGCGCTGGAAGGTGAAAACCCTCTGGGCCCATTGGGCCGTCGAACTGCTTCTTCGCTCATCGCTCGTGCACAGATGAAGAGACGGGAACTAGGTCCAGCCGTACGAAGCCTACATCCTATTGCTATATCTCAATTTCAGCACCTGTAACATCCCAACTTTACACTCAAACCAGGTTGCCTTGTAGCACAAAACTTCGCCAATCACCAACAATTTCTTAACTGTACTACCACTCGACAAACCTTGCAACTTTATAGTCTGTCGCCGCCTGAGCCTCGCACGACTTTTTAACGATATCACCGGTAAAATTATTGCGCAAGCCTCGCAGCAAACCTTCTCAGCAGATAGGCCCGGAAAACTATCCTGACCAGCGGAACACCATCGAGCCGTTTGTTGGGAATCACATTTCCCGCCGCTCGCACGTGCTCTACCTGACAAAACTATGGTAGCGAGACTCCCCGCATACGAGCAAGTGTTGAAAAGCGGCATTGTCTGTTGAAAAGAAGCGCGGAGTGCTCCAGGACAAGCCTGAACGCACCCTCCCACCCGCGAAAAGCGGATTCTCCGCCTCTACCCGGGCGATCTACCTCGCAATCACACCCAGATCCGTCAGGCTGTTTACGAAGAACTGCATCGCCAGGGCGACCAGCAACAGCCCCATGATACGCACCAGGATGCGATGCCCCGTTTCTCCCAGTAGACGATGCAGGCGCTCCCCCCCGCTCAGCACCCAAAAACTCACGAACGCTGTTATCCCGATCGCACTCAAAATCGCGATCCACTGCCAGACGCTCTCTGCCTGCCCCACCATGACCATCACGCTTGAGATTGCGCCCGGCCCGGCCAGCATTGGAATCCCTAGCGGCACAATACCAGCGTCCTCTTTCGTCTGTGCAGCGGCCGTGTCGCCCGACGCTTCCTGCGTGGGCGAGCGCTTGGCCTCCAGCATGTCGATGCCGATCAGCATCAGGATCAGCCCACCCGCGAACTCAAAGGCAGGCAGCTTGATGCCAAACATTAAGAAAATGTACTTTCCCGCCAGCGCAAACGAGGCCAGCACGATAAAGCAGGTGATACACGCCTTGCGCGCCATACGCCTGCGCTTGGCCGTGTCAGCTCCCTCAGTGATCGCAAGAAATGACCCTATGGCCGCGAACGGGTCAACCAGAAAAAAGATCGAGCTCAGGGCCAATAGTGAGAAATGAACGTAGGCCGAAGAATGAATGTCGCGTAACGCCGCGCCAACCGGCCCATAGACAAACGAAAACAGCATAGGCTCAAATTACTCCTGAAGCGTGAATGCATATAAATTCTCCCTGTGCAACGCATGAAATTACTACTCGAGAGACGCGATACCCACCTGGCTGCTGCTTCTGCCGACACTTTTCCAGATGAGGAGCCGCGCGCCGCATAGTCGCACAAGGTGGGCATTCTTCCGAGCCAATCCAGGCCCTGCCATGCGCATCCGCTGCATCACTCTCTGGAGAGTGAATTCACGCCGAACACCGGCGGGTGCAGTGCGCAGCGTTCGTCTCGGTTAGGCACACTATCAACCGCTATAATCAGGCTTTCAGCAAGGAGCATCAACACCCATGCCCATCCAGCCCACTGCAAACATCTGGCGCAATGGCGACCTCATTCCATGGGAGAGCGCGCAGATCCATGTAATGAGCCACGTCATCCATTACGGCTCATCAGTTTTTGAGGGCATCCGCTGCTATACGCAGCCCGAAGGCGCAAGCGTCTTTCGCCTGGTCGAGCACATGCGCCGGCTTCTCGACTCAGCCAAAATCTACCGCATGCCCGTGCCCTACTCGCTTGAGCAGCTCTGCTCGGCCGTGGTCGATGTGATCGAGGCCAATAAGGTCGCGCCCTGCTACATTCGCCCGATCATCATCCGCGGTTATGGCGAAATCGGGGTCAACCCAAAAAACGCGCCTGTCGACGTCTACATCGCTAACTTTCCCTGGGGCAAGTACTTCGCCGCTGAGCATGGTGGAGCGGACGTCTGCATCTCGTCTTGGAATCGCCTCGCGCCCAACACCATGCCCTCGCTCGCGAAAGCCGGCGCCAACTACATGAACTCGCAGCTCATCCGCATGGAAGCCGAAGCCAACGGCTACTCCGAAGGCATAGCGCTCGATGTGAACGGTTATCTGTCGGAGGGCTCGGGCGAGAACCTGTTCGTTGTCCGCAACGGCACGCTCTACACCTCGCCGCTTGCGAACTCAGTGCTTAACGGCATCACCCGCGACGCCATCTTGACGCTTGCTCGTCATCATGGCCTTACGGTCGTTGAGCAGGCGCTGCCTCGCGAGCTGCTCTACATCGCCGACGAAGCCTTCTTCACGGGCACGGCAGCTGAGGTCACGCCGCTGCGCTCAGTTGATCGAATCCTGGTCAGCGACGGCAACCCGGGCCCGATTACCCGCCTGCTCTCAGAAGAGTTCTTTGGTATCGCAAATGGCACGAAACCCGATCGCTTCCATTGGCTTACGCCGGTGCGCGTGCACGCTGGCGAATCAGTCACCGTCTAAACAGACCTCGCCATCTCTCAAGCTCAAATAAAGAGGACAGCCATTTCGCGCTGCCCTCTTATCATTTGTACTTTTAGACTAGTGCCGAGCCTTGTCTCTCCATCATTTTGCCGAAGTGGCCGATATCATGCTCTTCGCTTCTACGGGCACGGCGTGAAGCTCAGGCTTCTGCACACCTGGCTGTTCGCTCCATCCCGGCAGCACCTGGCTTCCGGTAATTAGCCGCGATCCCCGCGTGTAGAACAGGTAAGTCCAGCCCCATTGAACTAGCACCGCAAACCGGTTGCGAAAGCCGATAATGAAGACCAGATGCACCATCAACCACGTCACCCACGCGGGAAAGCCGCTCCAGTGCGCTTTGAAAGGCCACTCAATCTTAGCTACGCCAGACGCTCGCCCGATCACCGCCATATCGCCCTTGTCGAAGTAGCGGAAGTGCGTCCGCGGCTGCTGCTTCACATCTTGCCCGATCATCTTCGCAGCGTGAGTTCCCATTTGCATGGCGGGCTGGGCGACGCCTGGCACCTGCTTGCCATCCTGCTCGAAGTGAGCCAGGTCGCCGCAGACAAAGATCTCTGGGTGACCGGCAGGATTGAGCGTGTTGTTCACCAGCACCGCGCCCTTCTTGTCCGTCTCCACGCCAAGCAGCTTGCCGAGCGGCGACGCCGCCACCCCTGCACCCCACAGGGTCACCATGGAGTCGATGCGCTCCCCGCCCTTGACTACCACGTAGCTTGCATGGATCTCTTCCACCTGCTTGCTGGTGTGTACTCCAACGCCGAGTTTCTGCAGTTGTTCGACCGCCTTCCGCGTCAGGTCTTCCGGATAGCCGGGCAAGAGTCGCGGTCCGCCTTCGATCAGCAGGACCTTCGACCGGCTTGGATCGACATGGTGAAAATCCCGGCCCAGAAAGTACTTCGAAATTTCCGCGATCGCCCCGGCCAACTCGACCCCGGTCGGCCCTCCACCAATGACAACGAAATTCAGCGGCGGATGCGTGCCTGTCTCCACCACCTGGCGATCAGCCAGCTCAAAGGCAAGCAAAACCCTGCGGCGTATCTCGGTTGCATCTTCAATCGTCTTCAATCCCGGCGCGCACTTCTCCCACTCATCATGGCCAAAGTAGGAGTGGGTGGCACCCGCGGCTACGATCAGGTAGTCGTATTGCATCTCCGCCCCGCTTGCCAGATGCAGGCGACGGTGTTCTGTATCAAACCCCTGTACTTCATCCATCAATACGTCGACGTTGCGCTTGGAGCGAAGAACGGTGCGAATAGGCGAAGCAATATCCGCAGGTGACAGCACGGCCAGCGCCACCTGGTAGAGCAGCGGTTGAAAGGTGTGGTGGTTGCTCCGATCGATCAATGTGACGTCAACGGGCAGCTTGCCCAGCTTTTGAGCCGCTGTGATGCCCGCAAAACCACCGCCCACCACAACCACGCGCGGGCGCCGTCCCTCGCTCATCGCTGAAACCTGAAACGCGCTTGCTTCCTGTGCTGTCGCCATAAAAAACTCTCTCCTTCAAGCGCCGGCCGGAACTATCATTCTGCACTCCAGCCGCTACACTCAAAGATGCGCCGTCCCTCGATTGCGACGCTCTTCCCTCCATTTCCGCTTGTACCAGCTAGCATGCCCGACTCGCTCTGGTTTATTACGGGTGCTGTACGATCGCGAAGATCAGTGAACTCTGCAGGCCGGTCGTCGCGTTCACCATCAGACTGGTCGGCTGGCCTCCACCGGTGAGCGGGGTCAGAGTCACCAGCCCATTGGCGTCTGACGTGACGGCAACCGTCTGCGTGGCTAGCGTCTGCGTGGCCGGACAGATGCCCGTCACAGGACAGCTTGGCTGCCAAGCGCTTAATGTCTCATAGAAGTTCACCGTTGCTCCGGCCAGTGGATGCCCAACTGCATCCGTGACTTCCAACACGATCGGCGCAGGTGTGGCGCTTGCGGATAAATTCTGCCCCGCACCGCTAATGCCCATCAGCGAAGCTGTCTCTGCATGCACAGCATTGACTGTGAAGGTCGCACAGGATGCTGAAGCCGATGCCGGGCAGGCCTTGACCGTTGCTGTTGCCCCTGCGGCGAGCGGCCCAGCTGTGATCGTGGTCGCAGTCTGGCCTGTGAAATTCGTCGTGCTGCTTGCGTCCTGCACCGTTACGCCTGACGTAGTAGCCGTCCAGGTCACCGCGGTGCCCGACACCGCAGAACCCGCGTTCAACACGATTGCCGATGGCTGCCAGCTCACCTGCGCGCCGATGGCGACATAGAGCTCCGGCGTCACCGCTGCAATCACGGGCGCCGTGCTCCCGCTGAACTCCGCCACCACACTCGCTCCGTTGGCGAGAGCAGCCATCACCTGCGTTGGCTGGCTGCTGGTGGCTGCGAGCATCATCGTCGCCATGCCCGCTCCGTTAGTTGTCACGCTGCACGTTGCCGCGCCACAGGCAAGCTTCGCCGCGCCCTCCTGCACCGAGTAGGTCACTGCCACATTCGCCGCCGGCGTCACATTGTCCGCTCCTCTTACCTGCACGGTAAACGGGACCGGCACATCCTCGCTTACAACGCCGCTCGGCCCATGCATGATGCCGATCTGGTCGGTGCCAAAAGCGTCATAGCTCAGCCCGTCCAGAATGCTAGCCGAGCCGAATGTCGCCGGATCAGTCACGGTCACCACAACCACGCCGGTAGTCCCGTTCGCCGCAGGCGCGACCGCTGTGATCTCGGTAGGCGTCACACTGGTGACGGCCGCGCTCACGCCATTGATCGTCACGATCGAGTTGGCGCGAAACCCGGTCCCTTTGATCACAATCGGGCCACCCGCCGGTGCAAGCCGCGCGGGAAAAACGCTATCCGCATACAGCACCCGCGCCCGGAACAGGTAGTCCGGTCGCCCATCCCCGCGCATATCGGCAAACGCGATCCGCACCTGCCCGCTGGCGACCGTTTGCGCATTCAGAGTCGTCAGACCGACCGTGGCTCCATTGAACGGCTCGGTGGTACCGACGGCAGGCAGTGACCCCATTGCATCGCTGCCATTCCACAGCCCTATCAGCACGCCAGCCTTGCTCAGTGTTCCTTGGCCGGTCTGGTCCAGAGAGTCCGCCTCAACCGTCATCACCCGGTTCGCGCGCGATTCCATCAAGAACCAGCCCGTGTGGCCATAGCCGGTAAGCCTTGACAGCCATTCGCCATTCGCCTGCAGACCATTCGGCGCGGCCTCGATCCCATCGTCGGTATGCGTCTCGTCAGCCGAGTCTTCAATCACTACGTTCTCTGTCACCGTGCTGCCGGCAGAAAGCTGCGTCAGGCTGATCACCGGCATCGTTCCCGAAGGAGTGACCTGGCTGTAGGCGTATGGTCCCACCGACTCTCCATTCACATACAGCGGATTGACCGCCTCAAACGTCAACTGGTAGCTGGCAGCGGTCTGACCCGCAGGCAGCGGCACACCGCTCAGATCAAAAAAACCCTCCATTGTCGCATCATCGGTGCCGAACCGGTTCAGGCTATTACCTTGAGCATCGGTCGAACCGGAGACCCGGTTGCCCGCATTGCTGTGGAAGCTGGCCCCGCTCACCGCCGATACCGGATAGCGAACGTCGGGTGCTCCGCCTGTCAATGGTGTCAGCACCACGTTCACCCCCTGCATCCCTTGCCCGTGCTTGAACTGGATTGTCCCCTGCACCGAGATCGTCGCAGACGCGGTAATCGTCTTGCCCGTAAAGGACCCAATATTCGCACTCGTCACCGGGTAGAGCCGATTCAACCCGGCAATATCGTCGAGCCGCAGCACCAGCGGGCTTGTCATGCAGTTATAGTTCTGCCCCGAGCAGAGCCACTCGATCGGGTGCATCATCGGCCAACCGGCCTGCGCCTCCGTGGTGGTGTGATCGGGAAACATCGAATCGTTGACCTGCGACCAATCGAGGCCCAACAGCCGGCCAAACGCACGCACCATCTGGTATTGCATTAGGGTCACGCTTGCCTGCGTCGTCGCGCACAACCCGTTCAGGATCATTAGCCCATGCGCGATATTGCCGGCTGTGGACATGTTGTCTACCCGGGTGTACACGCCGTCCTGGGTGCAGTTCGCAGCGCTGCTCGCAGTAGGCCCATACATCGCGTTGATCACGCTGCCGTCCACGTCCATGATGATCCCTACCGGTCGCGTCGTTGCCGTCGGCTGTACATCGGTAGGCAGAACTGCCCCTGTTCCTGCAGGGGTGTTCGCGGTCACATTGTTGCCATTTACATCCTCGTTCAATTGACCGCCCTTGCTGATCGAGATTGCAGCCGTCGGTACCGCCGTCCACACGGCCGCCGCTTTGTTCAGCATCGTGACTGCCTGCGACTGGTTCACAAGGCTGCTCAAGGTGCCCTGGTCGATGTAGTACGAGAGACTGCCACCCGCCCAGACCACCGGCGTCCCCTTGGCCGCAGGATCAAAGTAGTTGACCCCGGCCACCCAGTGCGGCCCGCTTGCCGCAGCCACTGCCGTCGCGAGCGCGACGGCGACAAGCAACAGAAGCATCGCTATGCCTGCCCGAACAAGAACAAACAAGCGGTGCGCAACAGATACAACGGCTGAACCATCTGAGTGCGGTCGTATGCGGGAAGCGAAGCTCATCACTCTCTCCAGCGCCATCCACAGTGGGGCGCAACTCCATTCCGCCACGTTTTGGAGCGAGCCTGAACGGAATCAAGGCTCGCGTTGCAACGCGGTTTTCAGAGTGGGAGAGCTCTCATCAAGTGTCCCGAATCGGGTCAGAGGTTTCCCTGATTGCTGCCGATGAGGCGACAACGCAGCGCCCCACTATGCGCGCACAGAGACTGTGACACGCACCTGGGCGCGGAAGTTGAGCGTAACTCGTCTTGTATGAACTGGATGGCGGAGCTTTGATAGTCGCGCCGCAGAGGGTCCGGGCCAGCTATATCTCGGGGAAAAAGTCAAAGAACGCGTCGATACTCTGCCGCAACTGCGCCTCGATCTGCTCTCGTGACCCCTCAAGCAGGTGCATCGTCACCCGCGCCTCGTTGCCGTTCTTCAATTCGATCGGCGCGTCGCTTACGCCGGAGACTTCGTCTGCAGGAAGCAGGCGCATGCCATACACGAGTGCCAGATTTGCCATCCCTCTATCTTACGTCTGGTGCCCGCCTCGCCTCACGTCTCCCATGTGAGCCCGCATCAAAACGTCATGCTGCCGCATCTACTGCCGGACTGCCCTGCAGTTAGAATCAGGACACCGCATAATGTCTGAAACCATCCGCAATACCGTCATTCTCGGCTCGGGCTGCTCCGGGCTCACCGCCGCGATCTACTCCGGCCGCGCCAACCTGCGCCCACTCGTCATTGAAGGCCACGAGCCCGGCGGCCAGCTCTCGATCACCACGCTGGTTGAAAACTATCCCGGCTGGCCTGAGGGCATTCAAGGCCCGCAGTTAGTTGAAAACATGAAGATCCAGGCCGCGCGCTTCGGCGCCGAGTTCCAGATGGGCCACCTGGTCTCAGCTGACCTTTCCAAGGCTCCGTATACGCTCAACTTCGGGCCAGGCAAGCCAATCATTCGCACCCACACGCTGATCATCGCAAGCGGCGCCTCGGCCCGCTGGCTCGGCCTGCCATCCGAGCAGGCGCTCATCGGCCATGGCGTCAGCTCGTGCGCCACCTGCGACGGCTTCTTCTTTGGCGGTAAGGAAATTGCCGTGGTCGGCGGCGGCGACTCTGCGATGGAAGAAGCGCTCTTTCTTACCCGCTTCGCCAGCAAGGTCACGTTGCTCCACCGTTCGGACACCTTCCGCGCCTCCAAGATCATGCTTGACCGAGCCCGTGAGAACGAGAAGATCGAGTTCCGCACCAACGTCGCGGTCGAAGAGGTCCTCGGCGTCGAAGAAAAAGAAGTTCGCGGCGTACGCCTGCGTGACCGCGCCACTGGCAACTACTCCGAGCTTGGAATCAGCGGCCTCTTTCTTGGCATCGGCCATGAGCCAAATGCGAAGGCCTTCGCGGGCCAGATCGACTTTGACCCAGACGGCTACATCAAGACGCACGAGCAGGTCTTTACTCGCGTCGCTGGCGTCTTTGCGTGTGGCGACGTACAGGATCGGCGCTACCGCCAAGCCATTACCGCCTCCGGCTCAGGCTGCATGGCCGCGCTTGAAGTAGAAAAGTACCTCGAAGAGCACGGGAAATAAGTTCCATTTGGCAGGCTGCGCGCAGCCGCCTGCTCCTGGAAGTCTGCCCAATTATGTCCTCGATAGCCGAAAACCTCACCCGCCTTCAGGAATCGATTTCCGCAGCCTGCCGGCACGCTGGCCGTCGAAGCGACGAGGTCGAGTTAATGGCCGTCTCGAAGACCCACCCTGTCGATTGTCTGCTCGAGGCGGCTCGCGCTGGCCAGGTTCTCTTCGGCGAAAATCGCGTGCAGGAGTTCGCCGGCAAAAGCGGCGCGCTCGCAACTGCTGACTACTCCATAAAGCTGCACCTCTCCCAGGCCGGTCCAGCGTCGGCGCTGAGCGTACATCTTATCGGCCATCTTCAATCAAACAAAGCCGCGCGCGCAGCCGAACTCTTCACCTCGATCGACACGCTCGATTCGCTCAAGCTGGCCGAGCGGCTCAACGCCCGGGTGCTGACCAACGACTTCAACCTGAACA
>CAXTMM010000010.1:33562-33810 GCA_964245415.1 uncultured Acidobacteriaceae bacterium | reverse complement strand
GCTCGATCCTTGCCCGTGCTGCTCGAGATCAAGCTAAGCCACGAACCCTCAAAAGAAGGGCTTGGTCCTGCAAGCGCTGAGCTGGCAGCGCTCCTTGAACGCCTGCCAGATCTAACCAGCCTCACGCCGCGCGGGCTGATGACCGTAGCCCCAATCGACCAGAATCCAGCCGTGGCCCGCGCCTGTTTTCGTGAGCTGCGTCTGCTGCGAGACTCACTCGCGCAGCGCTATCCGCGGCTCACGCTGCC
>CAXTMM010000010.1:0-33552 GCA_964245415.1 uncultured Acidobacteriaceae bacterium | reverse complement strand
GCCTGTGCTCTCCATGGGCATGTCCAGCGATTTTGCTGAAGCGATTGAAGAAGGATCGACGCAAATCCGCCTAGGTACAGCTATCTTCGGAGCTCGCCCCAAGCCGGCCCAATAGCGCTGCAGCCCCCAGGAACTCTCTCCTAAAACGATTGCGCTAAGCGTACAGCAGACTAGAGCCGTTTTTCAATTGGTGGAGAGGATCAGCAAAGGTCATCGTGCCTTTTTCAAAAAGTCTCGCCTACACACCTTGCGGGAACGGCTCTAAGCTCTGGTGGCCTTCTTCCCTGCCCGTTTCACTGCGGCCCATCGCTTACGCTGCGCGCTCGCGATGCGCTCTCTTGCCTCCGAGCTCAACACGCGTTTTACCCGGCTTGGAAATTTTTCGACTGCCGGCTTCTTGGTAGCGATGCCAATGCTGCGCGCATTACTTTCGCCTGTCAGCAACTTTCGCACCAGTTGCAGACGCGCGATTTCTTCTTCAACTACAGCAATCATGCCCTTGGTAGCCATCTGTATCGCCTTTCCAAACTGGATTCATCCTTCTAGGTTCGCAAGCTCAAAGTGCTCGTCATAGGACGGCAACTCTAAGTCGATAACTCAATTGCCAGGCTATTGCACATGAATAAGTTTATTCGAGCCTTTCCTCGGCCTAGGATGAACAGTAATGCTGTTCCGGCGCTGGCCAATTCTAAGACCGATTACTATCATTAAGCATGCTCTCGCAAACTTACGTAACTTCGTTCCGGTCGTTTCATCGTTTCCACGCATATTCCTGGAGCAACATCACTATCTCCGACGAGAGTAAGGGCTACTAAGACAACATATAAAATCAGTCGCCAGTAAGCACGCCCCGGTTGTCCGCTGACAATCTGGCTATGTCGCTCACCTTCAGTCTCGCACTGCTGGCAACGCGAACAGAACGCTCTCCGTTACACTGCTCTTACTTCAGGCGCAATCAAGGAAGTCATGAACCCTCTGTACGCTGCTGTACTCGGCGCGATCCTCGTAAGCCTTCTTGGCATCTCGCTCGCCCGGGTATCGTCGGTCAAAACAAAGGCAGACTTCCTCGTAGCCGGCCGATCGCTCCCGGCCTTCGTGTTGGTCTTTACACTGCTCTCTTCCTGGATCGGCTCCGGCTCGCTGCTCGGGGGCGCAGAGAATGCCTACAATCATGGCATATCCGCGCTCTGGCAGCCGGCCGGTGGCTGGACCGGCCTGCTGCTTATCTATTTCATCGCCCCGCGCGCGCGTAAGTTCGCGCAATTCACCATCCCCGACCTTCTCGAAGCACGCTATAACCAGGCCGCCCGCGTACTCGGCGTTATTGCCATCCTCTTTGCTTACACCGCAATTACCAGCTATCAACTTATCGGCGGCGGTGACATCCTCGCACTTATCTTTCCCAATGTTATCTCGCCTGAGTTAGGAAGATACGTTATCGCCGGCTTTGTCATAGTGCTAACCGCCCTTGCCGGCATGTCGTCAGTGG
Source organism: uncultured Acidobacteriaceae bacterium (assembly GCA_964245415.1). Classification (GTDB taxonomy): domain Bacteria; phylum Acidobacteriota; class Terriglobia; order Terriglobales; family Acidobacteriaceae; genus EB88. Next base: position 32,063 of record CAXTMM010000010.1, on the reverse strand, counting down.
CTTATATGGATTTAGTCATCGGCATGCTGGCTACCGTCACCTTGTTAGTTGCCTTTCCTGTCTTGTTGCATACGGCAGGCGGCTGGAGCGCTTTCCGCCAGTCGCTCCCTTCTTCCCACTTCACCCCGCTCGGTGGCCGATCAGTCATGCAGGCGCTTGAGATCTTTCTCCCCACCTGCCTGCTCATGCTCGGCAATCAGTCCATGTACCAGAAGTTCTTCTCGGCCAAGTCGGAACGCGATGCGCGACGCGCCGTCGTCGGCTGGATCATCGGCACAGTTATCCTCGAAACCGTCATCGTGCTCATTGCGATGCTCGGCCACACGCTTGCTCTACGCGCAGGCAGCCATCCCCCGGGCCGCGAGATCATCGCTTTTAGCGCGCTTCATTCCCTTCCTAGCTGGTTAGGCGCCGTACTGATGGGGTCGGTCTTCGCCAAGGTTATCTCCACCGCAAACAATTACCTTTTCTCCCCTGCCACTAACCTCGTCAACGACATCTACGCCCGCTACATCGCTCCTGACGCTTCAAACAAGCGTGTGCTGATCATCTCGCGTCTTTTCGTAGTCCTCCTGGGCCTTTGGTCGCTTTACCAGGCCCTGCATACAGGTTCGGTGCTCAAGGCGACCCTTTACGCCTACACCGTTTACTCGGCCACGCTTACCCCGGTCGTGCTCGCGGCCTTTTATTCACGCCGCGTCACATCGGCAGCAGCGGTAAGCGCAATCGCCGCAGGTACGCTGATCACCGTCACCTGGGACACGGCGCTGGTTCACCCGTACTTGCCTGTGTGGCTGGCAGATCGTGATGCGATCTTCCCAGCGCTCGGCGCTGCATTGCTCTGCCTGCTCTTCGTCAGCATGCTCACCAATGCGCCGTCGGCCGAGGCGCTGGCGCGCTTTCATGGGCCCGTGCTGGTTCCGGACCCTGAGCCGCCGCTGGCAGCAGAACCCTGACGTAGAGCCAGCCCTTCGAGAAGGGTCGAGCATTTGCGAAACCTCTAAGCCTGTTCCCGAATCAAAGTAATTATGGCAATCGCAACCGAAAAACCCACAGTCAATGCCGCCGAGAGCGGCACCTTTAACCTGGGCGGCGACCTCCCCGTCCACCGCCTCGGCTATGGCGCGATGCGGCTCACCGGCGAAGGCATCTGGGGCGAACCGAAGGATCCCGAAGAGGCCAAGCGCGTTCTCAAGCGCACAGTCGAGCTAGGCATCAACCTGATTGATACAGCCGATGCCTATGGTCCGGAGGTCTCCGAGCGCCTGATCGCCGAAGCCCTGCACCCCTACATGAACGATCTCGTAATCGCCACCAAGGGCGGGCTCACCCGTACCGGACCCCAGCAATGGCATCCTGTAGGCCGCGCCGAATACCTGCATCAGTGTGTCGAGATGAGCCTGCGCCGCCTCAAGGTCGAACGCATCGATCTCTGGCAGCTACACCGGATCGACCCGAAGGTCGGCGCCGAAGAGTCGCTCACCAAGATCGCCGAACTGCAGCAGCAAGGGAAGATCCGCCACGTCGGCCTCTCCGAGGTCAAGCCGCACGAGATCGAGCAGGCACAAAAGATCCTGCCCATCGTCAGTGTGCAAAACCTGTACAACATCGGCGACCGTCAGCATGAGGACACGCTTGAGTTCTGCGAGAAGCACAGCATCGCCTTCATCCCCTGGTTTCCGGTAGCTGCCGGCAAGCTCGCGAAGGAGGGTGGTCCACTCGACACCGCGGCCAAGCGTCATGATGCATCTGTCGCCGAGTTGGCGCTGGCCTGGCTGCTGCACCATTCACCAGTGATCCTGCCCATCCCGGGTACTTCCTCGGTCAAGCACCTGGAGCAGAACACCGCAGCTGCCAGCCTCAAGCTTGATGCCAGCGATTGGAAGTCGATTGAGGAAGAAATCGAAAAGTCTGCAAAGAACTAATTCCTGTGCGCTGCCACTAGCAAAGTTAAGTGTCCCTGCGCTTCGCATCCGAGCCGTGGGGCACCGAGCCTCAAGGAAATCTCGAGTAAGACAAGTCATCTTGAGGCTCACAGAACTCGCGTGCGCCTTCCCATCATGCCCATCGCTGCCCTCACCCTTGAGCTTCGCATCGAACATGCCCGCTCGCTCAAGGACCGGCGTCAGGTGGTGCGCAGCCTCAAGGAGCAACTCGCGCACGGCTTCAACATTTCGATCGCCGAGCTCGACGAGGTAGTCACCTGGCAGTCGGCAACGATCGGCATCGTCGCCATCTCTGCCTCACGCGACTACATCACCGGCCAAATGCGAGCACTCGAGTCTGCCGCTACCCGCATAACCAACGAATTGGGCGCGGAGATAGCCGATGCCTGGTGGGAGTTCCTGGAGCAGTAGCGCAGCTCGAGACCAGCCCAAGCAGTCTGTTATCCTCTAGCCGAAGGAAAGATCACCATGCCGGAACAACGGGCACGCAAGTACCACCAGGACCGCGTCGCGGAAACGATGCGCGAAGAAATTGACGCCATGATCCTCGGCGATCTGTCTGATCCGCGCATAGGTTCGGCCCACGTCACCCAGGTCCTGCTGAATCCGGGCGGCAAGTCGGCCGAAGTTTACGTGCAGGTAGACGAAGGTACACCCGAGGCAGAAATCAAGACCGTCGAAGGGCTCATGGCCGCTCGAGGTTTCATCCGGGTCGAGCTCAAGGTACGTATGGGCAAGCGCCACGTGCCCGACCTGACCTTTCATGCCGATCGCTCGAGCCGCATGCAGTCGCGCATTGACGAGCTGCTCGCGCGCAAACGCAACCGCACGCGGGGCAGGGATGGCGCAACTGAAGCGCGACCAGCTAATCCCGGCGCTACATCTGGCACCAGCTAAGCCCGTCCACCGTCGGCAGCTACGGTCATCTCCCCGACCTGGATTGCCTGTTGCGCAAAGCAAGTGACAGAACGTTTTCGGCTGCTAAAGAACACGGTCTTCGTCTTACCCTCAGCGTGTCCATCTCTGATAGCCTGAACCCGCTACGTTAAATAGCAACCAAGAAGGCACGTGGACTCTCAACACACACGCACTGCCTCCAGCCTGGTCACGCGATCGCATCCCCGCAGTTTGCGCGAACGCTTCTGGCATCCTGGTACGGCGTTTGAAGCAGTCACCCTGCTCTCTGCTTCTATCTTTCTCCTCTTCTACGGCCTGGTTCCCATTTTCGGCGGCGCTGGCCTTGGCCTGGTAGGCGCGGACGAGCCGCGTTATGCCCAGGTAGCCCGCGAGATGCTCGCCCACCGCGACTACGTCACTCCGGTGCTCTACGGAAAGCCGTGGCTCGAGAAGCCCGCGCTTTACTACTGGCGCGCCATGTTCGCCTTCCGCGAGTTCGGCGTGCATGACTGGGTTGCCCGCCTGCCATCGGCCACCTTCGCCTTCACTCTCGTCGTTCTCATCTACCTGCACATGCGGCGTTTCCGCCCGGGCGGCCAGCTCGACGCAGCCCTGATCACCGCCTCCAGCGCTGGCATTCTCAGCTTTGCGCGCGGCGCATCAACCGATATGCAGCTGGCTGCTCCGCTTGGCATCGGCATGCTGGGCTGGTACGCCTGGTATGAGACGGATTCAAAGTTCTGGCTTTTCGACCTCTACTTCTTCGTCGGCGCCGCCACGCTCGCCAAGGGGCCGGTCGCGCCATTTCTTGCGCTGGTCATAATTCTCGTCTTCGTCGCCTTACGCCGCGAATGGACCCTGTTGCGCCGGACCCTGTGGGGGCCCGGCATCGTCCTGTACCTGGCCATGGTTCTTCCGTGGTTCATCGCCGTGCAGCGCCGCAATCCCAACTTCCTGCGCATTTTCTTCCTTCAGCACAACCTCGAGCGTTTCGCCACCAACCGCTTCGAGCATGAGCAGGTCTTCTGGTACTACCTGCCCGTGATTCTGCTCTCGCTCATGCCTTGGACCATCATCGCCGTCACCGCTCTCGGCTCTGCCATCCGCGAATCATTCGCAGAGTGGCGGGCTCGCCGCGCCAAGAATCACTATATGGGCTTCCAGCGCGCCGGCGATGCTTTTCCCGAGTTCCTCGTCATCTGGGCGGTGCTACCAATCCTGTTCTTTTCCTTCTCTGACTCCAAGCTTCCCGGCTACATCCTGCCTTCAGTCCCGCCCCTCACCATCCTGACCGGCGACTACCTCAACCGGATCCGCGAACGCGGCCTGCGTCCCTGGCTCCTGGTCGCGCACGCCATCCTGGTTGGCGCACTCACGGCCAGCGTCCTTCTGGTGCCGCTTTACATCGAGTTGCCTGACAAGACGCCGCTGCCAACTCGAGCAATCCTGGCGGCAAGCATGTCTGGCATCGCAGCCACCCTGCTCGTGCTGGTCGTGGTTGCGCGCTTTGGTGTCCTGCGTCTGCGCGCCGCTACGCTGATGCCTATGGTCATGCTGCTGCTGTTTATCTTTGGCGTAGGCCCGGTCTTTGGCATCCCTGCACTCGCCGCGTCCAAACGCACTATCCAGGCGCTTGATCTTACCTACTCGCCGCGTCCTCTTGCTCGCATACTGGCGGCCGTTGCGCCAACGCCCACACCCGTCGCGATCTATCGCGTACGTCGCGACGTGCAGTACGGCCTGGCCTTCTATCGCAACACTCCCGTCATCAACTACGACCAATCGTCCATCCCGGCCGCCGCCCACATCCTCATTACTCGATCTCCCTTCAATACCGATCTCACCACCAGGCTCGCAGGCAGGTCCTACTACCCGCTCTTCACGTTGCCCCAGCAGGGACTTATCGTCTACCAGGTGGAAGCCCAGGCCGCCGGCGCTCCTCCGATCACCCCCTAGCCCCTGAGTCCTCCTCGATCTTCATCCGTCTTACAACCACCGCACTGCACCCTCTATGCACCCTGCGGTATTCTCCTACCTGAGACAGCGTGAGCACTGCGACCCAGCCCGAGATACTCGACCTGCGCCATTACTCCGCGCAGAGCCTGCGTCCCGTGCTCGAGGAAGAAAGCCGCGTGTGGAGCGAGCGCATGGCTTGGGACTATCGCGCCTCCACCGACCTGCTGCTGCAGTATCTGGATGCGCGCGTACTCCCCGGCTTTGTCGCCGTCGAAGCAGGCCGCGTGATCGGCTATGCGTTCTGCGTCTACGAGGATCGCAAGGCCATCGTAGGCGATGTCTTTGCCATGGCCTCGAGCCACTCCGGCCAAACCCGCAGGCAGGTCGAAACACTTCTGCTCGAGCATCTGCTCTCGTTGCTCACGCATTCTCCGGGTGTCGAGCGTATCGAGTCGCAGATGCTGCTCCATAAACACAATGAGCACACTGCCAGTTTCGAAAGAGTGGGGTTTGAGGTCTATCGGCGCATCTTCATGGAGCGCAAGCTCGGCAGCTCTGACCTGAGCGAGGGCGAACCAGGGAAAGCGGCCCAGACTACGCCGCCCTTGCAGATGGAACGCAAGATGCTCGAGCGCAGAGGCTATCGCATGCGCAGCTGGCAGGACTCCGATTTCTCGCCAGCCGGCAGCCTGATCGCCAGCGCCTTCGAAGGCCATCTCGATAGCGTCATCAACGATCAGTACCAGTCTGTGGCCGGATCCTTACGCTTCCTCCACAACATCATCCGCTTTCCTGGCTGCGGGCTTTTCGACGCGCAAAGCTCGCGGGTCATGGAGCACGTCGAAAGCGGTACGATCCACGGCATCCTGCTCTGCTCACGTGTACGCCAGGATGTAGGTCACATCACGCAGGCATGCGTTGTACATTTCGCCCGCGGGCTGGGGCTGGGCACCTTAATGCTTCAAAGTTCCATGCGCGAGCTGGCCCAGCGTGGCTTTACCCGGCTCTCACTCACGGTGACCGAAGGAAATAGAAGCGCGGCCGCACTCTACCGGCGCCTCGGCTTTGTCGATCAGCACAGTTTCGATGCAATGGTATGGACTGGCCCACCCCGTTCGCAAAAGCGCTGAAGGCCTTCGTGCGAACTGCAAAAGTCTGCGTTTTCTATCCCATACTTCGATCTAGCGGCGCACAAGGAACATCAGCCAACTCGCCCCAATGGTGACAGCGACAAACAGTGACCAGCAGTAGAGTCCGTAACGAACCATCGCTCGGGGCGTGGCACGCTGGGTGATTCCAAACACGACTGACGTAAACGTGGCAAACAGCAGAACCGCGGCAAAATGGGACGGGGCAAAGCTCATGCAGCCTTCCTCCCGATACGCAGGTTATGCGCATCCACAGCCGCAATAAAGTTCAGCAGTCCCGCGACAACCACAAACTTCGTGCCGTAATCGGCAGTAGCCACCTGCACAGCAGCCCGGCCCAGCCCCAGCACGTTGCCGGCAAAGTAGAATACTCCCGCCCCCAGATCGCCAACAAAGCCGAGCATGCCGAGCGGATCGTCCGTATTCGGCTGGTAAAGCTTACCTTGCATCGCAACGCCCAGCCAGAACATTGCGGTGATGGAAAGAAAAAGCAGCAGAGCCCGCACCCAATGGCGGGTAAGCAGGTGGCCTGCGCCGGGAATAAGCCAGCCTAAAACAAGTGCAATGGAGAGAGCGGCGCGCTTTCCGCGTCTCTGGACAGTATCGGGCATCATTGACATTCTATCGCAGTAAACACCATCAGGCGCCATGTCTCAGTTCCGTCTCTAAGCAGTCTTACCTCGGGGACGCGTAGCAAGGTTGGTTCTCGCTCGGCTGGCTAAATCCGTACCAATTGTTCCTGCACCCTTCCAGTGACTACCGCCCTGCCGGGCGAGGTCATCATGTTCACCTCGCTGCGTATCCCAAACTCAGGCAGATACACCCCAGGCTCTACCGAGAAACAAGTATGCGGCAAGATCAGCCGCTCGTCATGCGTTTCCAAATTATCCAGGTGCGCCCCGGTCCCATGCAGCTCGGCGGCAATGTTGTGCCCAGTACGATGCGTAAAGTATTCCGCCAGCCCAGCCCGCTTAATCACCTGACGCGCTGCATCATCGGCTTGCCAGCCAGCAATCGGCACGCTCGAAGCGAACGCCTGCTGTACTGTCTTGATCGCCGCATCGCGCGCCGTCCGCACAGCAGTAAAGACCGCTTCTTCACGCGACGTAGGCTCGCGCCCCAGTACGCCCGTCCAGGTAATGTCGTAGAAACACGTAGCCGCGCGATCCTTCCTTGCCCAAATATCGATCAGCAGAAACCCGCCATCCTCGATCGTCCGCGATTGCTCAGCGCTCGGCTCATAGTGCGAGTCCGCGCTGTTCTCGTTTACCGACACATTCGGCCCATTTGCCCACACTAAATCCTCGCGCCGCATGGCCTCGCTTAGCCACGCCACCATGTCGTACTCGGTCGTTCCCTGCCTGCCGTCAAGCCGTCGCCTGAGCTCTCGAAAACCTTCCGGCAGAATCGCATCAATGGCCCGCTGCGCCTCATAATGGCTCGCGATCTGCGCTTCGGTCAGCACCGCCTCAAAGTGACTGACCAGGTCAGCCGAGCTCACAATCGTCTTTCCCATTCCACGCAGCAGCTCGACTGTCCCTGCATCGACCAGCGACACATACATGATCGCGTTCCGCGGCGAGTACTGCATTGCGATCCGCGCACAAGGAGCGAGCATCGCAGCCAGCATGCCTTCATGCTCCTGCCATGATGAATAGCGATGCTTGTCTCCCGGCAAAGCATCCAGCCGCCCCGCCTCAATGCGATGCACCAGCTTCTGCGGCTCACCCTGGGCAGGAATCAGGTAGTACCACCGCCGCGTTACATGCGCTGTCCCATCCAGACCAAGGATGCGATACGCGATAGGATCGCGCCCATGATGATCGTAAAAAAGCCAGGCATCGAGCTTTTGCTCACGTAAAGTCGACTGAATAGCCACAAGATCCATGCAGCTGATTGTAGAGGTCACTGCTGCCGCCTGCCTCACATAGGATTACGGCAGCCTCCCCGAAAATTCTTGTTCGCAATCCATCTTCAGCTTAAAATCAGGTCGCACAAAATTCTAATCTCCTTGACGAGTCCTATGCCACGTCTACGTTCTCTCCCCCTGCTCTACCTGCTTTTGGCGGTCAACCATTTCTCTCCTCTTCAAGCCCAGACTGCTGCCAAGCGCAAGCCCGACATCGTGGAACAGGTCATCAAACTGCTCCAGGCCAAACTGCCCGAGAGCGTGATCCTCAAGAGGATTCAGACGACCAATACCCCTGTGAGCCCCACCACGGATCAATTGATCGCGCTTAAGCAGGCGGGGGCAACCGACGCGGAGCTCGCAGCGCTGGAGGATCCAAGGTCAGCAGCACCAGCAGCCTCGGCAGCAGCAACACCCGCGCCACCTCCCGATACCGCCGCCGTACCCGTATCTCCTCCGGCGACAGTAAGCACCACCACCACCACCATCAACAGCACAACCGTGACCAGACCGGAGGTCAAGAAGCGGGTTGCCGTCGACGAGTTTGATTACTCGACAGTGAAGACTGCGGTGGCTGCTGTCTTTGGCACCAACCAGGACATTGGGAAGGGTATCCAGTCCATGTTCGTCACCCGCATTTCCAAGGAAGGCAAAGTCATCATCGTCGAACGTAAAAAGCTCCAGAACGTGATGGCGGAGCAGGATTTGGGCGCGAGCGGTCGGGTCAAGCAAGGCACCAATGCCAAGATCGGCCAGATCCATGGCGCAGATGCAATCCTTTATGGCGACATCGTCGTCTTCGGACGAGATGACCGGCACAAGAACGTTAGCGCCGGCGCGTTTGGCGGCGGCCTTCTAGGCGCAGGCATCGCCGGCATGGCAAATTCGAAGAAGAGTGACAAAGCCGTGGTTGTGATTGACTACCGGCTCGTCGATGCTGAGACCAGCGAAGTGATAGCTACAGGCGAGGCGCGCGGCGAGTCCGTGCGCAAGAGCAGCAGCTTCGCCGCCTTCGCCGCGGGAGCAGGTCTGGGAGGAGGAGGCGGTGGCGGCGCGGCATTTGACATGGGATCGTCCAACTTCCAGGAAACTATCATCGGCGAAGCAACGATGGACTGTGTGAACAAGCTGGCAGCCGCGCTCGATGAACAACTGCCCAAGCTTGAGACCAAGAAAATTGATATCTCGGCGCGCGTAGCCTATGTGAATGGCAGTACCTTGACGATCAATGCAGGATCGGCCCAAGGAGTTTCAGTCGGCGATCAGCTCGATGTAGCGCACATTCTCAACGAGGTAAAAGATCCGACCAGCGGCGAGGTTATTGACCTGGCCACACAAAAAATCGGCACGATGAATATCGTGCAAGTCAAGGATCGGGTTGCGGTCGGCGTATACACGGGAAGCGGTACGCCCAAGGCCGGAGATGTAGCAGAGAAACACTAGCTAGGCGTCGAGAATGCTTCTTCGCGGCACACTTAATTCATCGCCTTAAGCGCTCTACCACCACGTAGTGCTGACCCTTGACCACCTTGGAAGCCTGTGACCTGGTACAAACTCGATAACTCCGCCGACCCGGCACTCGACCGGCTCGCTCAGCAATACACCCTTCACCCTCTGCACATCGAGGACTGCCGCACCCCCGACGAGCGCGTCAAATCCGACGTCTCCCTTCGTTACACCTTCACCCTCCTGCGCACCTACGAGCTCACCGCCACGGACGAGCCCGAGCAGCACTCCATCTGCATCTTCGCCGGCCAAGATTTCTTCATCACCATCGCCGACAGAAGCCAGCGCTCTGTGCAGTCCGCCCTTGCACGCGCGCATAACGAACCGCTGGATACGCCTCCCGGCCGCCTGCTCTACCTGATCTTCGACAGCGTGGTAGACTCCTACTTCCCGGCGCTCGATCCGCTCGACGACCGTATCGACGAGCTTGAAGATCGCGTCCTCCAGCCCACGCCCGAGTTGCTTGAAAGTATCTTCGCAGTCAAGCGCCTGCTGGTCGACTTCCGCCGCCTGCTCGTCAACACCCGCGACGCCAGCATGCATCTGCAGCGTGACCCAGCCTCAATCATCGATGCCGACCACCAGCTCTTCCTGCGCGACTTGTACGACCACATCGCCCGGCTGCTCGACTCGGTCGAGAGCGAGCGCGATTTGCTCAACAACGCTCTCGACATCTATCTCTCAAGCGTCGCCAATCGCACCAATGAAGTCATGAAAGTCCTCACCGTCGCAAGCACCATCGCACTCCCGGCACTGGTCGTCACCGGGATTTACGGCATGAATATCAAAGGGCTGCCTTTCCTCGAATACCGGTACGGCGCAGAGGTAGTCTTTGGAATCACTGTTCTGTCAACCATTGCGCTGCTGCTCTTGCTCAAACGCATGCGCTGGTTGTAGCCGTCGCCGCTACCGCATTCATAACGCGAAATACAAGAGACGCCACTCGACCGAGACGAAGGGTCATCCTAGGCGCAGTTCGGTCCAAAGCCAGCGGTCTTTGCTCGCTTCGGTGGAAAGCGAGGGATCTGCGATTGCTTTTAGACGATCGCCATCCAGCAGGTAAAAGCGTTCCCTACGCCTCGTATCTGATACGTGGAGAGCAAAAATCCTCGTCACCCGAACACAATCAGCGCGAACATACCTATTTCTTAGCCAACTCCGCTTCAATTGCAGCACGGATCTCCGGCGAGTCCGGCGTTAAATGCGGGGCAAACCGAGCTACAACCTCTCCGTTCCTCCCCAGTAGGAACTTTTCGAAATTCCAGAGCACCTCAGGCGGAGCAGTTGGCGTTGCACCAAAATCCTCAAGGTTCTTGCGGAAGCCCTTGGTATCACCCGTAGTCTCAGGCCGGGCCGCAACCAGCGCTGCATACAGTGGGTGCCGCTCCGCACCGCTAACAACAATCTTGGCATACATCGGAAAATCGACAGCAAAGGTGGACCGGCAGAAAGACGCGATTTCGTAGTTCGATCCCGGCTCCTGCCCGGAAAAATCATTGGCCGGAAAACCGCAGATGACAAGACCATGCTCGCGATACTGGCGATACAACTTTTCCAGTCCGTCGTATTGCGGCGTAAGTCCGCACTTGGACGCGACGTTGACCACAAGAACGACCTTACCCCTGTGCTCTGAAAGAGATGCCGGTGTACCATCGATGCGCTGGACGGGAATATCGAGAAGGTTGGCCGCTGTACTCATGCATGTAGGATCGCATACAAGAAGCCGTTCACGCACAATCTCAGATCCAAGATTTCGCTTACCGCGCCGCCCGGATCAGTCAAATCATCAGTGTAAATCTTCTCTCCGTAGCTGCTTCGAAATGGCGATAGAACGTTGTCAGGCACTCAGTCTCATACGAGACGAAATGTGTACTCCACTTCCAGTTTGGGCCTTTGAAGTAGAACAGAATGGCATCGTAAATTCGCCCATGCTGTTACCGCCCACGCGTTCCATCGCTATGAGAGCTGCTACGCTTCCGAATAAGTGCTGATAGGAACTTCTGCGTTTCCATATACAAAGTCCATAAACTCTTGAGGTAATCGCTGGCCATCGTATCAAAGAGTAAATAGATCGATCTTGTCTCCCTTAGAACACGCTTCAGTTCAACCAAGAGATGAAACTCATGGCGAGGTAACCCATAATGCCGGGTTATACCAAGATAAGTTCAAAAGGAGCGCATCGCAACCGCGACGGAGCCACCGATGGCCTCCGGGACACACTCATAAGAGCGTTGCGCGTCTATCTTCCATTCCCACGTATTGACAATAGCGTGAACTTGGGAGCTTGACTTTAAGCCGTCCTTCTCAGCACACAGAACGTTTTAACTTTGTCTCGAGTTGAAGGGAGATTTGAATGGATAACGTCCACTGATCGGTCTTTTAACATAGCCGAGGCAGCACATCGACGTTGTCGCCGTAATGGAGTTTATTCTTGCCGGATTCTGAAGTCACAAATTCGATAGACCTTACTGTGCTTCAATAAAGAGCACTTTACAAACTGGCCGCGACTTTGAGTCGCGGCCGTTGATTTCACCTAGCAGGAAGTAAAATCCTAAGTAGCAGCCCCAACCGCAGCCGCCGGCTTAGCAGCAATCAACTCCGCCGCCACCCGCTCAGTAGTAAACGCATCAATCACATCCCCCTGCTTCACATCACTAAACCCGCCCAGCCCAACACCGCATTCCATCCCATTCGTCACTTCACGCGCATCATCCTTAAAGCGCTTGAGCGACGAAAGCTTGCCCTTGTGCACCTCGATGCCATCGCGCATCACGCGCACGTCGGTGTCGCGTCGGAGCACGCCATCGGTTACGCGGCAGCCGATGATGGTGCCGATCTTCGGAATGCGGAAGACTTCAAGAACTTCTGCGCGGCCCAGATACGCCTCGCGGTAGATAGGATCGAGCAGCCCCAGCATCGCTTTGCGAATCTCGTCCTGCAGCTCGTAGATAATCGAGTGCAGCCGAATCTCGACATTCTCCTGCTCGGCAAGATCGGCAGACTTGCGGTCGGGCCGCACATTGAAGCCGATGATGATTGCGTTTGAGGCGGAGGCCAGCAGTACGTCCGACTCGGTGATTGCGCCCACGCCTGAGTGGATGACCCTGATCCGCACTTGATCGTTCGACATCTTCTGCAGCGAGTCAGCCAGCACCTGCACTGAGCCCTGCACGTCGCCCTTGATGATCAGCGACAGTTCCTTCATCCCGGCCTGCTTGATCTGGTCGGCAAGACCTTCCAAAGTCACGCGCGAAGACTTCGCCAGCGTCGACTCACGCTCCTTCATCTTGCGGTATTGCGCAATCCCCTTGGCCTTATCGCGATCCGAGACCACCAGGAACGTATCCCCCGCGTCAGGCATCGCCTCAAGCCCGAGAATCTCGACCGGCGTGGACGGCCCTGCCTCCTCGATTGCGCGGCCACGATCATCAAACATGGCGCGAATCTTGCCGAAGGTGTTGCCGACGATAAAGCTGTCACCAGCCTTCAGAGTTCCGTTCTGCACCAGAACTGAAGCTACAGCGCCTCGGCCACGATCGAGCTTCGCTTCAACAACCGTGCCTACAGCCGACCGCCCCGGCGTCGCCTTGAGACTCGCCACGTCCGCAGTCAGCGTGATGTTCTCAAGCAGCAGGTCGAGGTTCAGATGCTTCTTCGCCGAAACATCGACGAAAATCGTGTCGCCGCCCCACGCCTCGGGAACAACGCCGCGATCACCCAACTGCTGCTTCACGCGATCTGCGTTAGCCTCCGGCTTGTCGATCTTGTTCACCGCAACAATGATCGGCACCCCGGCAGCCTTCGCATGATCAACCGCTTCAAGCGTCTGCGGCATCACGCCGTCATCCGCCGCCACCACGATCACCACAATGTCAGTTACCTTGGCGCCGCGCGCACGCATGCGGGTAAACGCCTCGTGGCCCGGCGTATCGAGAAAAACAATCTCGCGCCCAAATGCAGGCGAATCCGGCTTCGTGATCTTGACCTTGTAAGCGCCGATATGCTGCGTGATCCCGCCTGCCTCGCCACCCGCAACATCCGTCTCTCGGATCGCGTCCAGCAAAGAGGTCTTACCGTGATCGACATGACCCATCACGGTTACCACTGGCGGCCGCGGCACTTCAAGCTCGTCAATGTTCTCCTGCGAAAGGATATTTTCAATCGCCTCGTTCGCCATCTCGTCCTCAAACGAAATGATCTCGGTATCCGCGCCGAACTGCGCAGCTACATCCTTGACCAGTTCCGCATCGAGCGACTGGTTTACAGTGACGAAAACGCCGCGCATCAGCAGAGACGCGATCAGATCCTTGCCCCGTACGTCGAGCTTTTCGGCCAGGTCCTTAACGCTGATCCCTTCCGTCACCGTGATCTTGCGGGTGATGGGCACCGGCTCGTTCGACAGCATCACACCACCAAAACGCGGTGGCGGATTAAAGCCCTTCATCGGGCCTTCCTTCGACTTTGGATACTGCTGACGCCCACGACCCTTGGGCCCGCTCGGCCGCTGCGGACGCGGCGCCTCACCCGGAGGCGGCATCATCCCGGCAGCGCCCGGCGCTCCGCCAGGCCGTGCGCCGAAACCAGGCCGGGGCGCACCGAAACCGGGTCGGCCACCGCCGGGCCCAGCATAACCAGGCCGAGAGCCAGGAGCGCCACCCGGAGCCCCGCTCGGTGAAGTACGCGTAGGATGCATAGGGCGACGTGCGCCTCCGGGACTCGCTGCTCCACCCGCTCCCTGGTACCCACCACCTGGAGCGCTTGAGCCTTGGTAGCCGCCGCCACTGGGCCGCTGACCTTGGTAGCCTCCGCCCGGAGCGCCGCCCGAGCCGCTCGACGGACCGCCAGGTCGGCGATCAAAGATAGGACGGCCGCGCTGCACGCCGCCCGGCCCGGCAGCCGAAGACGGTCCTGCAGTAGGAGCAGCCGCACGAGGTGGAGGCGCAGGCGCAGAGTAGACTGGTCGAGGACCGGTCTGCGGCATAATTACCCGTCGAGCCGGCGCAGCCACTTCATTCACCGGCGTGTCCTGCGACTCCGTACTTGGTTCCACAAGCGTAGACGCAACCGGCGGCGGCGCCACAACCGGCACCCCGGGCGTAGTGACAGAAGGAATCGCCGGAGCGATATTCATTTGCTGAGATGGAGGAGTCACAGCGACCGGCGGCCGCGCAACGACAGGTGAAGAAGGCGCACTGGAAGCCAAGGCAGAACGCAGCTGATTGGCCGGGTGAGCGGTGCCCTGGCCCGCGCTGGCAACGGGCGGCCTAGCGACGACCGGTCCAGCTGGAGCCTTGGAAGCAATCGCTGGAGGAGCAATGATTTGCGGAGCCTGACGTGGCAAAGGCACGATGCGCCGAGGGGCAGGCCGTGACAGATCGACGGCTGGTGTGGCAGGGCGCACCGGCGGCGCCGGACGCGCAGCCGGCTGCTGGGCGACTGACGGCTGGGCGCTCGGCGCAGCAGCTTCAGGTTTCCGAGCCGGGGGCGTAGCCAAGGCGACAGGCGCGCTCACTTGCTGAGGAGCCGAGACGGAAGCCGGAGCCGGATCCGCCGCCGCGACTGGAGCCGGATCCGGCGCAATTGATGCCGGCGCTGGATTTGGCGCCACGGCAGAAACAACAGGCCTCACCGGCGCGCTGGCTGGGGGTGCGGCGCTGGAAGGAGGAGCAACAGCAACCACTGGCGGCGGCGCTGCTTGCGGACGAGCAGCAGGCGAGGCAACAGCAACTCCAGCGACGGACACGCTTGGACCAGCCTGAGGCTGCCCATAACGCTGCCCGTTGGTCGGGCTGCCTGGGCCGGGCCGCTGTTCCTGCCTCTGCTGAATCGCGCGAAGCGCATCGCCCGGCCGGGAGACACGCGACAGATCAATCTTTGGCCGCTCTTCCTGCACAGTACGCGCAGAACCGCCGCCCCGGCTGCTTCCCCGGGTCAGCGCGATACGCACACGCTCAGCCTCGTCAAACTCTAGCGAGCTCGAGTGCGTCTTTTTCTCCGTCACACCGACGGCAGTCAACACGTCGAGAATCGCTTTGCTTTTGACTTCCAGTTCCCGCGCTAAATCGTTGATCCGAACTTTACTCATCCGCCCCTTTATTCCACCTACGCGCTTAAGTGCTCATCGCTACCTCGGCACAGCAGGAGTTACCGCAGTCATCATTATGGCCCGAAATCGCCCGCCATGCACCCAGAATCCGGGCAAATGGCGGCATGTAGCCGTTCAAAGTCTTCAGCGCGGACTGCATTTAGCCCGCGCCCTCGTCTACCTTTACATCCTCGCGGCGCTCATCGCGCGGCTCGTCCAGATTGCCTTCGACCACCGTCTCGGCGCGCGCGATTTCTGTATTAGGGTGATGCTCGGCCAGCACCGCGCTCGTATCGTCGCGTCCAGGAGTGAGCGAGGCAGCACCCTCCTCGTCGAGCGATGCGCCGACCTCGGTCACCTCTGCCAGCCGCTCTTCCGCCACTTCATCGGTGATGCGCCCGGAACCGTCACGCATATCTGGCCGCTCGTCGTCCTGAGTCAAACCTAACTGGAGCGCATCGATTTCTTCCTCGCTCTCGGCATCCGCCTGGTCAAAGAGCCGCTTGAGCTCCGGATCGCGACTCAACGTAGCCACGTCATCCGTAGCTTCGGTCGCCTCACCCGGCGCCTCAACCACGCTCAGCGAACCGCCAACCATCTCTTCCAGCCGGTCGATCGTGGCTTGGTCCGCCAGATCGCCCGTGCGAGCCGCCGGCGCCGCCTCATCCTTGCCGTAGACCGAGCTTTCACTCAGGTCCACACTCGATGTCGCTTCCTCATTCGCCACGCCACTTGCTCCTTCTTGAGAGATGAGCGGCGCAGGCCGCTCTTCTCCCTCTTCGTACTCACCAAAGTAATGCCGCACGGCGACGCTGATCTTCTCGAGCGTCTTCTCGCCGATGCCCGGAACCTCTTCCAGCTGCTCGGGCGTCATGTCGGCCAGCGCTTCTACTGTTGTGATGCCGGCTGCAACCAGCTTCTCAATGATCTGCTCGCCCAGTTCCGTCACCTGCTCGATTGCAGTCGATCCGCCGCCCGAGAACGCCGACATCTGCTGTTCCACTTCCTGGCGCTTCTCTTCCTCGCTCTTGATATCGATCTTCCAGCCCAACAGCTTCGCCGCCAGCCGTACGTTCTGCCCCTTCTTGCCGATAGCCAGCGATAACTGCGTGTCGTCCACGATCACTTCGATCTGCTTGTCAGACAGATCGGCGATTGAAACCCGGCTCACCTTGGCCGGCTGCAGCGCCTTTTCGGCAAAGGTCGTAATCTCCTCCGAGTACTCGATAATGTCAATCTTCTCGCCGCGCAGCTCCCGGATAATCGACTGCACCCGCATGCCCTTCATCCCGACGCACGCGCCCACCGGGTCCACATCCTTGTCCCGCGAGAGAACCGCAATCTTGGTCCGCTCGCCTGCCTCGCGCGCAATCGCCCTTATCGTCACGGTTCCGTCATAAATCTCGGGAACTTCACTCTGGAAGAGCGACGACACCAGTTCAGGCGCGGCCCGCGAAACGATCACCTGGGGCCCCTTGGCGGCCCGATCCACCCGCAGCAGCACCACTCGCAATCGCTCGCCTACCGCAAACTGTTCGAGACGAGACTGCTCGCGACGTGGCATCCGCGCCTCCGCCCGGCCCAGTTCAAAGATCGTGTCCTGCGGCTCCACTCTCTTCACGGTAGCCGTAATAATCTCGCCCAGCCGGTGGTTGTACTCCAGGAACACCGTATCCCGCTCCGCCTCGCGCACCTTCTGGAAGATGACCTGCTTGGCCATCTGCGCTGCAATCCGGCCCAGCACCTCGGTTGGCTTGTAGTAGCGGATTTCACCGCCGGCCTCAACTTCCGGCGCAAGCTCCCGCGCGGCTTCAAGCGTGATCTGGTTGACCTCGTCCTCGATCTCTCCCGGCGTCTCAACCACCGTTTTATAGACATAAGCGCGGATCTCGCCCGACTCTTTATCGAGCTCAGCGCGCATGTTCTCGGTCGTCTTGTAGTACTTGCGCGTGGCCAGCGCAATCGCGTCTTCCACCGCCGCAACCACGATCTGGGGCTCGATGCCCTTATCCCGGCTCAATAGTTCAATACTCTGGTACAGCTGGCTTGCCATAGTCTCTCGAATCCTCAACCATTCCCTTGTTGCGCCCGACCTATCATGCGGCCGAGTTTTACCTAGATCTCCGGCACGAGCTGTGCCTTTTCAACGTTCCCGAGCTCTATCTCCACTCTTCCCCGCCCCGGCCCCGCACCCTTCTTCGACTTCTTGCCTTGCGAATTGCCGTCCAACTCCAGCACAACCGCACCATCGCGCGTTTCAGCAATCCGGCCTTGCCAGTGGCGGCTCCCGGATACCGCCTCAAAGGTCTGCATCTTGACCAGGCTCCCCGTAAACCGCCGGTAGTCTGCCGCTCCGGTCATCCGCCGATCCAGGCCCGGCGATGAGATCTCGAGCAGGTACTCGGTTCCCGGCGCAAGCTCCTCGACTTCGAGAACCGTCCCGAAGTCCCGGCTGAAAAGCTCACAGTCCGCATGCGTGATGCCGGAAAGAAACTCCAGGTTTTCAACGCTCGGCAGCCCGTCTAACAAACCCTCACCCATATCGTGATTTAGACCCTCTTCGCCAGACTCCAACCCCTCACTCGCGCCTTCTTCGTCAAACTCCTCTTCAAGATCATCGTCGCTTTGGTCACTCACCACTTCCTGAGCCAAAACCTCCCCGCGCATTCCCGCACGCTTAGTCATCAGCGCCGCCACTCGGGCTCGAAGCTTTGCCCGCTCTGCCTCGCTCTTCTCAATAAACACCCGCAGCGTGCGATGCTTTCCACCACCCTGATACTCCACATCGACCACTTCGAGCCCATGGGATCGAGCAATCCGGTCCGCTAGCGCCCGTATCTCTTCCAGCTTCAACGCCATGCTGCCTTCGTACTCTCCATCGCACCTTGCCGTCAGTGACAGGCGCAGATTCGAGTTCCAAATCTTCTTAGACTGGCTGCAAAGAAAAAGTGGGCTTTCGCCCACTCGCTTGCCCGTGCCCAATCGGTATGCTCACAACAAGGCGCGGATCCAGCCGCTACAAAACATAGGATACGCCTCAACCATCAGCTTTTCAAACCGGCCACATCCAAGGTTTGTCACACAGGCGCACGCAGGAGCGCGAGCTCCAATGCCTTTGCCGGGGCGACTTGTTCCCTGCCTTAAGCCTGGTCCGCGAATCCGCTCCCAGAATCAGACGGCGAGCGCCGCGGAAATGTGGCGGTGAGCGCGTGGATCGCTTCCGCAGACCGGCGTAGTGAGTAGCGCTCATTGAACGTCGTGACTGCGCGATGCTCCATCGCCTGGCGCTCTTCCTGCGGCGTAGCAAGCCAGCGTTCCAGCAGGTGGCGCGTCCCTTCCAGGGTATCAGGCGCGACAAAGCCCACATTGTCTTCCACAATATCCCGCCAGATGTTGATCTGGTCCGAGATCAGTACCGGCCGTCCACAAGCCAGAGCCTCGGCGACGGCAATGCCGAAGTTCTCCTGGTGCGAGGGCAGGATAAAAGCCTCGGCAGCATAAAAGGCCCCAAACTTTACATCTCCGCTCAACATCCCCGGCCAATGCACACGGTCCGCTATCCCCAGCGCCTGTGCCTGCTTCTTGAGTTTCGCCTGCCAGCCCACCTGATCCGGACCAGCCATTGCCAGATCCACGTCTGGATTGCTCTTCGCCACAGAGGCAAATGCATCGATCAGTAAGTCGCAGCCTTTCTTTTGATGGATGCGGGAGAGAAACAGCAGAAAGCGTTTCTCTCTTAGCTCTGGCGCACTGGCGTAAAAGGCGGCCTGCTGCTCCAGCGGGTTGCCCGTCGGCTTGTTGGTTCCATACGGGATCACAAGGCTCTTCCAGCTGTTGGGCCAGAAGCTCGCCAGAGCAAAGTCGCGCTCGGACTCGGATGTGAACAGGACTGCACTTGCCTGGCGAAGGATCCAATATTGCAGCGGCCAGTATATCATCTTCTTAACGTGCTTGAATGGGTATCGCTTCTTGAAAAAGATATCGAGCGCCCCATGCGTGAAGACAACATAGGGCACGCCCGCCTCAACAGCCGCCCGCCACGCAGCGACTGCGGGAAATAGCCACACGCCATTGATGATAACCAGGTCGAAGCGGCGAACATTCGCCGCCAGCCATCGCACCAGGCGCCATGAAATCCCATATCTCACCCGCAAGGGCCCGAGCGCGTGGACAGGAAAATCAAGGGAGGCCAGAAACAATGCTTTCGGATCGTCGAGCGTGACGACTTCGACTTCATCACCGATCGCCTTATAATTCAAGGCCAGTTGGCGCACCCCTTCAGGGGGGCCACCGTCGCGCGGCGACATGGAAGAAATCACATGCAGCACCCTTTGCCGCCGCGATACCCCGCCGATCGGTTGGCTCATTGTCCCGGCCCCGTCTGATGTTCCTGTCATGGGTCAAAAGTGCGAGCTGTCGACATCGCCCTATTCCTATGCAATTATGTGAGCTTTTGACTTTCATCCTATGTGAACTGCTACTTTTGTTAAAGTATGTAGAAACTTTCGACACCTCTAACATAGCAATCCTTGTGCGACCCTTCCTGCTGACCCGTTGATCCACGTACCACCTGACACACCATGATCGGTTCGCCATCATCGCGGTCAGGTGACAGGATTGGCGCTCGCGCTGAGACTGACGTGCGCTTCCCGACCGGCCTGGTCCATCCGCATGGAAACCAATGCCAGCAATAGTCCTGTACACGTGACAGCCATGCTGGCCCCGCGAGGCTACGGTAACCCCACCCGCGCTGATCATCAACCCGCCCAGCGAAGCGCCTAGCGCGTTGCTCAG
Source organism: uncultured Acidobacteriaceae bacterium (assembly GCA_964245415.1). Taxonomy (GTDB): domain Bacteria; phylum Acidobacteriota; class Terriglobia; order Terriglobales; family Acidobacteriaceae; genus EB88. The sequence continues at coordinate 11,822 of CAXTMM010000010.1, read as the reverse complement.
GTGAAAGACTCCTGGTTCAGGGTTGCCGCCAGATTCGCCCCATGCGCCTTCTCGACCACCCGCGCCTGTAGCGGAGCGCCGGCCGCAAACGAGGCCAGTCTCCACACCGGTAACGCAATCACGCAAGGCAACGCAAACCGCTCCGCGAAAGATAAACCACACAGCACCGCCATCAGCAGCACCATCAGTCCGATAATCCAAGGCATCTGGCGCCAGTCGCTCAGCCAGCCTCCCACCAGGTTGCCGATTGTGATTCCTACGCCGAAGACCAGCAGTACCAGCGTAACCCCGTGCGGAGAGATGCCGGTAACCTGCTCCAGCATCGGCGCTACGTAGGTGAGCACACAGAACAGCGATACAGAGCTGAACGTCGAGAGCGCAAGCGTGATCAACACTCGAGGATGGCGCAGCAGGCGCAGCTCGCGCATCAGGTGCGTGTCCTCTAAGACTTGCGGCGGCACCAGCGTAGCGATCGCGAGACCGATCGGGACGATGGCCCAGAACGAAGCACGCCATCCGAACGCCTGGCCAAGCGCGGTACCAGCGGGTACCCCAAGTACGTTGGCCAGCGTAAGCCCTGAGAACATGAGCGCGATCGCCTGCGACCTCCGGTGGCGCTCGACCATGTTCGCCGCGACAATGCTGCCGATTCCGAAATATGCTCCATGGCACAGCGCGGTAAGCACCCGCGCGGCAAACAGCAGGTTGTACGTCGGCGCCATAGCGCGGGCAAAGTTGCCAGGGTAAAGATGCCCGTCAGCATCAGCAGCGCCCGCTTGCGCTCCATGCGCGCGGTCGCAAGCGCGACCAGCGGCGATCCGACCGTCACAATGATTGCGTACCCCGACACCAGCAGTCCGGCCTTGGGGATCGAAACATCAAGGCTCTCCGAAAAGATTCGGGAGCAAACCCATGATGATGAACTCGGAGGTGCCGAAGGCGGCGACAGCAAGGGCGATGAGGGAGATCCGCACTCCACCTTTATCTCACAGCGACTCAACCCGGACAGGCATGCAGGAGCCACGCGTACGATCAGCGTTGCTTCTTGCGCTTCGCGTCGACCTTTAGCCAGTATCGAAACTCATCCGCGTACAGCTCGCCGCTCAGGTCCGCAACCCTCTGCTGCAAGCGTGTTTGTGCGTCTGCAATGGCCTGGTTGTAAACCGCCGGCCCGACTTCTTCGAGAAAGAATGTCAGCAGCAAGCCTGCCGCCAGATCGCCGATCTGCTCCGGCATGTTCTCGCGAAAGTAGCGCTGCAACGAAGCGACAGCCTCGGTGCGCACCTGCTTGGATACCTCAATGTTCATCTCGTACGCACACCCTTTCGCGCCGACGCTTACGCTTGAGGGCTCTGGCCTGAAGAATTAAACACGAAAAACTAAGGCAGAACCTCGGTCGCAGCCGCATAGCTTAGCTGGTGAACCGCCAGCCACGTATTTGTATACGCCGCCAACGCGGCCGAAGTCGTCGACCGCGAATCCCTAAGCGCATCCAGGTAATCGATTAGCGCGATTCCACCATGTTCGTAAGCGAATTGCGCGATGCTCAACACATCGGCAGCCTCATCCAGGTAATGCGCCGTGTACCGGTCCGATAGGATTTTTGACTGCGTATACCCGATCCAGGCCTGGTCCACGTCTGAGAGCACCTGGTTCTTCGCCGCGATCAGCGTGAACCGGCTGCCCGCGGCCGCATACTCACTGGTCTTCTTATTGCCTTGATTGCGATCAAAAATCCGCAGCGGGATGTTGACGTTGAACCCCGCAGAGTTGTAGGTTGCCGCCCTGTCGTACTCGCCCTCTATCGTCGGGTCTGCCGTTCCATTTGCGTAAGCCAGCTTTACATTCCCATCCGCAACCGCAATCCCGGCTACCGCAGCCTGGTAGTCAGGCCGCGATGCGAGCGCCCTCAACTCGAGAGCGGGCAGGTCGATCGACACGTCGGGCGGAACGATCGTTCCCAGGATGTCGAAGTCCTGCTTGGGATTCTGGACGCCCATCAGAGTCTGAAGCTGATCACTTGCCTGCCGCAGGTTGATGAACGCATTCGCCTGGTCGCTTTCAAACTGCGATAGCTGCAGGTCCAGCCGCTCAAAATCAAGCTTGCCGATATCGCCGGCCTTGTAGCGGTCGCTGTTGATCGCAACCTCCCGGCGAAAGTCAGCCAGGTTCGCGGTGGAAAGCGTTACTGAAGCCTTCGCGATCAGCATCGCGACAAAAGCCTGCTTGACCGCCAGCTCCGTCGAGCGCTCCTGGTCGCGCAGCTGCGCCTCGGTCTGGGCGGTGGTTGCATGTGCGATATCCAGCCGCCATCGGCGCTTTTGTCCACGCTCAAAGAGGCGAGAGACCTGCGCGCTATAAGCGTAGGGACTGGCGGGGTTGGTGGCGGCGAGCGTGACGTCAGTGCCCACCAGCCCCAGATTCGGATTCTGGCGCACGCCAGCCTGGATCTCCTGGGCTCGCGTGGCCTCGAGATTCTGCCGCGCAGCGAGCAGGGCAGGATTCTGGTTCCGCGCCAGGATAAGGACCTGGTCGAGCGACAAGGCTCCAGGCAGCGAGGTTGGATTCCAGCGAGGATCGGGCGGTGAAGGCGGCACCGGCCCGATCTGCTGCAGGTTCGTTGCCCCGGGTCCAATCTGCTGCGGAGGCATGGGGTTAGGCGCGCTTGGTAGCGGCGTCTGGCCATTCTCCGGTGTCGCGCCGTTCCCCGGAGCGGCGCCTTGCTGCGCGGAGCTTTGGTGGGCAGGAGCGGTCACGCGCGCCGCCTTCGGGCTGCTGCTCTGGCCTGAAAGCGCCGAACCAGCCTGGAGCGCCAGCAACACGATCACGGCTTGGAACTCCCTGTGGTGCGACAAGCGGGCCATCAAACTTCCATCTCCGCGTGTTTAGGCAGCACATCATCCTCGCGCGCGATCCACACATACAAGGTCGGCAGCAGGAAGACCGAGATCAGCAGCGCCCCCATCAACCCACCCACGATCACGATAGCAAACTGCCGCTGCAACACCGAGCAGATCCCATGCGAGGTCGACGCGCGCATCAGGCAGAGCGTCTCAACCAGCATCGTCATCATGATCGGCCGCAGCCGGAGTACCGCGCCCTCAACCGCCGCCTCTTCGACCGTTCGACCACTCACCCGCAGCTGGTTGATGTACTCGAGCATAATCACGCCCGTCTGCACCGAGACACCGAACAGCGCCAGAAAGCCCACGCCTGACGAAACGCTGAAGTGCGTTCCCGTCACCAGCAGCGCCATCATCCCGCCAAAGGGCGCCATAGCCACATTGCCCAGGATCAGCAGCGCCCACTTGAACGAGCCGAACATGGCGTACAAAATCATGAAGATCAGCAGTATCGTGATCGGCAGCACCAGCATCAGGCGCTTTGAGCTCCGCTTCTGGCTCTCGTACTCGCCCGCCCAGTCCGTCTTGTAGCCGGGCGGCAGCTTCACCTGCGCGTCCACCTTCTTGATCGCCTCTTCTACCGTCGAGCCCAGATCGCGGTCGCGCACGCTGTACTTGATCGCCACGTAGCGCGAACCATCCTCCCGGTAGATCTCCTCCGCCCCATCCTCGACCTTGACGGTAGTCAGCTGCACCAGCGACACCCTCTCGCCAGTACTCGACAGCAGCCGCACCCGATTCAGAGCCTCCTCCGTATTGCGGTACTGCGCCACATACCGCAGGGTCACGTCGTACCGCGCTTCACCCTTCAGCACCTGGGTCAGGGGCGTCGCGCCGATCGCGGTCTGGATCGCATCCTGCACATCGGCCACGTTGATGCCGTAACGCGCCGCAGCCTGCCTGTTGACCGTGTAGTCCAGGTTCGGCTGCCCGATCACGCGGAAGAGTCCAAGGTCCGCAACTCCCCGCACCTTGCTCATCACCCCGATGATCTCGTCACCCTTGGCTTCAAGCGTCTTCAGGTCATCGCCGTAGATCTTGACCGCTAACTGACCCTTCACGCCGCTCACCGCCTCCTCGACGTTGTCCGAGATCGGCTGCGAGAAGTTCCAGACCACCCCCGGCGTCTTTTCAAGCTCGCGGTCAATGGCGCTGATCAACTCTTCCTTGTTCTCGCCGAAGGCTGACCGCCACTGCGCCTTGGGTTTCAAATCGACGAAGTACTCCGTATTGAAGAAGCCCGTTGTGTCCGTCCCGTCGTCCGGCCTGCCCACCTGGCTGATGACCTGGGTGACCTCAGGAAAGTTTGAAATCACCAGCCGCGCATGATCCATCACCGCCTTGCCCTCGTCCGGTCCTGTACTCGGCGCGAGCGTGCCGCGCACCCAGATCGCCCCTTCATCCAGATGCGGCAGGAACTCGGACCCAACCACGCCGCCGAGTCCAAGATAAAGCGTCACACCGAGCGCCCCCAACGCAATCCCAATGGGCACAAACCGGTGCTCGATCGCCCAGGTCGCCGCATGCCGGTAGCGCGCGATGATGAAGACCAGCACCGGGTTCTCCCACTCCTTGGTGCCTTTGGGAAACAGGATCGCCGAGAGCACCGGCGCCAGAATCATCGAGAAGATCAGCGCCCCCAGCAGCGCAAATGCGACCGTCCAGGCCATCGGGCGAAACAGCCTTCCCTCGACCGCCTGCAGCGTAAAGATAGGCAGGTAAGCCGTGATGATGATCCCAATCGCATAAAATACTGGCCGCTGCACTTCGTGCGCAGCCTCGCGGATCTGGTCAATGGCTTTCTTGTCAGGGTCGCGATGGTGCCCCAGGTGGCGCACGATATTCTCAACCATCACCACTGCGCCATCGACCACCATGCCGAAGTCAAGTGCGCCCAGCGATAGCAGGTTCGCCGGGATGTGGATCAGGTCCAGGCAGATCGACGCAAAGAGCAGGGCAAACGGAATCGTAATCGAGACGATCAGCGCCCCGCGCACATTGCCCAAAAACAGAAACAGGATGACCACAACGAGGATGATGCCCTCGGTAAGGTTGTGCAGCACCGTGTGCGTGGTGAAATGCAGCAGGTCCGAGCGATCGAGAAACGGCACGATCTTGACCCCACGCGGCAGCACCCGGTCATTGAGCTCCTTGACCTTCGCGTGAATCCGTTCAAGTGTCGTGTCGGAGTTTTCGCCCTTCTGCAGCAGGACCGTACCTTCGACCGTATCGGGGTTGTCGAGCAGCTTGCCATCTTCATGCTGGATCGGCTTCTCCACCCGTGAGGCAGCGTAGCTGCCTGCGATGTCAAGCGGCTGGTCCGCGATGTGCGGCAGCGCCCTGCCAATCTGCCCCAGCCGAATCTTTGGTCCTTGCGTGACCGTGGCAATGTCCTTGATCCGCAGCGCCGTACCCGTCTGCGTCTTGAGCATCGTCTGCTCAATGTCGTGCACATCGCGAAAGAGCCCGACCTCGCGAACGTTAATCTGCTGCGCGCCCTCCTGAATAAAGCTGCCGCCCGCGTTCAGGTTATTAGCCTGGATCTGCTGCTCAATCTGCCCGATCGAGAGCCCGTAGGCGATCAGCTTGTCCGGGTCGAGCTTGATCTGGTACTCCCGCGTCATCCCGCCGAAGCTCGACACATCGACTACCCCGGGCACGCTCTTGAACTGCTTCTCAAGTGTCCAGTCCTCAATCGACTTGAGCTCCATGTTGTCGTAGGCAGGGTTCGTGCTCTCAAGCGTGTACCAGTAGATCTGCCCGACCGGGCTCCAGTCCGTCCCGATCTGCGGCTGCAGCCCAGCCGGCAGCGTCACCTGCGAGAGCCGCTCCAGCACCTTCTCGCGGTTCCAATCATTGACCGAAGCGTCGTCAAAGACCATGTTCAGCGCGGAAAGTCCAGCCAGCGAAGTCGACCTAAGATGGCTCATATGCGGGATGCCGGCCATCTGGATCTCAAGCGGCACGGTCACCTGCTGCTCGACCTCTTCAGCCGCGCGCCCCGGCCACTGCGTGATCACCGTTACGTAGTTGTTCGCCACGTCCGGGTACGCTTCGACCGGCAGATTGTGGAACGAGATACCGCCCCAGGCGAAGAGCAGCACCGCCACAATCAGCACGATAAAGCGGTTGTTCAGCGCAAAATCAACGACACCCCGAATCATGCGCTCGTCCCGATCCCGGACGCAATGTCAGTCAAGATCCCAATGCTGATCACTGGGCCGCCGTGTTCTGCAGCTCGAGCGCATTGCGCACCACCTGCTGACCCACGGCAAGGCCGGACTTGACCTCCTGCGCACCATTGGGCAGCATGTCGCCACCCACCACCGGGATGCGCCGGAACTGCGGATTGCTGCTACTTTGCTCAGCCCCGCCCGAGGGCTGCGCACGCACATATACCCAGTCGCGGTCATGCAAATGCAAAATCGAGGTCGAAGGCACAGCCGCATGCATCTCGAGCGTCCGGCCATGAAAGGTCGCGGTCGCAAACATGCCCACCCGCATCAGGTATCCAGGATTCGCCACCTGGACCCTCACCTTGCCTGTACGCAGATTAGGATCGAGCACAGCCCCAATGTCGCCGATCGTGCCGGTAAGCAAACGGTCCGGGTACGCGCTCAAACGAATATCCGCGGTCTGCCCGTTGTGCACCGTCGCTAAATCGTTCTCATATACATCGCAGAGGATCCAAACGTGCGAAAGGTCGGCAATGACAAACGCATTTGGTGAGCCGGACAGCCCAACACCGGCAGTCGAAGCCTCGGTTACATTCTGCTGGATAATAAAACCCGAGGCAGGCGAGAGCACCTTGACCGTCTCACCAGGATGCTTCGGATCGACGCCCAGCACATGCAGCTGCTGCTCGGCCGCCCGCAGGTCAGCCAGCGCATCATCTTCCGCATCCTGCGCAATCTCGACCTGACTTTGCGCAATCGCGCCTTTTGAGAAGAGCAGCTGATCCCGGTCGAGCACCGTCCGCGCCAACCGCTCATCGTTGACTGCCTTCAGGTACTGGTTAAAAGCATTGGCAACGTCAGTCGATTGCACTTCCATGATCAGCTGGCCCTTGTGCACGAAGTCGCCCAGCCGCACATGCACCGCAACCACCCGACCATTGGCCACCGTGACCACAGGGATCTCACGTGACACGTCCGGATTTACTGAGCCAGTCACGTTCAACGTGGCCGCAGCCTGATAGGCCACCGCACCTACCAGCGGAAACTGATCCGGATGATCGACCCGCACCAGCGCCGGGTCGCCCACCTGCACCACGCTCGAGCTGGATGGGGGCGCCTCCTCTGACGGGTCGTGCGTCTTTTTCGCGCAGCCTGCTAGCAATGCGGTCCCGCATACTCCCAGCACACCTACGCCGCGTACGAGCCTCCTCAAACTACCGTTCATGCCCACCCTCGCGGCAAAACCGCTCCGCTTCAAGGCTAGGAGGCCAACGATAAGAATGGAGTAAGAAGTCTAGAAGGAATACATAAGGAAGCAGTGATCCGTCTGCGGGCCGCTTGGTAATGTTGGTAGTCACTGTCCTTTGAGCTTACCGGGGTTGAGGCCTTGGTGGAACCTATCTTTCGGCCAGGCGGCGCCCCAGCCCCTCTTTTCACACCCTGTCCTGTCGCCGGGCACACGCCGCGTTAGATACTGCGTACGTGGGTAACTCGTCTCCATCGCAAGACACAGGTCGCAGGGTTTACCAACGGGTCAGCGCCTCTGTGCTTCCGCAAGCCTGGCTGCTCATCGCTCTGATCGCGTTAGCCGACTGGAAGGTGGACGACCGCGTCCCACTCGGCTGGCTTTACCTGCTGCCTATCTCCATGCTCGCGAGCCGTCTCGATCGTTTGGGCATCGCCTGCGTTGCGATCCTCTGCACAGCGCTCGCCGAAAGCTTCGACGGTTTCAAATGGCAATGGCGCTCGGGGCTCTCTCGCGAGGTGCTCTACCTCTCGGCCTTCGCCGGCATTGGCCTGTTCGTGCACCAGACGCTGCTGGGACGCCGGGCCGCCATCGCTCACATGAACGCCGCGGCCGAGCACATGCTGGCGCTCGAAGCGGAAGTTCAGGCCCGACGCGAAGCCGAAGAGCAGCTGGTCATCCTGATTGATAGCACCCCCGTTGCCGTCTTCACTGCCGACGCCTCGGGCACCGTCCTGCTCGCCAACGCAGCCGCCGGTCACCTCTTCGGCATCGCCCCGGGCCAGCTCGCCGGTCACTCCATCAGCGAGTTCATCCCCCCGCTCTTCGACGTGCCCGCCCTGCGCGAAGGCGGCCAGCCCTCCTTTCGCACCGTCATGCAGTGCCGAGGACGTCGCGCCACCGGCGAAATATTCCAGGCCGATGTCTGGTTCTCTACCTACCGCACCAGCACCGGGCCCCGGCTTGCCGCATTGGTCGTCGACACTTCCGAGGAACTGCGCAACCGCGAGGAATCAAGCCTCGATCAGCTGCTCGCCGGCTCCCGCATCCTGGTTGGCGCGGTATCGCACGAGGTCCGCAACGTCTGCGCCGCGATCAAGATCGTTTACGAAAACCTCGCCCGCGCGGACACCTTCGCTACGACCCGGACTGTTCCAACGTATACCAGCCTGTCCACCGGCAGCAAGGACTTCGAAGCTCTCGGCACCCTCGTCGTCGCGCTAGAGCGCATCGCCTCCATGGAGCTGAGCCAGGCAGCCAACCAGCTCTCCTACATTGATCTGCACGCTCTCCTCGAAGAAGTTCTGATCGTCATCGCTCCGGCACTTCGCGAGCAGGAAATCGAACTCGTCTGGGAGGTAGACCCCTCGCTCCCCATGGTCTGGGCCGACCGTCAAAGCCTGATGCAGGTATTTCTCAACCTGGTCAAGAACAGCGAGCGCGCCATGGAGGCTGTCGCAAGCTCCGCGCGCACCCTGACAATTGCGACTTCGTGCTCAAACCTGCCGTCCACTCCACGCGTCCGCGTTCGGGTCCGCGACACAGGCACGGGGGTCCAGCATCCCGAGCTGCTCTTCAAGCCCTTTCAGCAGCAGGCCAGCGCTACAGGTCTCGGACTTTACCTCTCGCGCGCGCTCATGCGTACCTTCTCCGGAGAACTACGCTATGAACCTTCGCAACAAGAAGCCCTCCACCCGTCTCAACATAGCCCCCATGGCGCCTGCTTTGTCGTCGAACTGAACACCGCCTCCCGAACCGGAGCTTTCCCATGAGCAGTCCAGCTGGCCAGATTCTGCAGCCGAGCCGCAAAGTCCGCCTCCTGCTGGTCGATGATCATAGGCTCTTTCGCGAAGGTCTCAGCCGCCTGCTCGCCGACGAGCCCGCCCTAGAACTCGTGGCCCAATGTTCCTCGGTAGGCGAGCTTTGTCGCGCGCTGCACCCGACGCAAGCCGGCGAGTCGTCCGCTTCGACCGCGATCGATCTGATGCTGCTGGACTTTGACCTCGGCGAGCAGACCGGCTTCGATGCCCTCAAAGCAGCTCGCTCGCAGGGGTTTACCGGCAAAGTCCTGCTGGTCACCGCCGGTATGGGATCGGCGGAGACAGTGCGCGCCTTTGAGGAGGGCGCCTCCGGTATCTTCCTCAAACACAGCCCGCCCAATGCCCTGATCCAGGCGATCCGTCAAGTGGTCGAGGGCGAGCCCTGGCCCAGTCGCGCCTCGGTCATGCGATTAATAGCCCAGGGGCGCCGGATAGAAAGCCTCAAGCAGGCAGAAAACCGCACATCAACCGCGCTCACGCCGCGTGAGCGCGCCGTGCTCGCCGGCGTCTTTCGCGGCTTGGCCAATAAGGAGATCGCCGCCGAACTTCAGCTCTCCGAGGGCTCCGTCAAAGCCGTCCTGCAGCAACTGTTTGCCAAGACCGGCGTAAGAAGCCGCGCTCAACTCGTCCGAATCGCGCTTGAAAATCGCCACGAGTACCAGCTGGAGCTGGGCTGACGCCGCTTGGTCGCAATCGCCCAACACGAGGGGATCTCTTGCCGAAACAGGCGCACACACACGGCAGGGCTCGGCTGAGGATAGACTAGGGGGTGTCGTTCCGGGCTAGATGCGTCGGCGACACACTTCCGCACCCCATTCGGGTTTATGCCAATGGATCTGGTATAGACCTTCGGGGACTGACTTTGAGGCTTATGTCCGAAACGATCCAGGATCGAGTACTGCGTGTCATCGCCACCACCAAGCGCATCCCGCTTGAAAGCGTAAGGCCGGAGAGCACCTTTGAAGAGTTGGGTGTGGACTCGCTCGACCGGCTCAACATCCTCTTCGACCTGGAGAGCGAGTTTGACGTAGAGATTAACGACGAAGACGCGAAGAAGGTCGCAAGTATCGGCGAGATGGTGGCCGGCATCACCCTTCTTTTAAATGCGAAAGAGGCAACAGCCTTGCCTGCAGACACCGCGTTGGCGCCAACCGCCGCCAAGCATGAGCCCGAGGACATACCCGGGGATGAGCCGGGAGATGACCAGGCTTGATCCATCGCGTCGTTGTAACCGGGGTCGGTGTTATCAGTGCACTGGGTCTTGATGCGGCCAGCTTTGCCAAGTCATTGGCGGCCGGCCGCACAGGTATCGGCCCGCTGCAAGGGGGGTATGCGCCGCAGCTTCGTTTTCGCAATGCGGCCGAAGTCAAGGACTACAACCCGGAAACCTGCTTTGATCCAAAGGACATCGGCTTCATGGACCGCTTCGCCCAGTTTGCCGTTGTTCCCGCACGCGAAGCCGTTGCCCAGGCCGGTATTGAGTGGAGCTTCGATTTGCGCGCCGAAACCGCGATCGTCACCGGCTCCTGCATGGGCGGCCGGGGCGCGGAAGAAGCTGGCTACTGGGAGCTCTTCCACAACAATCGCACCCGCGTCCATCCGCTCACCATTCCGCTCGGTATGAGCAATGCCGGGGCGAGCCACATCTCCATGCAATTCGGCATCCAGGGGCCGGCATACACCATCTCGACCGCGTGTGCCTCCTCCGCGCATGCGATCGGCCAGGCCTTCTGGATGGTCCGTTCCGGCGCCGCGCCGCTTGCTTTGGCCGGCGGCAGCGAAGCGCCTATGTTTCTGGGCGGCCTGAAGGCGTGGGAGGCGATGCGCGTCGTCTCGAAAGACACCTGCCGGCCCTTCTCGGCCGACCGCACCGGTTTGATCGTTGGCGAAGGCGGCGCGATACTCGTGCTTGAACCACTCGAAGCTGCCCTTGCCCGCGGCGCGCGGCCATTAGCCGAGATCGTCGGCTTCGGCATGTCTGCTGACGCTAGCCACATCACCCAGCCTACCGTTGAGGGGCCGGCACGCGCCATGCGTATGGCCATGCGCGATGGCGGCCTTGCCCCTGAGCAAATCGGCTACATCAATGCGCACGGCACCGCGACAGAGACCAACGACCGCATCGAGACGGCCGCCATCCGGGATGTGTTCGGCGAGTACGCCGACCGGCTGGCCGTCTCCTCCACCAAGTCCATGCACGCCCATACGCTCGGCGCGGCTGGCGCGCTTGAGGCCGTCGCCTCGATCAGCGCCCTGCGCTCAGGCGTCCTGCCCCCCACCATCAACTACAACGCACCCGACTCTGCCTGCGATCTGGACGTCATCCCCAACACCGCCCGCAAGCTCCAGGTCGAGGCCTGCCTCTCGAACTCCTTCGCCTTCGGCGGTCTGAACGCTGTGCTCGCCTTCAAGACCTACAGCTAGGCGAGTTTACAAAGCGGGAGTCGCTCTGCACCCTTATACCGCTGTGCGTCGATGTCCAAACGGAGGCACGCGACGCCAGGCACTCTGCCAAAAACAATAGCGGCAGACCTTCTCATTAGCGCTCACCCGGCTCTTCTCGGTAACGCTCTTCTCACCTCTGATACGGAAATGTATCAAAGAGCTTTCGGAGAGTTAAGCATGCCCTGGGTGGCGTTTGCGCCCGCGCTCATGCTCCGCAGCCACGCCGCCGACC
>CAXTMM010000009.1:40772-43902 GCA_964245415.1 uncultured Acidobacteriaceae bacterium | reverse complement strand
AGCTGCCGCGAGCTGCGACTCCCTGCCATGGCAGCGGCCAGGAATGTGCTCGTGCTCGGCGACGGGGATGGGCGGTTTACGGCTGCGCTCCTTGCGCGATGGACTGCCGTTCACGTGGTTGCGATCGACAGCAGCGCGGGCATGCTTGCTCTTCTATCGGCGCGCGTTGAGCGGGCCGGCGCTGCTTCGCGCCTGACAACGTTGCACGGGGACGCGGTGAGTTACGTTGCCGGATCACGAGAGGTTCTCCCAGGGCAGCCGGCTGCGGGGTTCGACTATGTTTGCTCGCACTTCTTTTTGGATTGCCTGGCCACTGCCGAGGCGTGCCAGCTAGTGGATGGCGTGGCAGCTCGCCTGGCGCCCGGGGCGGTATGGATCGTCTCAGAGTTTGCTGCGAACTGCTGGTGGATGCGCCTGGTTGTGGCGGCGCTCTACCGTGGCTTTGCTCTGCTGGCGGGCCTCAAGGTGCAGCAGCTGCCCGAGTGGCGCCGGGCGCTTGAAGCTCGCGGCTTTGTATGCGAGGCCGACACGCAGAGGCTGCGGGGATTGTTGTCCAGCTCTGTCTGGCGCACAAGAGACGGCAGGGCTGAGAATGCCTTCTGCCCAGACTGAGCGTGTAGCGTTGCGCGACGACATGGAACGTCGTCAATGCCGTGCGGGAGGCAGGGCAACCGCGGCACTATCCAACCCGTCCCATAGCCATGACAAATCAGCAGGGCCGTCCTGTATTGAGCACCCTTTCAAACCCCTACCTGTTCGACACCATTCCCGGCATCGATCCTGGGCCTCTGCCGAGCCCGATACCAGGGTCTTTCCCCGGTCTAGGTCCTGACGCCGATCCTGAACCTGATTACGATCCTGGGAGTGATCCGGATCCCCTGCTGCCCCCGGGACCGGAAACGCCGTTTCCTGATCCTGGATTCCCAGGCAGCATCTTCCCCGAGCCGGCGCCGGTTACCTAGGCAAATGAAAACCAATTCGTTTTAGGAATTGTTACAATTGTGTGAATCGCGAAGAGACTCAGTCGCTCCAAGGAACCCCAGCTGTGATGAACCTGTACGTATTACGACACGCAAGTGCTGGAACCCGGCGCCTAAACCCCGTGATTGACGTGAAGCGTCAGCTTGATAAAGAGGGCAAACAGCAGTGCATGTTGATCGGCAGCTACCTGAACGCGCTGAAGGTGCATTTTGACCTGGTGGTATCAAGCCCGCTGAAGCGGGCGATGCAAACGGCGTCGCTGGTGGGTACCGAGGTAGGCTACGACGCCAAGATCAAGGTAAGCCCGGCACTTGCGCCTGCAGCCTCGCTGGCGGAGTTTCAGGCCATGGTTGCCGAGCTGAACGGGAGCGAAAACGTGTTGATTGTGGGACACAACCCGAACCTGCCGCAGTTTCTCGGTTCGCTTATTACGAGTCCCGGTCGAGCGGCGATTCGGGTGCGTAAGGGCGCGATAGCGCGCATCGACTGCACGCGGCGGCCGGGTACGCTGCATTGGCTTGTAGATCCGCGCATTCTGCGGGGCGTCTACGGCAATGCCACCAAGGATGTGCGGCGGCGTGTGGCCGGAAAAGGGAGACCGGCAAGTAAGAGCTAGCCCTGAGGTTCTGAGACCACTCTGCGTCCAGAAGTCTTCGCTCCATTGGCTCTTACTAATCGCATCGGAGGGTTAGTCCTTTATGGGTTACTATCAACTTGATTTGAGTTGGTGAATACAAATCCATTTACTTACTTCTGTGCCTCAAGAGGCTTGGCATGCGGGTCAACGCAGTATGGATTCTCCTTGTACCGACTGTTTGCCTGGCAGGCGTTGCTTTGTGGCAGGCAGCACCGGTAAGTGGCGCTTCAGAAGAAAACGCTGGAGCTGAGCGCCCAACCTCTACTTGGAACCGCGCGTCAGCGGCAAGTTACATGGATAGCCGCGAGGCATGGTGGCAGAGCTGGCCGGAGGCACAGAGAGATCATGGGACTATTTGTGTCTCGTGTCACACGTCGGTGCCGTATGCATTGGGGCGATCCGCGCTGCAAGGAGATCTGCACGAGTCGGCGGAGCCTGGGCAGGAAAAGATCCTTCTTGAAAGTGTTGAAAAGCGTGTGAGCCACTGGTCCGGGATGACGCCGTTCTACTCCGATGCCGAAAACGGCATCGGCAAGACGGCGCAATCACATGCCACCGAAGCTGTGATGAATGCCGTGATTTTGGCTAGCTATGACAAGCGCGCGGGAGTGCTGAGGCCGATCACGCAGACTGCACTCGATGCAGCCTGGGCGCTTCAGATACAAAGTGGAGCGGATGCCGGGGGTTGGATCTGGCAAGATTTTCACCTTGCGCCTTGGGAGTCGGGTGAGTCGGCCTACCAAGGTGCTGCGCTGCTGATGCTTGAGGCAGGCACGGCGCCCGCTCTGTTTGCCCCCACTCCGGAGGCTCGGGCTCACCTTGCTTTATTGCGGAAGTATCTGACCCGGCATTACGCAGCGCAGCCTTTGCTAAACAAGATTTATGTGTACTGGGCATCGAGAAACACGCCGGGCTTGCTCAGCAAAGACGAGCAGAAGCAGATCGCCGAGGCGGAGCACCGGCTGCAGCAGCCGGATGGAGGCTGGGTACTGGCGGCGCTGGAAGAGCGGGAGCGTCAGGACAAAACGCCGCAAAGCTCAACAAGCGATGGATTTGCCACTGCGCTGGTACTGCTCTCGATGGAAGCAGCGCCAAGCAACCGCCGGGATGCGTCGCTTGAGCGCGGGCTGGGGTGGCTTGAGCAACATCAGGAGAAGGATGGGAGATGGCGCTCCAGCTCGCTGAACAAGGAGCGCAACCCTGAAAGCAACATCGGATTATTTATGAGCGATGCGGCGACCGGATACGCTGTGCTTGCCTTGGAAGAGGCGCAGGCGCACCGGGCACAGCGTGGTTTTGGCAAGGGATCAGCCGAGATCAGCGCGCTGGTCCAGCCAAGGTGAGTGCCATCCGGCTTGTCGATCCTGGCATGAGCCATCGGCACGGCGCTGCAGCCTCTATCTCAAGGTAAGCCTGGCCGAGATGTACCGGCTTCTCTTCCGCTTTGCGGAGACGATGCTCGTGCTCGGCGGTCGCCGGCACGGCTATGACACCTGCTGTTCGCAAGAAGGC
>CAXTMM010000009.1:0-40762 GCA_964245415.1 uncultured Acidobacteriaceae bacterium | reverse complement strand
AAGAAGGCCTGGGTGGGCGGTTACTGACGTGTCAGCGTACAGAGTGGAACGCCTGTATGCTTTGGCCGTGGATGACGAGTTTGCCAAGCGAGACCAGACTGTCGCAAGCTACGCTGTTGACCTGATCGCGGGGCTTGGAGCAGATGCTGTTTTTACTCTCACCGGCGGCATGGCCATGCATCTCAACCGGGCTGTCGTGACCCATGGGCATCTTAAACCTATTTACTGCCAGCACGAGCAGGCGTGTGTCGCAGCAGCTGAAGGCTATGCCAAGGCGAGTGACTTCCGCCTTGCGGGTTTTGCGGTAATCACCGCAGGGCCGGGCGTGTCGAATGCTGTCACATCGCTGATTTCAGCCTATGGGGATTCCACCCCTTTGATCGTTCTGGCCGGGCAGATCAAGACCGCAGACATCGATTGTTATGGCACGCGGACCCATGGCATCCAGGAAATTCGGTCTCGCGAGATCATCACCCCCTGCGTCAAGCGTTTTGTTCGACTTGACTTTCAAAACTATCGAAAGGACCTTCGGGACTCGCTTATCGAAGCATTTGCCGGTCGCCCCGGGCCCGTGTTTGTCGAGATACCACTTGACGTGCAAGGGATGCCGGTGGAGTACGCCTTGGACGATCTTACGAGCGAGTTAGAGTCGATTCGTCGAGGCATTGCTGCGGGCTCGCAAAGCTTGGAAAGTCGCAAGGCTCTGTCGCGCGCGCTCGAGGCGTTGTTGAAAGCCAAGCGTCCGCTGCTGTATGTCGGCAATGGCTGCCGGATCGCCGGAGTCGAAGAAGAGCTCCGCGCACTCATTGCCCAGTACGCGATTCCTGCTGTCTTCTCCTGGCTCTCGTTCGACATCCTTGCAAGTGAGGAGCCCTGGCATTTCGGCTGCCCTGGGGGCCTGGCACCCATCTACGCGAATGAGATTCTTGCCGCTGCTGACTGCATCCTGTTTCTTGGCGCCAGACTTGATCTCGCCACAACAGCCTTTCAGCGCGCTTGTTTCGGAGCGCAGGCCACCCGCTACTTTGTTGACATCGATCCTAGAGAACTGGCCAAGTTTGATGGACTTGCCAAGACGCATTGTCTGCAGGCAGATCTTCGCAGCCTTCCTGGTGCGATCGCAGAGGTCGAGCCATGGCAGAGTGCTGTCGCCCCATCCTGGTTTGCATGGTGTAGCGAGCGCCGCAGCGTCTACTTAGAGGAGGAGTCGCAGCGCCTGGCGTCCGACACCATGAACGTATATGGTATGGCCGGGCTGCTTTCCCAATGGTCTGACGGGAAGGTCTTTGTCCCGGCGAGCTCGGGCTATGCAGAAGAGACTTTGAGTCGCTTCTTCAAGCCGGGCAGGGCTACACGATTCTTTAACGGGGCTGCGCTAGGTGCGATGGGCCTTGGCTTGCCGCACGCGATCGGCGCGTCGTTCGGTTCTTCCCGGCAGGTGATCTGCCTTGAAGCGGATGGCGGCCTAATGTTGAATCTGCAGGAGCTCGCCACGCTCTCGCACTACGCTCCACCGGGCTTTGTGCTCTTCGTGCTGAACAACCATGGGTATGAGTCTATCCGCTCCTCGCAGAGCCGGTTTTTTGGCGCAGTAAGCGGAGTGGACCGTGAGACTGGTCTTTACATCCCGGATTTTGCGAAGATCGCTCACGCCTTCGATCTTCGTTATCAATGTATCGAGTCCCTTGGTGCGCTCAACGCCCTGCTGGGGCAACTCGGGCCCGGCGACAGTCCGATCCTGGTAGATGTACGCATCGTAAAGTATGAGAATCGTGGTCCTTCTGTCAGCACACGCATGGACGCGGCGGGGAAGCCCTACACGACTCCGCTTGCTGAGCTTTGCTGGTGAGATCGCTGATCTTCGGCGCATCCGGCGGACTGGCTGAAGCGATAGCCCATGCACTGCTGGCCCACGACTGGCATGTCGACCTAGTGACGCGCAGTGAAAAGCTAAGCGAAGTTAGCAGTAGATTCGCGGTGGCTCCTGATAAGAACAGGGTTCAGGTGTTTGCAGTGCCTGATAGCTACGCTTCGTTTGTGCCGGAACGGCCGTCGAATGCCTACTTCTTTACGCAGGCACTGTTCGCACCGAAACCAATCATCTCCATGAACCAGGCTGAGATCGCAGAAGAACTTGACGTTGGATTGGGCAGTGTTCTTGAACTCACGCGGAAGCTCTTGCAGCATTATCCGGCTGAGGGGAAAGAGCGCCGCGATTATTGCTTTATTGGCTCTACCTCGGCCTACGCCGGTTTTCGTGACAGCTCTGTTTACTGCGCTGTGAAGCATGGGCTACTTGGCTTCGTCCGTGCGATGAACGACGAGTATGCGCACACGAACACGCGCTTCTGGTTGTTTTCGATGGGTACGATGAACACTGCCATGGGGCGGCGTGTGACGGGGCAGGACCCTGATAGTTTTCTCGATCCCGCAGATGTTGCCGCACGTATCGTCGAGGCCGTTAGTTCCCCATCGAATCTTTTCGAGCCGGAAGTGATTTTGCGCCGGCGTACCATTCGCTACCTGGAGCCATAGAAGCCGTGCCTAGCGCGACAACATGCATCGTCACCGGCTCAGCCGCAGGCAACGGCTTCGCGATTGCAAGTAAACTGCGAGAACGCGGACATAGGATCGTCGGTGTCGACCAGGCCGAGATTGCGGCCGGCTGCATGGACCTGACGCTGCGCGGCGATGTTCTCGATCCATCCGTGATGGCAGCAGCGTTTGACCTGGCGCTCTCGAGCGGCTGTACAGAGGTCCACTTGGTCAACAATGCGGGAGTGACCCGTCCCGGACTGCCGCAAACTGACAAAGATTGGCGTTTGACGATCGACATCAACCTGGAAGCGCCCTTTCGCTGGGCGCGGCGCTTTGCTGGGTGCGTTGCGGCAGGCAACATTCAGGCGGGCAGCATCGTCTTTGTCGGCTCGCTCGCGACAAGCCTAGGTTTCCCGGGCAATCCGGCTTACCACGCCTCCAAAGCGGGCGTGCTCGGGCTCACTCGGTCGTTTGCCTATGATCTTGGTCTCTCAGGAATACGGGTTAACTGCGTTTCGCCCGGATACATTCGCACGGCGATGACTGCGCGCTCCTATGATGATCCCGCTCTTCACGCCGCACGCACCCGCCATACACTGCTTGATCGCTGGGGCCAGCCGGAGGACGTTGCCAACGCGGTTGCATTTCTGTGCGATCCGGCATCGAGCTACATCACGGGTATTAACCTGCCTGTCGATGGCGGGTGGGCAGCACGCGGTCTGGTTGAAAATGTCTAGTATGACAAGACGTTTGTTAGCATAGGGTTTTTGTACGTTTAAAAAGTGCTTTACATGCAGTAGGTCCACTTAGCATGGCGATTGCTTTCTTTGCCTGCCTCCCGATCCTAAAAGTAAGTATCCCTCCCACTCCAATCTGAGTGGCCGACCCTCTAGTTACGAGAGCCGTGCCCGTTTACTTAGCGACAGCCGGCGCATTTACTGCCACCCAGCTGTAGAGCGCCTCTGCAAGTCGAGCTAATCCTTGGCGTGTCATTTCAGTATTGCCGGCAAGGCCGATCCGGAAGTGCTGGTCACGCTCAAAGTAATTGCCCGGCACGACACTTGTTTCATAACGCTCGCGCAGAAATCTGCAGAAGTTCAGGACATCTCCCTGCCGCAGCCTTGGAAAGGCTGTCGTGCCTACAGCTGGCATCACTAGCTCAATCGCCGGATGCTCACCAAGCATCTCGACGAGCGCACTGCGATTGCTACTGAGCAATGCGTCGGCACGTTGCCTGAAGAAGGCAAGCCGCTTGATCGCAGACATGCTGAGCACTTCCGCCAGATGCACGGGCGTGGCTGAGAACAGGTCGTTGAGCCTCCACATGCGCCTGGCCAGCACAGGTTCGGCGAGAATCCATCCGCAGCGCAAGCCACTTAATCCGTATGCCTTGGTCAGGCTGCTTGTGGCGACAAAGTGCGGCCCGAAGTGCACGCAGCTGGCCACGGAGGGATGATGGAGTATTTCGAGATACACCTCGTCGACCAGCACCCGTGCGCCAACCTGCGCAGCAAGTTCGCCTACCCAGCGTAGACTCTCCTGGTTGGCCTGCGCGCTCGAAGGATTATGCATGTTAGTGAGCACGATCAGTCGAGTGTGGGCAGTAAGTTGCTTTGCGACCTCATCCGGATCAAGCGCGTAATTATCTTCAAAGCGTCGCTGGAAGCGACGAATATTTGCGCCGAGATATTTTGCCGTGGAAAGAAGCAGGCCATACGTTGGTTCCTCGATAAGTACCTCATCGCCCGGTGCGAACAGGGCAGACATGGCAAGATGGTTGGCCATCGAAGTTCCGGCCGCCTCAACCACCCAATCAGGCGTGACGCCTTTCATCTCCGCAATCGCCTGAAGCAAAGGCCGGTGCCCATACGCATCCGGCCCGTGTATGTCGAGCTGGGATAGTTCGTCGAGACTAAGTCCTAACTCGCCGAGCGTGCAGTTCATAACCCCGCTGGTAGCGAGGTTGAACTTCGCAGATGATTCGAGCTTGGCGAACTCCATGTAAGCGGAGTAGCTGTGCGGGCGGGTGAGACTCATGCGGTGCGGTTGCTCCCTTGTTTCAGTTTAGACCAGGCAAAGTAAACCGGTAGGCCTAGCATGAGGAAGGCAAAGCCAACCAGACTGTTGGCCGTATAGGTGTAGACAACATTGCCAACCACAAGCCAGCAGGCCAGGATGAAAAGCAGCGTCGTCCACGGATGACCGGGAACGCGGAAGCCTGCCTTGCCTGCATTTAAGTTATGCGCATCGCGCCGGCGCAGTACAAACAAGCAGGTAGCAGAGAGGCCGAAAAAAATGAAGTTAGTTGAGACAACATAGTTAAGTATCTGCTCATAGGTGCCACTTAGGGCGATTACTGCCGTCCAGCAGCTCTGGAGAATGATGGCGACCGCGGGCACCTTTGTGTTACGCGTGACGCGCGCGACGCTCTTGAAGAAGAGCCCGTCCTCGGCCATTGCGAAATATACGCGTGGTCCGGTGAGGATGGCCTGGCTAAGAAAACCGAGCGTCGATAATGCTATGCCAAAGGCGACCAGTCGCGCGCCGCGGGTGCCGAGCGCGAGCCGCATGACCTCAGTTGCCGGGATGCTGGTAGCGGCAAGTCCCTGTGCACCTAAGGCGCGCACACATACAACGTTCATCGCGAGATAAAGAACGATAACGCCGGCTACGCCTATCATAAGTGCGCGTGTTAAGTTACGGCGCGGATCGCGAATTTCACTTGCGATGTAATTGGAAGTTTGCCAGCCGCCGTAGGCAAAGAGGACCGGGATCATTGCTGAGCCAAATGCTGTGACAAGATTCGTTTTATGATCGTCGGTGGGCAGCACCGGATGCAGTATCGGGAATGGGTGCGCAATGAGGAAAAGCCCGGCGGCAATGACCGACAGGATTACCGCGATCTTGAGCACCATGAAGAGGCTTTGCAGATGGCTGCCAAAGCGTGCGCCGCAGCAGTTGACCAGGGTGAGGATGAGCAGCGTAGCCAGCACGACGGTGTGCTCGGAGAGGCCGGAAACTGACGGGCCGGCTAAGACCAGGAAATATCGCGCGAAGGTGACCGCAACCGCAGCCATGCCGCCGGTCATCACGACCAGCAGTGTCACCCATCCAAAGAGAAAGCCGACCAGCGGGTGGTAGCAGTCGCGCAGGTAGGCGTACTCGCCGCCGGTGTTCGGCATACGGTCGGCGAGCTCCGCATAGACAAAGGCGCCCAGCATGGCGACTACACCGCCGGCCGCCCACGCAGCAAGAATCAGCACCGGCGAGTGCACGCGTTCGGCAACGACGTAAGGATTGATGAAGAGCCCGGCGCCGACGATGCCGCCCATCACCAGCATGGTCGAGTCAAAGAGGCCTAACTCGCGCGCGAGCCTGGGGTTATCGGGTGTCGAGGCTTCGATGCGCTCACGGGTGGCTTTTAGCTGCGGCACTGGTAAGTCCTGGTCAGGAGATAGTTACTTGCCTTCTGCATCGTAAATGGAGTTTGTTCTGACGCGTGATGCATATGGGGAGCAGACTCGCGCTATGATGCGGCTACGATGACGACTACACGCCGAGCTGTTCTTTCCACTCTCGCCCTTGCTGCGCCTGCTGCGCTTCTTCCTGCTCTCGCACAAGCGCAGAGCCAGCCTGTCGCGCTACCACCATCAGTTGCGGCACTCAAGGATCGCCGGTCCGAAGCGAAGCCAATCACGAGCCAAGAGCGCGAAGCCCGCATTGCGCGTGCTCGCGAGCTGATGGCGCAGAAGAGTTTTGCGGCGATCTGCATGGCAGGTGGAACCACGCTCAACTATTTCACCGGCGTTCGCTGGGGCAACAGCGAGCGCATGACGCTGGTTGTGGTTCCGGTCAAAGGTGAGCCATTCGCGGTGTGTCCGGCCTTTGAGGAAGAGCGGCTGCAGGAGCGGCTGGCGCTTGTTCCGGCTATGGCGCACACCCGGCTTTACACCTGGCAGGAGAATGAGAGCCCGTATGAGCGCGTGGCTGCGGGCTTGCAAGACGCGTCGCTCATCGGCGGACAGCTTGGGATCGAAGAGACGATGCCCTATGTCTTTGCATCGGGACTGGGCCGCGCGGTGCCGGGCGCCACGCTTGTCAACGCTCGGCCTATTACTGAAGGGTGCCGCAGTATCAAGTCTCCGACCGAGCTTGCGCTCATGCATCTGGCTAACAACGTCACCCTGCAGGTGTATGAGGCAGCCTGGCGCGCTGGGCACCCGGGTATGTCCACGCATGAGTTTTCGGCGCTCATCAGTGCGGCGTATGAACGAGTCGGGTTTCCGGGCGACGCAAGCTGCGAGACTGGCGAGTACTCCGCGTTGCCGCACGGGTCGATTAAGCCGCAGACGATTCGCGAAGGCGCCATGGTTTTAATTGATGATGGCTGCATGGTAGAGGGGTATCAGTCTGACATTACTCGCGCGTTTGTTTACGGCAAACCTTCGGACGCGATGCTGCGCTGCTTTGATACGGTGCACCGGGCGCAAGGTGCTGCGCTTGCCGCGGCTCGACCTGGTGTGGCATGCGAGGCGGTGGATGCGGCTGCGCGGAAGGTTATCGTTGATGCGGGCTATGCGCCTGGGTACGCGAACTTCACTCATCGCGTTGGGCATGGGATCGGGATGGATGGGCATGAGTGGCCTTATTTGGTTCAGGGAAATACGCTGCTGCTGGCGCCGCATATGACGTTTTCTGACGAGCCAGGGATTTATTTGCGGGGGGAGTTTGGAATTCGGCTTGAGGATGATATGTATCTTACCGAGGATGGGGCGAAGCTCTTTACTGGGCCTAGCTCTTCGCTGAACCATCCTTTCGCGGAAGGCTAGCCGTCAAGGCAGCGGCACCTTTGGTGCAAAGGCATGAGCGGCCGCTGCGTTGCTCAGCACAAAGGCCATTTCGTCGAGCCAGCGCGTGGCACAGGGCTCAATTGAGAAATTGTTCAAGGAGCTTGACTCGCCAGGAACTCGGGGTATTAGGGTGTGCTACTGTTTTCCGTTCGCTCTGAGTGACTCGGCGATTTGGCACCAGCCGAACGCAAGAACGTTAAAGTCCTCTCCCCTCCGTGGAAGAAAGGGCTTGATCAGCGGCACGCGATCGTATTAGCTTTACGGTACTTGGCCGGCAGTCGAGCAGGGGTGACCAATGACTGAGTCAGAGGCAGCACTGAAGTATTTGGATCTAGCACGTGGTGAGATTCTGGAGAAGGTTCGGTTTGTGAATCAGACCCTTGCTGGTTACCTGCTCGGCGTGGCCGCTTTGGCGTCTTGGGCCTATCAAGTCATTTATAAGCACACGAAGGAAGATCTGGCAGTGGTTGATCCAGAGAAGACAATTATCCTGATTGGCTTTGCCCTACTGCTCGCATACGTGGCGCTCGGTGCGAACTGGCTGATTCATAACAATGAACGTGTGGTTGCGGCACTTGCAATCTTCCAACGTGAGGAGCTTGCCCCGCACCTGCCAAAGGCACCAGTAGTCTGGGAGGATTCGGAAACTCTACAAAGCCAAGATGGCCTGTGGCACGCCATGCTGACAATTACAACGGAAGAGCTGATCGTGCTGGTGCCGCCCTTGTGCGCGATGTTTTATGCGCTTTGTCACCGGCAAGGCTTGGGGAACAGGCCGGAGGCATGGTGGCCCTTATATGTGTGGCTACCCGCTACGGTCGTTGCGAACGCGTTGAATTGCGGGATCGCCCTCCTGATGTATCGAACGCGTGGCCGGTTGAGAGTTAAAGGATGAGCGCAAGCCCGCTCACGCTAACTCCCGGCCTTCTCCCTTGGGACAAAATCCTCCATCACAGCTTTCCGCATTAGGTCTGGCGGCAGCAAGCCCTGGCTCAGAATGAAGTTGTGAAAATGCTGCTGGTTGAAGCGGGGGCCCAGCGCGGCTTCGGTGTCGTGGCGCAGGGCGATGAGCTTGGTGTAGCCGTAGAAGTAACTACTTGCCTGGCCTGGCATCTTGAACGTGTATCGCTCCACCTCCGATTGCGCAAGTGCGTCCGATTGGCCTACCTCGTGCATCAGCAGAGCCTTTGCTTCAGCCGGTGTGACCTTGCCGGCTTGCAGCTCGGGATCGAGAAAGGCGCGGGCTGCGCGTTGCAGACGGTGATCGAGCGAGACGAGCTGGCCTTCAAGGGGCATGTAGGGCTTGATCAGGAATTCGGAGTAGAGGCCCCAGCCCTCCACATTTGTCGAGTTGAACGCGAAGAGCGCGCGGGCCTTCGAGACACCCTGCTCGACCATGGAGTCAAACTGCAGCTCATGGCCGGGCCGCGCCTCGTGTGCGGTGAGCGTCCAGGAGGCAGCGTCGAAGGTGAAGTCATCAAAGACCCCGGCTTTGCCTCCGGCTGCTGCAGGCAGGT
Source organism: uncultured Acidobacteriaceae bacterium (assembly GCA_964245415.1). Lineage (GTDB taxonomy): Bacteria > Acidobacteriota > Terriglobia > Terriglobales > Acidobacteriaceae > EB88. Next base: position 31,857 of record CAXTMM010000009.1, on the reverse strand, counting down.
TGAGCGGCAGGATGAATACTCCTCGCTGGCCGGTGTTGTTGAGAAATGGCGGCGGCTGCATGTGGGGCGCCGGGATCTGCGTGGTCTCGGCTGCGGTGGCGAGGCGGATGATCGCGGGGCGGTTGGGCAGTGTGACGATGTGCTGCGCGGTGATGATGGCTTCAATTTCGTGCAGACGGTTGGTGTAGAAGGGCAGGATCGCATCGCCGGTGAGCTGCTTCTTCTTGAGCTCGCGGATAACGTCGCGGTAGTCGGACAAGGGCAGGTGACGGTCGGCGGCGATCTGGGCGGCGATGGGAGCCATCTCGGCCTGCAGCTCGTCGAACGCCTGGTGGGCCATGGCGGCCAGCTGCGCGGGCGGGATGTCAATGCCGTAGCCTTCGAGCGAGAGCGCGTACTCCTCGGGCGGCAGTCGGAAGTCGGTGCGCGCATGCGGCAGCACGGTTGCGCGCTGCCAAGTGTCATACTCAACAAGCTCGCCCTTGAGCTTGGCGTAGGCGGGCTCCCAACCGGTAAGCTTGTACTTGCGAAAGAGATCGGCGATGCCGTCGATGTAGTTGCTATTGCGACCCAGCTCGGTCTCCACGCGGATGCGCGATGGGTACACCGCGTCGGGGACCGCCATCTGGGTAGTGATGTAGCGCTTGGCCAGCTCGGTCGCGGGGGTAAAGCCTGGCTCGAGCCCCGCATACCTATTCAGACGAACGACCGCGGCAGGACGGCGGTCGGGCGCAGTCTGGTCGTCGAGCAAACCCTGGAGGCCGGAAAAGACCAGCTCTGGCGCGTTGATGAACGGTACCTGGTGTGCGCGCGCGTAGTCGTCGGTGCGAAACTGCAGCTCGGTCGAGTGGATCAGGATCTGGAGATCCTGCTTCACGCGCGGGTCCTTTTCTATCGTTGCTGCGGCCTTGATCTTGGCCAAAGCCGCCTCGTTTTCGTGCCGGGCCAGGTCCTCATCCTCGCGGGTCAGGATGGTGATTTCCTTGTCATACTGGCTCAGCCCCTCGTCGGACGCGCCTTCTGGACCATGCTTGAGCTGCACCTCGAGCAGCAGCTGGGTGTAGGCGTCGGACCGCACGATCCAAGTCCGGCCGGGCACGGAGGCCGGCATCGAGAGTGACTTGGGCGGGACCTGCGCGGGAACGGCGACGGCAAAGCCGGCCAGCAGCATGGGCAAGGCGTTTATCAGGGGTCTTTTCAGGTATGCACGCATCGCTCTCTCTTTTGGAGCCGGAGTATAGCCAGTGTAGCCGTCACCACTCAAGTCTAACCAGCTATCGTTGATCGCGAGTGTGCAGCCGGTGCAAGCAGCACAACTGCGGGATGAGGTCTGAACAGGCCTCCCGGTGCGACCACCTTCTGGGGTCGCCAGCCCTAGCCGGAACAGGTGGATGGTGTGAACTTCGGCCAACCTGTTGCAGCAAACCACGAGTTGCCGACTTCGGTACTACGGCGCCTTCAGGCGTTCAATAGTTATGAACAGCGACTTACCAGTACTTGATCGATTACTGTGACACTCAACCAACAATTCTAGAAACGCAGTTAAAGGAGTTGTCATGCGATTACGCATCGTCAGTAGCATTGCCCTGGCCTCTACACTTGCATCGTTGCTCCTATGCAACTCGAGCAGGGCGCAAACACCGGGCGCATCGATGCCCACCATCTTGTATGGCGCAGCGTACTACAACGAGTACATGCCAGCAGATCTGCAGCCTGGGCGGCTGAACAAAGATGTGGCACTGATGGAAGAGGCAGGCATAACAGTGGTGCGCATGGGTGAGTCAACGTGGAGCCTTTGGGAGCCTGCCGATGGACAGTTCGAGTACGCCTGGATGGATCGTGTCGTCGACGCGATGGGGAAGGCGAAGATCAAGGTCATCATGGGAACGCCTACCTATTCGATCCCGACGTGGATGGCTAAGGCTCATCCGGAGATAATCGGACGTCCGCTTGGCGGAGCTTATGTTGGCTACGGCATGCGGCAGAATATCGACTATGACAACCCGCGATTTCGCTTTTATGCCAAACGGATTATGACCAACATGGTTGAACACTTCAAGAACAATCCTGCTGTCATCGGCTGGCAAATTGATAATGAGACTGGCTCCAATGGCGCATCAAATCCTGACATTTTCAGCGGTTTCGTCGATCATCTAAAGCAGAAATTTCGCACTACAGATGCGCTGAACAAGGCATGGTTTTTAAATTACTGGGGCGAAGACGTAAATGACTGGGCTGATATGCCAACGCGCGATAATGCGACCAGTACGAGTTACAAGTTAGAGTGGACGCGCTGGCAGCAGATTCGCGTCGCGCGCTACCTGGCCTGGCAAGCCGAGTTAGTGCGTAAGTCGCGCCGGCCAGACCAGTTTGTTACCCAGGACTTCGGTAGCATGATGAAATCCGACGTGGATGAACCGGCAGTGGCCGCGTCGCTCGATGTAGTCGCGAACAATCCCTATCATGGCACCCAGGAGCATTTTGACGGCGCCTGGCAGGCGCTGCAGGGCGACTACTCGCGATCGCTCAAGCATCGGAACTTCCTCGTGACCGAGACCAACGCGCAGACGCTCGGTTGGGATTCGGCCGGGCAGTATCCGCCGTATGACGGACAGCTGCGGCTTGATGTTTACACCGATGTTTCGAGCGGGGCGAACATGGTTGAGTACTGGCACTGGCACTCGATTCACGCGGGACAGGAGACGTACTGGAAAGGTTTGCTGAGTCACGACCTTGAGCCCAATCGCGCGTATGCCGAAGTTGCCCAGATTGCGCACGAGTTAAAGAGGGTAGGCCCTGAGTTAGCTGACATGAAGATCAACAACAAGGTTGCCATTCTTTACAGTGTCGACTCAGCAAACGGTATCAGCTTTATGCCGTTTGATCGCCAGCAAACCAGTAGCTGGGAGCCGGGCAAGGCGGCCGGTAGTTACAACGAGATGCTGTCACAGCTGCATCGTGCGCTGTACATGGCTAATGTTGGAACCGACATAGTTTTTCCGAATGTATCTCCGGCCGAACTCGCGCAGTACAAGTTGCTGATTGTGCCGGCGCTCTATGTCGCCGATGATGCGCTGCTCCAGAGCATTGCTGACTATGTGCATAATGGGGGCCATGTGGTGATGACGTTCAAGAGCGGGTTCACAAATGAGAACTCGGTTGTACGCTGGCAGCGTGCGCCCGGGCCGCTGAGGCAGGCAGCTGGATTCAATTACCAGGAGTTTTCAAATCTTGAGAAACCGCTTGCTCTCAAGAATGATCCGTTTCACGCTGGAGAGGAGAACAAGGTCAGCGCGTGGGCCGAGTTTCTGCAGGTTGAAACGGCCAAGCCGCTTGCTTATTACGATCATCCTTTCTTTGGTCGCTGGCCAGCAATAACCTTAAACCAGTTTGGCTCGGGCACGCTGATGTATGAAGGCACTATGCTGTCAGACAAGATCCAGCAGGCGATCATCCTGGACGCGCTGCACGGTGCGGGTCTGGGAGGACCCGATCAACAACTCCCGGAGAGCGTTCGCGTCAAGCACGGGATAAGTCATAGCGGTCGCGCCATGCACTACTACCTCAACTACTCAAGCGCGCCGGCTATGGTCACTTACACCTATGGCGGAGGAACAGACTTGCTTACCGGCGACGCTTTTGCGTCCGGCAAGCAGAGCACGATCGCGCCCTGGGGTGTGGTTATCGTTGAAGAAAAGGCTGTTAGCAGCGCACAGTAACTTTGTCGCCGGCTGACACCAGGACGCTCACCCGGTGCCAGCATGACGACGGATCAAACGAAGAGCGGCGCCAGCACGAGCGTAATCGTAGCCAGCAGCTTGATAAGCACATGCAGGCTCGGGCCGGCGGTATCCTTAAACGGATCACCGACCGTGTCGCCTACTACTGCTGCCTTGTGCGCGTCTGAGCGCTTGCCTCCATATGCGCCTGTCTCGATAAACTTCTTGGCATTATCCCAGGCCCCGCCCCCGTTGTTCATCAGCATGGCGAGCAGGACGCCGGCGATGGTACCCACCATGAGCAAGCCCGCCACAGCCTTGGCTCCCGCCAGGTTTACCGGGACACCATTGATCGCAGGCACAGCAAGCGTTCTACCCACATCGACGATGGCGGCGACAGCCTGGTAGCTCGGGCTGAAATTGCGGAAGATCAGGCCAACCGCAACCGGCAGTCCGACCGCGAGCAAGCCGGGAACCACCATCTCCTTGAGCGCTGCGCCGGTGACGATGTTAACGCAACGCGCATAGTTGGGCTTTGAAGTACCGGCCATGATGCCGGGATTTTCGCGGAACTGGTCGCGCACATCCTGCACGATCATCTGCGCTGTGCGTCCGACTGCCTTGATCGCAATCGAACTGAAGAGGTAAGTCAGTGTCGCGCCAAGCAGTGCGCCGACAAAGACCGGGACTTCGGCCAGGTTGACGTCGGTGAACGTCCATCCATGCGGCATGTAGCCGCTGGCACCGGCATTGACGATCTTCTGATCGACGATTGTCCGAATTTCCTCAAGGTAGGCGGAGAAGAGAAGAAAAGCAGCGAGCGAAGCTGAGCCGACCGCGTATCCCTTGGTTAAGGCCTTCGTCGTGTTCCCGGCGGAGTCCAGCTTGTCGGTGCGGTCGCGGACCGATTCATCCTGGTTCGACATCTCGATGATGCCGCCCGCGTTGTCGGTGATCGGTCCGAACGTATCCATGGCGAGGATGTAAGCGGCGCAACTCAGCATCCCCATGGTGGCGATTGCTGTTCCGTAAATACCTTTGGCGTAGTTACTAACATCGGCTATACCGGCGAGCCCTTGCACGCCGAAGTAATAACTGAGCAGCAGAGCCGCCGAGATGACCACCACCGGCATAGCAGGCGTCTCCATGCCAACGGCGAGGCCGCTGATGATGTTCGTCGCTGGACCAGTGAGCGAAGCCTTAACGATCGACTGCACGGGCCTATATTTGGCCTCAGTGTAGTACTGGGTGATCCAGACGAAAAGGAACGCTGTAATTAACCCTACAATGCCGCAGGCCAGCAACCATAAAGGCTGCACGCCTGGACCATTAAGCATGCCGTATACTGCTGCCGCAAACCCCAGCAGCGCGAGCGCAGAGGTTACATAGAAGCCGCGGTTCAATGCCCGCATCGGGTCTTCTGTCTCATTGGTTTTGACGACGAGGACTCCTACGATGCTGGCCATGAGGTTGATGGCCAGCACGATCAGCGGGAACAGGATGCCGCGCAGCCCGAAGACAGGATAAAGCGCCGCGCCGAGAATCATAGCGCCTACGTTTTCAGCCGCCGTTGACTCGAAGATATCCGCGCCGCGCCCGGCGCAGTCGCCTACATTGTCGCCGACCAGGTCCGCAATGACAGCCGGATTGCGGGGGTCATCTTCAGGAATGCCGGCCTCGACCTTACCCACGAGGTCCGCGCCAACATCGGCGGCCTTGGTATAGATGCCGCCGCCAAGCTGCGCAAAGAGTGCTACCAGCGACGCGCCGAAGCCAAAGCCTACCAGCTGGTACGGGACTCCGCGCGGATTGTCGAGACCGCCAAAGAGCAGGAAGAGAGAGGCCACCCCAAGCAGTGATAGTGCCACCACCACAAGCCCGGTGACAGCGCCGCCGCGTAATGCCATCTTGAGCGCGCGGTCGAGACTTGTCCGCGCCGCAGAGGCAGCTCGGATATTTGCGCGGATCGAGCAGTACATCCCGGTAAACCCGGCCAGCCCCGAGCATACAGCCCCAACCAGAAAGCTGATCACCGTCTTTGCCGCGTAGGGCGCGGTGCGGGTCGACAGGTGATAGCCGACAAATACGACTACCGCGAGCACCAGGGCGATAGCTCCGATAGTTTGATACTGGCGCTTGAGAAACGCCTCGGCGCCCTCGCGAATCGCGTTTGAGATGGCCTGCATATCCGGTGTGCCGGAATCAGACGCGATGACTCCGCGAGCCAGGACAAAGGCGAAGGCCAAAGCCAGCAGAGCCACGGCAATGGCAATCCACAGGTAAATACGGCCGTCGTCTGCGCCGGAAGTAGTGCCCGGCTGTGCAAGTGCGTAGGCCAGTAGGGGCGAAACATGCATAACGAGTCATTCCTCCAGAGCAGAGTTCGTGATCCACTCTCAAAGGCGCTTATTATCCATGATCGTGTAGACGTGTGCCAATCGAGCGGCATGTGGTTTGTTCCTACACCCGATCGCTCGGCGCAGAATAGGTCCTCTTTGCTGCAAGAATCGCATGGGCGCGTGAGCCCGCATCTCGCTTGACGCGGAGCTTGCAACATTCCAGCTGCTCGGGCCTGGCTACTTGAACTGCACCTTGAACGCATATGCGATCTTGCCCCCCGGTTCTACTGGCAATTTGAGGTGCAGACCGTCTGCCTGCTGGTCGAAGCTGATCTTTGCCTGCGAACCCAGCAGCACAACCGAGTGCACCTTCTGACTACCCGCCAGGTCGCCAAGCGAGTGAATGGTCACCTCTCGTGTTGTTGGCCAACCAAGCTCGATCGCATACAAGGTGTCGCCCTTAGTCGTAAAGCGGAAATCCTCGGCGGTATACGGCTTGGTATCTGTATCGTGAAACTGGCCTGCCTCAACCTGCGTCGGCCCTTCGCCATAGACGCGCCACGGCCTTGTGCCATAGATTGCTTCTCCGTTCACCTCAAGCCAGGCGCCTACGTCCAGCAGCACATGCTGCACCGGCTCGGGAATGGTCCCGTCAGGCCTGGGCCCGATGTTGATCAACAGATTGCCATTCTTGCTGACGATGTCGGCCAGTTGATGCACTACAAACTGGGGCGTCTTGAAAGTGTCGTTCTCGATGTAACCCCAGCTCTTGTTGCTGATCGAGGTATCGGTCTGCCAGTAAAGCTTGCGGATTCCGGGCAACTGTCCGCGCTCCAGATCGAGCACGCCCGCGCCGGTCTCCATCGCATACATTTTGTAATTGACCACGCCCATCGGCCGTTTTCCGGCAAGCGAGTCGTTGTAGTAAAAGGCGGCAAACCTGGCCAGGTTGCGGCGTACATCCGGCTGTCCGATCCACCAGTCGAAGTACATGAGGTCGGGGTGGTACTTCTCGACAATCTCTGCGTCGCGGGCAAGCCAGTCGTCGACCCACTGCTGGCTGACATAGGTCCAATTATCGATCAGCCCTTCCTCGGCTCCGTGCTGCGGATGGGCAGGACCGTAAAAGGCCGCGTACTTGGGATCATTTACGTCGGAGTCCTGGTGCCGTCCACCCTCAAGAAACCAGTCGTGCTCGACGCGATGCGACGACGCGCCGAGGTGCAGCCCCTGCGCACGAATGGCTTTGGCGAGATCACCAACCAGATCACGGTGCGGACCCATTTTGACAGCCGTCCAGTCGGACAGGCCGCTGTCGTACATCGCAAATCCGTCATGATGTTCGAATACCGGCACGACATATTTGAAGCCGGCCGACTTGAAAAGCTTGGCCCAGGCGTCAGGATCGTAGTGCTCAGCCTTGAACATGGGGACGAAGTCCTTGTAGCCGAACTGAGTCAGCGGACCATGGGTGGCGACCTGGTGCAGGTTCTCGGGCGAGCCCTGGATGTACATCAGGCGCGGGTACCACTCGCTGCCAAAGGCCGGCACCGAGTACACGCCCCAATGGATGAAGACGCCAAATTTTGCGTCCTTGTACCACTCGGGGACTTCGGATTGGGAGAGCGACTGCCAGTCCGCCCGGTATGGACCTGCTGCGATGGCGTGGTCTACGTCTGCGAGCAGTTCATTGCGACGGCCATCGTAGGCGGAACTGGCATGCTGCCAGATCGCGTCGATGGCGGGATCGGGAAGGTCGGCGGTCGGAGCCGCAGGGCTTTGGGCGTGCGCAGCCAGCGCAAATGCGCTGGCAAGCAGCAGGACGAGACATGCGAAGACGACGCGCCCACGGGGCCGCCTGGGGTGTGTTTGCTGAGTCACTAAGAGCCTTTCAGACGGGAAGCCACTGCCCTGAATGAGGAACATAGTAACCGATACGGCAAGGTGAGGGCTGAGCCGGCGCCGTTTTCTCAAAAAGCGCTTGGATCGTTATGAAGCATTTTGCGGCTCAAGAACCCACGCATATTCTCCCGGCAGCGTCAGTGTTTACCTTGAGGTCCTTGCCTTCCGCCGACCAATGGAGTGTCTCGGTCAATCCGAGCAGCCGAATGTCCGAGCCGGTCCGGGCCGCGACGTCGAGCAGGGTGACGCTCTGCGTACCCGGGGCGCGTCAACAGGATTGCGTAGAGCCTGGTTACCTTTCGCGCACATCGCCGTTCGCCGCCGTCGGACGGTTTGCCTTCTGCCCGTGTCCAGGGTGGGTTCCGTAGATTGCATCATTGTTCTGTCGCATCCACGCGCCGGGCTTGCGTAGCCGGTCCATTTGCGCCGGCGGAATGGTCCCATCCGCCTCCGGCCAACATCGAGCAGCAGGTGGCCATTGTTGCTCCCTATGTGGACCAAGAGCGCGATCAGATCGGCCGGCGCGATTGTTCCCCCTCGCCTGCGGCGCGGTGTTAGCCGAATGAAAGGCCAAGCCGCGGCACTTCTCCCACTTCTTCTCGCTGATCTTGTCAAGCTTGGCGTACTCGGGCGAGGTGAAGTCGGCGTGTTTGATGCCCAACGCGATCGTCTACCGCGCCATCAGGCACAGAAGCTCTGCGTAAAGTCGTAGTAGTTTGCACCATGATAGTGATCTTGCTGGTAAGCCTGAGTTAGCGAGCCGGGTACCCGCATGCTGTTGTAACACCACTCTGCACGAGGATTGAACCTGATGTAATCCGTAGACGCAAAATCGTGGCGGAGTGTTTCAGCGGCGCCCACCCAGGCGCCGAGTACAAGCCCCAGTGCGGTGTGCTAGATCACTTTGTGGTCAACGCTCGCGATCGTCGCGTCTGCCGCTGCGCGGCTCCAGCCAACACGCATGTCTTTGACGCCATGCAGTGCAAATGCGCCCTGGGGACCGCGTGCTGCAGTGATCGCGAAGAAGTCGGCTTTCGCGACATCCGCCAAGTAAAACGCTGGCCGGGCATCGGGGATTGCAGTCGCTATCTCCACGTGGCTCATCTCGAGATCGCGCACATGGCGCAGGAAAAAACCATGCGCCGGCGTAGTGCCGAACATGTTGGGTTCAGGGTACTTGGCTTCGAGCTCGGCTGGGAGCTCTACGGCTTCCTGCGAGCCGCCATCCGTCTGCACGTATATGTTTGAGAATTTGACATCTTCTATCGCGTAGCCAGGAATCCCGCTGAGAATCGAGCTGTACTGTATCGGCGCATTGAAGCAATCCAGATTACTGATGAGAATGCGCCGGAGCGTCCCCGGTTTGGTGCTCTCTTTTGGACCACGCAGGCGCGAGCCGAGGCGCATGAAAACCGGTGAGGAGACCAGATCACGCATTGTCGTGTTGGTGATGGTAATGTCTTCAATCAGCGCACCATCGACTGACTCGAACGCATACCCCTGGCAGCCCTCGAAGACGCAGCTGCTGATGGTGATGTTGATGAATCCGCCGTTTGACTCAGTGCCGCACTTAATGCGTCCGGTCTGCGGGACGCCACTGCCAGGCTCGTACTTCTTGAAAGTTCCATTGAGCACCGACCCTAAGTGATAGCAGCCGGTAACATAGCAGTTGGTAATCGACAGGTTACGGGTAGGTCGCGCATACCCCAGCGCATAACTTGACTTAGGGCAGATACCATCATCCCAGGGCGAGTTGACCGTGCAGTTCGACACGCGCACATTCTGGCAGCAATCGAGATCGATGCCATCGCGATCAGTATCGATTTTAAGGTTATCGATAGTCACGTTGTCGACGCCGGTCAACAACAGGCCGAAGTGACCGGCCTTGAGCATCGAGAAGTCCCGCAGCAGCACATTGCGGCAGTTCTTGAGCGCGATGGCCTTGTTGCCTACCCCGGCCTGCTCGGCGAGGAAGGGCGCAGTGTCGCCTTTGCCGCCGCGCCCGTTCGAGAGCCCTTTACCCCAGATCAGCCCCGGGCCGGTGATGCTGAGGTCGTGAATATCCTCGCCCCAGAGCAAAGAATTGTGCCAGTGGTTGTGACCATAGTCCTGGTAGGCATCCCAAGCTGTCTTCGGTTCGGCCGCATCGTAGGCGCCGCCGCGATAGCCGGTTTGCTCGCCGGGTAAGGGCGAGTCAGCGGCAAGCAGAATCGAGCCTTGCTGCAGCTCAAGATGGACGTTGCTTTTCAGGTGGATTGAGAAGCACACATAGGTTCCTGCAGGAAAGACGACGAGCCCGCCACCAGACGCTGCCGCCGCATCGATCGCACGATTGACGGCAAGGGTATCGACAGTCTTGCCATCGCCGGTCGCACCGTAGCGTCGCACGTCAAAGGCAACCTGCGAGACGCCGGTAGTCTCGGCCGTCGCACGGGATGCCATAGCGGGGATAGCGAGTGTCGCCACGCCCGCACTGCCAAGTCGAAGAAGTTCACGCCGGCTGTTGATAGTGGTCATCAACACGCCATCCTAACAGGTGAGGCGGTCCTCCGGCGCATGGGGCGGTTGCCTCATGCGCGGCCAAGCACCTTGCCTGCGTTTCACTGATCTACGCTGAACATGCTATCGCGTCCTCTGATCTTCGCGGGTTAGCATAAGTCGTGCAGCTGCCAGTCAACCCGCCCATTCTGCCGATGCTCGCCAAGCGCATGGCCCAGATACCGCTTGACGGCACGTGCCTGTTCGAACCGAAGTGGGATGGCTTTCGCGCGCTGATCTTCCGGGACGGCGATGAAGTCCTGATCCAGAGCCGCGACCAAAAGTCGCTCAACCGTTACTTTCCCGAGCTGCTTGATCCGCTCAAATCGATGCTGCCGTTGCGCTGCGTGCTCGACGGCGAGATCGTCATCGCGCGCGAGGGCGGGCTCGACTTTGAAGCGCTGCAACTGCGCATTCATCCGGCGGCCTCGCGCGTGCTGCTGCTCGCCGAACAAACACCGGCCTCGATCGTCTTTTTCGACCTGCTGTGCGAAGGGGACCGCGACCTGCGTGAAGAGCCACTTGAGAGCCGGCGCGCACAGCTTGAGTCGCTGCTTGCGTCGGCCCGCGCACCGGTGCATATAACCCCTGCAACCGGCGACACGAAGCTGGCGACGGACTGGTTTGGGCGATTTGAGGGAGCGGGCCTGGATGGCGTGATGGCCAAGCCACTTACAGGCACGTATGAACCGAACAAGCGCGCAACTTACAAGATTAAACACGAGCGCGACTGCGACTGCGTTGTGGCCGGTTTCCGCTGGTACAAGAAAGGCGATCGCCCGGCAGTCGGGTCGCTGTTGCTCGGGCTCTATGACGAGGCAGGCGCTCTGCAGCACGTGGGTGTCTGCGCGAGCTTTTCTCTTGAGACGAGGCAGGAGTTGGTCGAGTATCTTGCGCCCTATCGTGAAAACGCGCTTGTGAATCACCCCTGGGCACACTGGGCAGAGCTCGACGCAGCAGCAGAAGACCAGCGCATGCCTGGCGGGCAGAGCCGCTGGAGCCAGGGCAAAGATCTCTCCTGGCAGCCGCTGCGACCGGAGCTTGTGTTGGAGGTCGCGTATGAGCACATGCAAGGCAGGCGATTTCGCCACATGGCGCAGTTTCGACGCTGGCGTGTCGATAAGCAGCCACGCGAGTGTACCTATGCCCAGCTTGAAGTTGTGCCGCCGCAGGAGTTGATGGCGATCTTTCCGGAGGGCCGCTGACGCTGAGTCAAGATGCAGCGCGGGTCGGATCGTCATCCGGATCAGGCGTCTCCTGGAGTGGGCGCAGAGCATCCGGCACGTTGCGCAGGTTGACGCGGATGCGCGTCCAGAGGGACGACCGCCCGCGCATCCTGTCGATCAGCACATCATCCTCAGCTAGCAGCGTAGCGGCCTCAGGATACTTTGCTTTCCAACGCTCCAGCCCATCGAGCGCAGCGGCCTTGTCCGGTGAGTGGGCAATGACTAACAGGGGCGCCTTGGTCCTTGGCAGTCTGGCAACAGCTTTCACCGGACGGGCGCGAGACGGCGCGACCCGCGGCGCCTCACCTTCCATTTTGCGAAAGTGTGGCGGCCAGGGTGCGTCGCCTAATCCGGCTGCTTCATCCCGCTCGGCGAGCTCGAACAAGGCATCTAGCGAACCAGGCGCCTCATCCATGCCGGCATGCGGGTCGCCCAGCGTAGCAAAGCGCGCCGGCATGCTAAGCACGGTAAAGTCTGCGGGCTCACACGCGGCCACCTCGTGCCACTCGAGTGGCGCGGAGACGCGCGCATCGGGCAAGGGACGCACAGAGTAAGCCGAGCAGGTCGTGCGATCCTTCGCATTCTGGTTGTAGTCAAGGAAGACGCCGTGGCGCTCTTCCTTCCACCACTTGGAGCTGGCCAGCGTTGGCGCACGGCGCTCCACAGCGCGCGACAAAGCCAATGCCCCACGCCGCACCTCGCTGAAGCTCCACTTAGGCTCGATGCGCACGTTGATGTGCACGCCGCGCGAGCCGCTGGTCTTGGGCCAGCCACGCAGCCCTACCTCCGCAAGCAGAGACTGCACTTCGAGCGCAACCAGGCGCACGTCAGCCCAGCTCACACCGGGACCAGGATCTAGGTCGACGCGCAGCTCATCCGGTGTGTCGAGCGCGCCCGAACGCACCGGATGGGGGTGCAGCTCCATGCAGCCGAGATTGACGACCCAGGCGAGTCCCGCCGCATCGTCCACGACCACCTCTTCCGCGGTTCGGCCTGAGGGGAACGAAAGGGTCGCCGTCCGGAGCCAGTCCGGCCGCTCTGCAGGAGCGCGCTTCTGGTAGAACGGCTCACCTGCGGCGCCGTTGACAAAGCGCTTGAGAACAAAAGGCCGGTCGCGGATGCCGGCAAGCGCGCCCGGCGCGATGGACAGGTAGTAATGAACCAGGTCAAGCTTCGAGAGCTTTACCTCCTCTGAAAAGTAAAGCTTCGCAGGGTGCGTCACGCGAACCGTGCGGCCCTCGATCGAAAGCACCTCGACGTCGTCTTCTTTTTTCATCAGAGCAGGCTACACCTTTCACAGTCCTCTAAACCGGGGCGAAAATGCACAACGCTTACCCCGCAACATACGGCATGGCCGAAGCCGCGTCTATCGAAACACCGAACCCGAGGCGTTGCGCGGCTTCGTAGAGAAATGCGGCTACCGCTACGTCCTGCAAGGCCACGCCTACCGACTTGAAGAGAGTGATCTCCTCCGGCGAAGAGCGGCCTTGCCTGGTGCCTTCAATCAACTCACCCAACTCGGCGCACACCACATCCGGAGCAACCCGGCCACTCTCAAGCGCACTGCGCAGATCGCCGCATTCGCCAAGAACCTGTTCGCGCACGTCTGCTACCACGCGGGCACGCGCAAAGCAGGTCGCATCCAGTTCCTGCTTGGTGCGGGTGTTGGCGCCGATGGCGCTGACGTGCGTCCCCGGCTTGAGCCAGGCTCCTTGTATGACGGGGCTCGACGCGGTGGTGGCCGCAATGACCAGGTCGCTGCCGCGCACTGCCTCTTCCGCGCTTTCGACTGCCGCTGCGTCTACCGAGAGCTCCCGGCGCAGGCGCGCGGCGAAGGCTTCGGCCTTACTCTTCTCGCGGCAGAAGATCTTAGCTGTGCGGATCTCGCGAACGGCGGCGAGAGCTTCCACCTGGTACCAGGCCTGGATGCCCGCGCCGACGACACCGAGCGAGTGCGCATCTTCGCGGGCAAGATACTTTGCTGCCACACCGCTTGCCGCCCCGGTTCTCAGGCCGGTTAGATGATTAGCGGAGACAACCGCCCGCAGTGCGCCTGTCTTCATCTCAAAAAGCAGAATGACAAAGTAGATCTCGCCTTCCAGCCGGCGGCCTGGAAAGCCGGTCAGCGTCTTCAATCCGAAGACCTGCTCGGACGGCAGGCTAGCGGCTAGCACCCGCAGAACGCCCGCGGTGCCTGGCAGCGTGTGGCTCGCGCTGGCAAGCAGCTTGGCTTGTCCTTGCGCCAGACTCGCGAAGGCCGCCTCCACGATCGGTAACGTCTCCCGCATCGTGATCAACGCCTGCACATCGCTTTCCGACAGGAAAAGAATCATAGATCCCTCGCTCATCATACCCGGCGCATTTTACTGGAGCCCATGTAGGCTTAAGCTTCATCATTCAGCAAACAAGTTCGGGAGCTTTATGCAAAGTGAGTTGGAAGCGCTTCGATCCGCTGGTACGGCGGTGATCTCTGACGTGTTTGATTCGATGCGACTCGCGCCTCCGGTGCTCGACAATGGGCTGCGGCCGATCGGCGCGGCCGTGGCCTTTGCCGGCCCGGCCTACACCCTCACGGGCGAGTCAGTTCGCTTTGAAGGGGGCGACCGGAAGAAACTCGCTGCGATCGATGCAATGCCTGCGGGTATCGTCGCCGTATGGGCGAGCATGGACGCCAAGGGTGTCTGCTGCTTTGGGGATCTGCTGGCCAGCGCTATGCGGGCACGCGGCTGTCTTGCTGCCGTGGTCGATGGCGGTGTTCGGGACACGGCATTTCTGGAGGAGTGCGGCATGCCGGTGGTGGCTCGCTACCAGACGCCGGCGCAAGGAATTGGCAGGTGGCGGGTCACTGCATCACAGATACCGGTCATGGTGCGTGGTGCGTTAGAGGAGTGGCTGCGAGTGACGCCCGGCGATGTTGTGGTCGGCGACGCGGACGGACTGGTTCTTGTGCCGCAGCAACTGCTAGGAGAGGTGACCACGAAGGTGCTTGCATGGTCGCGCTCGGAAACAGGCGCGCGGGCGGACATTATCGACGGCATGCCTCTGCTTGAAGCCTTGAAGAAATACGGGCACCTGTAATTACAGCTTGCGTATATCGAGTTATGCGTTAATCTTGGACTCTCCAAACGATCAGCAAGCCGCCTCGAACGGCTAGCGTGCAACCGAGTGCGCCACTCGACTGCTTCGACGTTCAAGTCCGCCTGGAGGCAACACGATTCGCGTTTCTTTCCTTCTCGCTCCTGCTCTCTGCACGGCGCTGGCTGCGACCACGTGCTCTGCCTCCGCACAAACCGCGCCAGGCACCACCGTGCTGCACTGCGGCCACCTGATCGACACGCTCGCCGGCACGCTGCTCGGCGCAACCAGCGTCGTGCTTACCGGGGAACATGTCACGGAGTTGCTGCCCGGCGCTGTGAGCAAAGCAGGCGCGACAGCCATCGATCTTTCAGAGGAGACCTGCATGCCCGGATTTGGCCGACATGCACGTGCATCTCTCCGGGCAATCCGATCTGAAGAACAGCTTTACAGAGGAGATGACGCTTAACCAGGCGGACTGGGTCGTACGCAGCACCATCTATGCGCGCCGCACGCTGATGAGCGGCTTTACCATGGTGCGCGACTTAGGCGACCGCAACTACGAGGTGCTCGCACTGCGTAACCAGATCAATGCAGGCTGGGTGCCGGGTCCGCGCATCTTTGCTGCAGGGCCTGCACTGGGCTCGACCGGCGGCCATGCTGACGCGACAGATGGCCTGGAGCGTGGTCTGCAGCCGGACGAAGGGCCCATGCAAAGCATTGTGGATAGTGTGGACAGCGCGCGCAAGGCGGTGCGTCTCCACTATAAGCAGAACGTCGACTGCATCAAGATAGTTGCTTCCGGCGGCGTGCAGGACGAGTCGAAGAGTGTCGATAATCCGCAGCTCACGGAAGAGGAGATCCGCGCCATTGTCGTCACCGCGCACGATTATGGCTACACCGTCGCCGCGCACGCTCATGGGCCCGAGGCCATGCGACGCGCGGTCGTGGGTGGCGTCGATTCCATCGAGCATGGCACGTTTATGAGCGAGCAGGTGATGCAGTTGATGAAGGAGCACGGCACCTATTACGTGCCCACCATGTACACGGCTACCTTTGTGACAGAAAAGGCAAAGATTCCCGGCGCCTACTCGGCTGCGGTCACCCGCAAGGCCCTGCTGGTTGGCCCGCAGATCCTCAAAACGGTAGCCGCGGCTTACCAGCATGGAGTAACCCTAGCCTATGGTACGGATGAAGGCGTGTTTCCGCACGGGGAGAACTGGCGCGACTTCCCACTGCTGGTCCAGGCCAGTGTGCCGGCCATGTATGCAGTACAGATGGCGACGATCAACGCCGCCAGACTTATCAAGCATGACGACGAGTTGGGCAGCGTGACCGTCGGCAAGCAAGCGGATGTGGTTGCTGTGAAGGGGAACCCGCTTGAAAATATTCAGCTGCTGGGCAAGATCGATTTTGTGATGCGCGCTGGGGTGATCTACAAACAGGATGGCCACGAGATCGCACCCGACCGGGCGCCGCGTTAGAGCATTTCAGAACAGACTCGTTTTCGACGTTCGACCCGTTTTAGCAAGAGCGAGAGGAATGATGACGCGTCGGCTCAGACTGGTACTCGCCTCATTTGTAGCACTGCACAGCGGCGCTCTCTGCGCGCAGCAGCCCTTTCTCTCCGAGCAACAATGGGTGGCGATCCGCAATGAGGCAAGCGGCGCCGCGCCCTATGAGAATCTCCGGCTCCTTACCCGCCTGCACCGTGTGCCCGCGACGCCGGAGTTCGATCAGGCGGCCGAATACATGCTCGCTCGCGCCAAGGAGTACGGCCTGCATGACGCGCATGCCGAGCAGTTCCCTATCGACGGCAAGATTCACTACGGGCTGATGCGCTCGCACGTTGCCTGGCAGGTGGAAGCTGGCAGCCTGTGGCAGACAAAGCAGGAGCATACACTGATCGGCGACTGGGCGACTGACCCTATCCGGCTGGCCGACTACAGCCGCAGCGCCGATGTTGAGACCACGCTGATCGATGTAGGAAGGGGCACGATTGAGAGCGACTACGCCGGCAAAGACGTGCGCGGCAAGATCGTGCTGGCGGACGGCGTGCTCTCGGTGGTGCAGCGGCTGGCGGTGATGGAGCACGGCGCAGCCGGCATCGTCAGTGACATGCCCAACCAGACGACCGCGTGGTCTGGCCTTGATCCTGACATCGTGCGCTGGGGCCACCTTGACTCCACGCTTCCTAACGGTTTCGCGTTTATGGTCTCGCGCGGCGGCGCGGCGGCCCTGCGTGCGCAGCTTGCCGGCGCTCCGGTGCAACTTCGCGCGCATGTGATTGCGAAGGTCGAGCCGGGGCACTGGACAGTGGTCACGGGCACCATCCCCGGTACCGATCCCGCGGCTGGTGAGGTTGTTTACAGCTGCCACCTTGACCACCAGAGGCCCGGCGCTAATGACAACGCGAGCGGGTGCGTGTCGACACTGGAGGCGGCGCGCGTGCTCACGCGGCTGATAGACAGCGGCCAGCTGCCGCGGCCCGCGCGCACCATGCGCTTTCTCTGGGGACCGGAGGTCGAAGGCACGATGGCCTTTCTCAGCGAGCATCCGGAGATCCGCCATGCGGCGCGCGCTGACGTGCACATGGATATGGTGGGCGGCGATCCTAACAAGAACAAGGCCATGCTTCACGTGACGGAAACGCCGTGGTCGCTGCCCAGCTTTGTCACCGATGTGGGTGACTTGTTTGCCGAAACACTGCGCGACGCGGCGGCCAACTATGCCGAGGATGGCTCCCACCCGGATGCGGCCGTCATTGAGGAGCGCGATGGCGCCGGCGGCACGCGCAACGAGTTTCTCGTCGATGAAACCCCGTACGCCGAGGGCAGCGACCATGACGATTACGACTCCTCCACCATCGCCATACCTTCGCTCTACCTGCGCGACTGGCCTGATATTTACATCCACACCGACCACGACACGCTGAACCAGATCGACCCGACCAAGCTGCGGCGAGTGGCCGTGCTAGGGGTGGCCTCGGGCTACACCTTTGCGAGCCTGGACGCGGCCCGCGTCGACAAGCTGCTTGCCTTCTTTGCGGCGCGCAGCGAGCAGCGCCTGGCGAAGAGTGCCGAGCGTGCTGCCCGTCTGCTGGACGAGAAACAGCCCGCGGCCGCAGACGCCTGGTACGAGGCGCGCAACGTGGTGATCCAGATGCTTGCACGCGAGCAGGGCGAGTTGACTTCGGTAGCCAATTACACTCGCAGCCAGCCTGCACAGCTAGGCGCGTTGCGCCGCAATCTCGATCAGCTTGCAGCCATGTCGTTAGCGGCCGTCGATGCCGCGGCCGCGGGTGACGGCGCAAACGCCACAAAGCCACTCTCTCCCTGGCAGGCAAATCAGCAAGCCGCGCTCATTCCCACACGCACAAACGCCGAGAGCGAGTTCGGTCCCCTTACCTATCAGAATGACAACGTGCTGCGCGACCGGCTTGGTGGTGAGCGCGAAGCGAAGATCAAGCTGTTAGGCAGCGGATCGAGCCGCCTGGTGCGCGTTCAGGACAGTGGCGCTCTTTACACCTACGAGATACTGAATCTGGTTGACGGGAAGCGCAGCGTCGGCCAAATACGCGACATCGTCTCGGCGGAGTTCGGACCCCTGGGCCTCGATCTGGTGCTGGACTATCTGCAGGCCTGCAGCGAGGCCGGGGTCATTAGCTTGACGAACACACCAGGCCGCGACTGACCGCAGCTGGCTAAAATTGAGGTCTGAAGGGCTGTATACATCTTAAATGTATTGCTCTCGAGGCTAATGTACGGTACTTTCGTACCAGATTTACGGATCTCGCTCTATCCTCTCGGTTCGCGCCCGTCCAGCATAGGCTACTCCCGCCGTTGATTCTGCACATTCAGGAGGCAAATAGATGTTCCCCAGCGCTAAGCGCTTCGCCAACTCTCTCTCCTTCTCAGCGGTCCTGCTCGTAGGTGCTGCGGCTTCTACTGCACAAACCTTCCGGGGTGGGATCAACGGCACCGTTACAGATGTTTCCGGCGCGGTCGTGGCCGGCGCGCAGGTAACAGCGACCGATGTCGCGACGGGCATCGTGCATATGACTGTCTCTTCGAGCGCAGGCGATTTCTCGTTCAACGATCTGCCACTCGACCAGTACACCCTGAGTGTCTCGGCGGCAGGTTTTCAAACCACCAAGATTGAGCAGATTCCCGTATCGGCGGGCAGTATCTATACAGCGCCGGTCCATCTCGGGGTAGCAGGCTCTTCGGTCAATATCGATGTTGCTGCGTCCGCGCTCGCACTCGACACAACAACCCCCACGCAGACCACGGTGGTCGGCAACAAGGCGGTCGAGGCGGTTCCTCTCAATGGCCGCGACTTCACACAGTTGATCGCGCTGACACCCGGCTTTGCGGGCTACTCGGCCGGGGGCGCCGGCTCATTGAACGGTACACGGTTCGACCAGATTAACTGGCAGATCGATGGTATTGATAACAATGACCTGTGGGCCAATGTACCGGCCGTCAATCAGGGCGGCGTACTTGGCATTGCCGGGATTGTGCTACCGATCGACGCGATCGACCAATTCAGCGTGCAGACCCAGGCTGCGCCCGAAGCGGGCCGTAACCCTGGTGGCGTGGTCAACGTGGCACTGCGCGCGGGCACCAATCAGATCCACGGGACAGCGTATTACTTCAACCGCAATGAGGCATACGCGGAGCCTTCGCCTTTTCTGCCCGACGGCGCCAAGCAGCCGGTAAATCGCAACTACAACGCCGGCTTTTCACTTGGCGGGCCTATCCTGCGTGACAAGTTTTTCTACTTCGTAACGTTCGAGACGCAGCACTTTACCATTGGCCAGCAGGGTGAAGCGACAGAGCCTTCAGCCGCCTACCAAGCAGTTGCCCAGTCGCTGCTTACCAAGTACAACGTACCAAGTAATCCAGTATCGGTTAACTTGCTCAATACGCTATGGCCCGCATACTCGCTCACCGGCCCGGCGCAGGGCGAGAACTATCTCAGCCCCGATCCTCAGTTTGGCCACAGCTATAACGGGCTGATCAAGCTTGACTATGCAATCAATGCGAAGAACAATCTGTCTGCGCACTGGTTCGCAGGCCAGGGAAACCAGATCGCCCCAGAGGGCTCCGAACTGCTCCCGTACTATGAATCCGGGCCTATCCATGTGCAGAACTATGCGATCGTGCTGAACTCAACGCTATCGGCTACAACCGCAAACCAGCTGCTGCTCGGCGTTAACTACTTCAACCAGATCTTTAATGACAACGATGAATCATTCAATGTACTCGGAACCGGCCTGGTGACCGGGAGCAGTTATCCAACGGTGGCGCCGCATATTCGTATCTCAGGCTTTGACGCTGTTGGTATTGTTGCGCCTTCAGGTAGAAACGACATCACAGGGCACATTACGGACGACTTCTCCTGGACCAAAGGTAAGCACGAGTTCAGGTTTGGCGGCGAATTCCGGCAGGCACAGATCGACGCCTTCAACTCCGGCAATTCGAGTGGGCTCTTCCGCTTTACGGGTGCCCAGGGTGCGGCGAAAGGGCTCTGGACGAGCGCAGATAGCTCTGATAACAACGTGCTGGCACTTGCGGATTTCCTCGCCGGATTTGTCAATACTTCGACGCTCGCGACCGGTGACCCGAGACGGCAGGTGTTCATCAACACATTTGCTCTTTTTGGACAAGACGCGTGGAAACTGACGCCGCGTATGACCGTGAACTACGGCGTGCGCTATGACTATGAAGGTCCATTGCATGATGGCTACAAGAACCTGTCTATCTTTGACCCTCAGAAGGGGTTTGTTTTCCAGGGCAACGGGATTGACTCGCTTTATCCGCGGGACTGGAAAAATGTAAGCCCTCGTGTTGGGTTTGCTTTTCAACCGCGCGCGAATGGTGACACGGTGGTACGTGGCAGCTTCGGCGTCTACTTCGACCAGCCGGTCATTAGCGCGTTCCTCAACAATCACGTTTCCAACAATGGTGCGATCGGCATCCAGGCGAACCCGGTTGGCAACGATGCTTTTTTCACAGAGAGCCATTCAGGCTACACCTTCACTCCGAACCAACAGATATTTGCAACCGGCGCCTCAGCCACATGCACGGTGGGCGCGCCCTGTGGCGCTTTCTCGGTGAGCCAGAACTTCAGCACGCCATACGTGATGAGCTACAGCTTTAACCTGCAGCAGAGCCTGGGCGCGAAGATGCTGGCGCAGATGGGCTATGTCGGCAACGAGTCTCGCCACCTGCTTGGCACCGTCGATATCAACCAGTCGGCCTATAACACATCGGGAGGGGCGGAGCAGAACACCAGGCCTTACTTCAGCCAGTATCCAACGCTCGGAAACATCAACCAGCTCGGCACAATCGCGACTGGCAACTATAACTCGGTCCAAGCGTTGATCCGCCTGGCGAACTATCACGGGATCACCTCGCAGGCCAGCTACACCTGGGGCCACTCTCTCGACGAGCTATCACAATCGCGCTCGCAGCTACCGCAGGATAGCACCAACTTTAAGGGAGACTATGGCAACGCTGCTATCGACACCCGCAACACCTTCACTGCGTATGCTACCTATGCGCTTCCTACTTTCAGTCACGGGCCTAAGTTGCTGGTAAATGGCTGGGAGGTAAATGGACTGGTGAATCTGCACGGCGGTCAGCCCTTCACCATTTACAACGGCGAAGATACAAGCGGCACAGATGAAAACGTGCAGCGCGTGAATGTGATTGGCAATCCGTATGCCGGAGTAAGCCATTCCTTTAACAAGGCGACGCAGAGCGAGCAGTGGATTAACCCGGCAGCCTTTGCCGAGCCGGCGCCTGGCACTAATGGTGATATTCAGCGGAATGCACTCTTTGGGCCGGGCTACAGTGACGTTGACGTTTCTGTCTTCAAGACGACGTCCATCACTGAGCGCCTTCGCGTGCAACTGCGTGCCGAGGTCTTCAATGTCTTCAACCGCTATAACTTCGCTCCGCCTGTGAACACGCTGGGCTCCGGCTTCGGCCAGCTGAACGATACCATTGGCGATTACTCCGGCGCGCCTGGTATTGGGCCCGGCGAGCCGCTGAATGTACAACTTGGCGGCAAGATTATCTTCTAACTTGCAAGGAGCGTATCGTGACTCGCACTATGTCTCTCCGCGCCCCAAAGCGAAGCAGAAAGGCCATGTTGGGCATGGCCTTTCTGCTTTCTTCGACTCTCTGGGCGCAGTCCGCTTCCGAGGGGCAAGGCGCACTCGAGCTCACCTCGCAACTCGGGCGGTCTTTCTATGCCCTGCCTGATGATGCGACTGTGGCGACCGCGCGCACGAGTCTTGCTGCGGACCCAAAGAACCCAGCATTGGTGCTTAAGCTTTCAAGAGCCGAGGCTGGCCGCCGCCAATACAAGGAAGCTGTAGCTAGCTGCACCGAGGGACTGAGAGCGACTCCTAACAATGCCGATCTCTACATCGAACGAGGGCACCGCGAGCTTGGACTGCGCGAGTTCAAGCAAGCGCAGAAGGATCTGGAGCGCGCGGCCGAGCTCGATCCATCGAAGCTTGACGCGTATTATCACTTAGGCTTGGCGCATTATTTCCAGGGCCAGTTTCACGAGGCCGCGATCGCCTTTGATAAGGCACGCGCGCTTGCGAAGAGCGATGACGGCCTCATCGACTGCTCGAACTGGCTCTACGTTTCCCTTCGCCGCGCCGGAGAAGAAGCGCAGGCCGAGCGAGTGCTTGCCCGCATTACGCCGGAGGTGAAAAACACCGAGCCGCATCTCTTCTTTTATTTGCAGCTGCTGCACTTCTATCAGGGTAAGCTTACTGCCGAAGCCGTAGTACCGCCGAAACCGACTAAGCCCGGTGACACCGAAAGCGAGTTATCGTTCAACACGGTAAGTTATGGCGTGGGTAACTGGAAGCTCTACCACCAGGATGTAACCGGAGCGAAAGCACTCTTTAGCAATGTTGTTACGGGCGAAGCATGGAACGCGTGGGGCTTTGTAGGCTCAGAGACCGATCTTGCCCGTCTTGGGAAGTGAGGCGTGCGTGAAGCCGCGCCTCAGCCTTCGTGGCTATGAGAGTGAGTGTGAGAATGGCCATGGCTATGCCCGCCCATCGATAACTCGCCCGGCTCGGCGACCGTTCCCAGAGCCCTGCGCTCGGACTGCTCCATGTGGCCGGCTAACCAGGTGATTACGGCATCGATGCCGACATTGTGCCGCAGGTCAGTGAACAAGAACGGTCGCGGTCCGCGCATCTTCTGCGAGTCGCGGTCCATCACTTCCAATGAGGAGCCAACCTGCTCGGCAAGGTCAATCTTGTTGATCAACAGTAGCGAGGAACGCGTAACGCCGGGGCCGCCCTTGCGCGGAATCTTGTCGCCCCCCGCTACATCGATCACGTAGATCCACTCGTCCACAAGCTCCGGGCTGAAGGCTGCCGAGAGATTGTCGCCACCACTCTCGACAAAGATAAGCTCGAGCCCTGGATGCGCCTTCTCCAGATCCTCAATCGCTTCGAGATTCATCGAGGCATCTTCACGGATCGCCGCGTGGGGGCAGCCACCTGTCTCCACTCCGCGGATGCGCGAGGTCTCAAGGGTCCCTTGCCGCATTAGAAACTCCGCGTCCTCGAGCGTGTAAATATCATTGGTCACTACCGCCAGGTTGATGCTGTCGCGCAAGCGCCTGCTCAAAGCGTCGACAAGCGCCGTCTTGCCCGAACCAACAGGGCCTGCGATGCCTACCCGGTACGCTCTCTTTATCTCTGTCATCGTTTCTCCTCGTAGTTAGTTAGAACAGAAAGTATCTCTGCGCCATGGGCAGTTCCGCAGCCGGCTCGCAGGTGAGCAATTCCCCATCGGCGCGCACCTCATATGTCTCCGGATCCACCTCGAGCGTCGGCATCGCATCGTTGTGGATCATCTGCGCCTTACCTACAGTGCGGCAGCCTTCGACAGCAATCAACTTCTTCTCCAAGCCAAGCGAAGCAAGCGAGCCCTCGGCAAGCGCGGCCTTTGACGTAAAGAGCACGCTCGTCGATCCGGGTGCTCGCCCAAACGACCCGAACGTGGGCCGATAGAGCACCGGCTGCGGTGTAGGGATGGACGCGTTCGCGTCGCCCATCACACTCCACGCAATGAAGCCGCCTTTTATGATTATCTCCGGTTTGACGCCGAAGAGCGCGGGCCGCCACAGCACCAGGTCGGCCAGCTTGCCGGGCTCAATCGAGCCTACGTCTCGCGCAATGCCATGCGTCAGCGCCGGATTGATCGTGTACTTTGCCACATAACGCTTGATGCGAAAGTTGTCATTGCGCGCCGAGTCCTCGCGCAATGCGCCGCGCTGCCGCTTCATCTTGTGCGCCGTCTGCCAGGTGCGCAATACTACCTCGCCCACGCGCCCCATTGCCTGCGAGTCACTCGAGATCATGGAGAAGACGCCGAGGTCATGCAGGATATCTTCAGCGGCGATGGTTTCCGGCCGGATGCGGCTCTCCGCAAATGCCACGTCTTCCGGCACCGAAGGATTCAGATGATGACACACCATGAGCATGTCGAGATGTTCAGCAATCGTGTTCACCGTGAACGGGCGTGTGGGGTTGGTCGACGATGGCAGCACGTTCGGGAGCGAAGCGATGCGGATGATATCGGGCGCGTGGCCGCCGCCCGCGCCTTCCGTGTGATAGGTGTGAATGGTTCGGCCGGCGATCGCCGCAATCGTATCCTCAACGAAGCCGGCCTCGTTGATCGTGTCGGTGTGAATGGCAACCTGAACGTCAAAGGCATCGGCCACGCGTAGACAGGTGTCGATTGCACCCGGCGTCGTTCCCCAATCTTCATGCAGCTTGAGCCCGCAGGCGCCTGCACGCACCTGCTCCTCAAGCGGACCAGCGAGGCCTGCATTGCCTTTGCCCAGAAAGCCTAAGTTGACCGGCCACGCTTCGGCTGCCTCAAACATGCGAGCCAGGTTCCAGGCACCCGGTGTGCAAGTGGTGGCGCATGTGCCAGTCGCAGGGCCGGTGCCGCCGCCGAGCATCGTGGTCACGCCGTTTGAAAGAGCCTCATAGATTTGTTGCGGCGCAATGAAGTGGATGTGCGAGTCAATCGCACCCGCAGTGACGATCAGGTTTTCGCCTGCAATGACCTCGGTCGAAGCGCCCACGACTAACGCTGGATCGACGCCCGCCATCGTGTCCGGATTGCCTGCCTTGCCGACCTTAACGATGCGCCCATCGCGAATGCCGATGTCGCCCTTGACGATGCCCCAGTGATCGACGATTAGCGCATTCGTGATGACCAAGTCAAGCGCGCCAGCTTTGCGCAGCGCGCGGGAACTCTGGCCCATGCCATCGCGGATCGTCTTGCCCCCACCAAACGCGATCTCGTCGCCATACACGGTGCAATCTCGCTCGACTTCAAGGATCAGGTCTGTATCGGCAAGCCGCACGCGGTCGCGCGTGGTCGGGCCGTAGAGGTCGGCATAGGTGCGCCGTGGAATGGATTGGCTCATCGGTGAGATCCTTCGTCTAAGTTGCCGTTGACGAGCGCACGGTGGCCATACACCTCGCGCGTGCCCGCAAGCGCGACTAACTGCACCTGCTTGGTATCGCCCGGCTCAAACCGCACAGCCATGCCGGAGGGCAGATCGAGCCGCATGCCATAAGCCTCACTGCGATCAAATGCAAGCGCCGCGTTGACCTCAAAGAAGTGGTAGTGGCTGCCTACCTGGATTGGCCTGTCACCGGTATTGCTTACCAACACCGTGCTTGTTGGGCGATCCGCGTTGATGGTAATCGGCTCCTCGGCAAGCAAATACTCGCCCGGCCTCAAACCTTCTGTCGCAGAGCCTACAGGATCGTGCAGCGTGACCAGCTTGGTGCCATCGGGAAAGGTCGCCTCTACTTGCACTTCATGGATCATCGCAGCGACCCCGTCCATCAGCTCCTCGGCGGCAAGAATGCGCGTGCCGAAGGACATGATCTCGGCCACACTCTTGCCGTCGCGCGCCGCCTCCAGCACCTCGGCGGTCAGGATGGCCACGGCCTCCGGGTAGTTTAGCTTGAGTCCACGCTGCCGCCGACGCGTGGCTACCTCCGCGGCGACATAAATCAAGAGCCGCTCCTGCTCGCGCGCTGTCAGATGCATCGTTCGCTCCTCTCTTTCAAAGTGCTGTTACACCCGCCTTAATAGACCTTCCGCGGCGGGATCGCAGTGCGCCCACACAACTGGTGCTTTGCCACGGACCACAAGTTACTAAGTGTGGCAGGAATGCTGACCGGCGAAGCAAGCACGCCGCGCACCAGCACTCCATGCGCCGGCAACGCACTTACTCCCCACAGCGTAGCGCTGCCCTCTTGCCTTGTACTCTCGAGAGCATCCCACAGGGCTTCTTCAAGACGGGCTATCTCCTGCGTCGTGCTTCCTGCACGCACGGCGACAAACGTTGCCAGGTAGTTTCGCGGTCCGAACCGCGCAGGCGTTCGCATGGGCCAGCGAGCCGGTTCCAGCAGCATGCGGTCTTCAAGAATCGGTCTGCCTGCCGCCTCAATCACACTGACAATTTTAAGTCTCTTGTAGGCGAACAGTTCGCCTGATGCGGTGCGACCCGGCGCCAGTGTCTCCCAGTAGAAGAGTGCGGCATCGTCTGCCAGCGAGAACTCGCTTTGTTGCGATATGCGCGCCTCGCGGTAAGGGATCAACGCATCCGGAAGATAGTCCAGCAACGAATCACGGCCCAGCACGAATTTCGCCTGCAACATGGCATCGGCCGTACCTGCGCGAGGCCTGTAAACGCGCGTTGCCCCGGTCGTCGTGATCTGCGCTTCCGCGCCGGCTTCAAGCTTCGCTTTGAGTTTGAGACAATCGCCTCCGAAGACGCCGCCCGAGATGTTATTCAAGTGCACCAGGCTGGCGCCCGAGGGCAATGAAAAACCACGCACGACCTTCCATGGCGGCTCCTGTCGCAGGCAGCGAAACGACGTCGGCCTGGCGCCAAACTCAAGCTCGATCTCTGCCTTCATAGCCGATCAGCTGATAAACAGACGAGTGGCGAGGTGCGGGTGCCGCATCGACGCGATCTCGAGCATCGGCTGCAGATTTGCGAGCTCCTCCATGGGAGTGACGGCTGCCGCCTCGACCGCCGCAAGCCTGCCCGGCTTCAACGCCCAGAGTAAGCGCATCGCCGCGGTCTGCCCCAAGGGCAGCAGGCGCTGGCAAGCGGAGATGGCTCCCGACAAAGCCTGATGCAGAAACGCCGCCGCCGCCAGTTTGCTGGGCAGCTGCAGCGCCGCGGCGGCGCACCCAAACGCAGTGGCCAGGTGCGCCTCGCCGCTTGCCCCGAGCGGACCCTCCATGAGCGAAGCAGCCAATGCTAAGAACCGCTTGCCCAGCCGCAGACTTGCTTCGCGACTCTCGCGGGCCGGCTTCCATGCGGAGAGTCGCGCATTCAATGCCTGCCACGCTTGGTCATCATCCATGCCATGCGCCTGCAGGCAGAACGCCGCCTCGACGCGCCCCGTGCCCTGCAACCATTCGGCAAAGTAGTGAGCGAGGTCTGCTTCGGTAAGCTCTGCTTCCGCCACCAACGCTTCCAGGCCAAAGCTATGCGCGAGTCCGCCGATGGGCAGCGCGCTGTCGGCCAACTGCAGCAGCTTGAGCCATGCCAAATCCCCGGCGGCTGGCGTCATCTGGCCACATTGCTCGACGCAATAAGCAGAGAAATCACTATCCGCGGCCTCGGCGCTTGCTTCGCTCAATCAGCAGGATGTGATCTTCAAGCGCATCGTGCACCTTGCCGGGAGACGCCACGCGCGCTTTGATCTGCGCCTGGATAAAATCGCGAAAACTCTCGTGCTGCTTGGGGACAGCGTTGAGGTCTTTATCCCGGTAGCGCTCAAAGTTGAAGACGATCATCACGTGACGCGCGATCGTGTCCCAAAGCGTGCCGACAATAGCGTTACGTGCGGCCTCGCGGATAGTCCGATGGAAGTCGAGATCAGCCAGCAGCGAAGCAGGAATGTCGTTCGCCCGGGCTGCCCGCTTCATCTCCTCGATAGGCCGCTGCAGCGCACTTGCGTCTTCGGTGCCGGCGCGCCAGTTTTCAATTGCGTCGCGCAGCAGAAAAGACTCGAGCGTCAGACGCACCTCGAGAATCTGCTGCGTCACCTCAGGACCAAACGAGGCCACATGGTAGCCGCGATGGCCGCCGCCGACGAGGATGCCCTGGGCATGCAGCACCTTCAGAGCCTCGCGAATGGGCACCCGGCTCACTCCCAGACGCTCGGCCAGCGCGGTCTCAACAATGCGCGCGCCGGGAAGAATGTGGCGGGTGGCGATAGCCTTCGCGATCAAATCCGCGACGTTATCGGCAAGCGAGATCCTTGCCGGTTTGGTAAGGGGGTCGGGAGCTAAGGTCTCTTCAACGAGCTCTGTTTTCATGAGCGTTTCCCGGCCACGATCCTATCGTACTTGTCTAAAGATATACAATTCGCTCGCACCGGCAGCGCCTGTGTCATTACTGGTATGTCGCTGGTTGGTTCGGCAGCTCAACCCACCTGCGCGTGCGTTCCGCCTCCAGCACCGCATCCAAGACCATTTGATTGCGCAGCCCGTCCAGAAACGTTGCTCCCTCACGCAATGGCCGCGCTTCCATTACGGCGGCGCACAACTCCCTCAGCTCACCCAACACTGACTGGTTCCAAATACCCTTGCCCAGGCCGGCGATGCTCTCATAGGGATCGGGTACAACGATCTCCGACATGGTTTCGCCCGCTCGTCCATACATCAGCCGCTCGGTATCGTTTGAGAGCGTGATGGTACCGTCGCTGCCGCAGATCTGCGTCTCGCCGCCTAACCCATGGCGTGCCACGGTGCTGATCTGCACGCTCGCCATGGCTCCCTCGCCCAGCTCGGCGAGAAAGTGGACGTAATCATCCGCGGTGGCTGTCCAGGCCTTGCCGCCGGCCTTGTCAACGCGTGCCGGCGCGACTGTCCTTACCTGCCCGCACACGGCGCGGATCTCGCCGAACCACCAGCGCAGCAGGTCCACCTGGTGCGATCCATTCGCACCCAGGCGGCCGCCGCCGCGGCTGGCTAGCGACCACCAATCCCCTGCACTCCGCGACGCAGGATCCGCCCAGCTGCTGCCAATGTTGGTGATTGTGACATGGCGTACCTGCCCGACTGCGCCGGTAGCCACCAGATGCCGAATGTGCCGGCGCTTGGCGTTGAAACGCAACTCGTGACCGAGCATATGCACGCGCCCCAGGCTCTCGGCACGGGTGAGCATGGCCGCCGCCTCCTGGGCGTTCATCGCGGTCGGCTTTTCGCAGAGCACATGCGCGCCGTTGGCCAGCGCAGCCAATGTCATGGAGGCGTGCGTGTCAGTAGGCGTCGCGATGCAGACCAGGTCGAGCTGGTGCTGGGCCAGCATGCGCTGCCAGTCGTCGCAGGCATGCGGCACGCCGAAAGCTTCGGCCGCCGAGCGCGCGCTTTCAAGCCGGCTGCTGGCCACAGCGACTATCTCGACCCCCGGGATCAGGCGCAGCGCCGGCAGGTAAGCCGCTCGGGCGAAGCTGGCGCCGATGATCCCTACCTTCATGACTTTTTCTCCATCCGGTCAAAATTCCTGTTAAGGCCGCAATGGCACATCATGCCGCAAGTAACCAGTCTTTGATGACAATCTGCGAAGATTATACTGTAATACAATCTTACGAAATCATGGCTGAGCGTGCGCCCGGACGTCGCCCTCACTCGCAAGGATGGAGCCTTCTTCGCTGAGACTCAAGAATAAAGTCGCGATCATTACCGGTGGCGCAGACGGCATGGGCCGCTGCACAGCGGAACTCTTCGCGCGTGAGGGAGCGTCTGTCGTCATCGGCGATGTCGCCACGGAGGCGGGCACGGCGACGGCCGCTCAAATTGCGGGCAATGGCGGCCAGGCTATTTTCGTTCGCTGCGATGTACGCTATGAAGCCGAAGTCGCGCAACTGGTCTCCGCAGCCGAAGAACACTTTGGGCGACTCGATATTCTTTTCAATAACGCCGGCATCGAGCAGCCACTGACCGCCTCCGACCAGCTCGACACGGAACTCTTTGAACGTGTGCTCGATGTAAACCTCAAGGGAACCTTCCTCGGCTGCAAGTACGCGATCCAGGCATTCCTTCGTGCCGGGGGCGGCGTGATCGTGAATAACAGCTCGGTCAGCGCCTTGGCCAACGTCAGCGGCAACGTTTCCTACGCTGCTTCCAAGGGCGCGATCATGTCGCTCACGCGAGTGCTTGCAATTGAGTACGCCACACAGAACATCCGGGTCAATGCGATCTGCCCCGGGGTGATCGACACAGGCATGAACCAGCGCAATCTTCAACTCGCCGAGGACCCAGCCGCACTTACCGAACGCTGGCTTCGGGCAACGCCGATGGGCCGCATGGGCACCGGCGCAGAGATCGCCAAAACAGTGCTCTATCTCGCATCGGACCAGTCCTCCTTTGTGACCGGCATCGGCCTGGTCATCGATGGCGGACGGGTCGCAACCTGAATACGCACGAACTCGGAGAAAAGCAGCCGGTGAACAACACGAACGTCGAGTCGATCAAGCATATGGCCTTCGCGGTACGCGATGCGGAAGTGGCGCTGCGCACGTATACGCAACTGCTAGGCGTTCCGGCCGACACTCCGGTAGTTGAATATGGCAAATCGCGCAATCGCGTGGCGCTCTTTATGCTCGGCGGTATCGAGTACCAGCTCTGCCAATCGATGGACGCAGACGGGCGCTTCGCCGCCTGGATTGAGGAGCGCGGTGCCGAGGGGCTGCACCACATCTGTTACCAGGTTGCCGATATCGATCACGCATTGCAATCAGCCCAGGCACAGGGGGCAACGCTGCGAGCCTGCAAGGCATGCAGCATCACCGGCAGCCACCCCCATCCAGAAGGGTTTGTCGCCTTTCTCGATAACGATGCAGGCGGCGTAGAGATCGAGTTTATGCAGGTCTACACGGCAGACGAACTTGCTCAATACAACGCGGTCAAGGGGATCTAGGGGATGGCAGACGAAAGCATTACGATAGGGACTGCCATTGCAGCGCCTGGCGCCGCCGTGCGAGGAGCAATTCCAGTCACCACCCTTGCCGGAGGCAGCGCCCTTGAGATTCCCATCATCGTCATCCACGGTCTGCGCGAAGGTCCTTGCCTGTGGATCGATGCCGCCATCCACGGCGATGAGCCCGAAGGCACGCTGACCTGCCAGGCGCTCGCGCGGCTTGTCGTGCCGGGGGAACTCGCCGGGACTCTTGTCCTGGTGCCGGCGATGAATGTTCCCGCCTACGAGGCAGCGCAGCGCGGCAATCCGCTCGACACCTTCAGCTATGACATGAATCGTATCTACCCGGGCCGCGCGAATGGCTACCTCACCGAGCGTATCGCCTGGGCGCATGCGGAGTGCATGACGAAGGTCGCCGACCTCGAGATCGCGATCCACTCCGGCGGTGCGCACTCCTATCTTTCCGAGACTATCTTCATCAACGAAGACACGAAGTCAGATGAGCTGGCGCGGGCCATGGGCCGCGGCTGGGAGATCGTGCTTTCGGCGATCAGCCCGAAAGGCAACCCGATGGCGTCGATGCTCGAGGCTGGTAAGACCGGCATCACGGTGGAGTTGGGCGGACGTTCGGCTACTTCGCCGGAGGAGTTCCAGCGCGTGGAAGATGTGCTGGTCGAGTCAATGCTCAACGTCATGCGGCATTACGGCATGCTTGCAGGCGAGCCGCACTACCCGGCCAAGCGGTGGCGCGGCGTGCAAGAGGCGCTGCTGGCGCCCGCGAGCGGGCTGTTGATCCCAGCCCCGGGCGTAGGCTGCAAGCGTCCCATGAAGAGCGGCGAGCCGATCGCCCACATCGTCAATCTATGGGGCGACACGGTAGCCGAGATAGCGGCTCCTGCGGATGGCCAGATCTTCGGCCTTCGCGCGCTCCCGAATGTAACCACCGGCGACTGGTGCTGCTTCTATGCCAAGCTCAGCGGAAAGCGCGATTGATCGCTTGACGAACCCTCACCATCTTCGCGATTTCCGCGGGTACGG
>CAXTMM010000008.1:32091-46453 GCA_964245415.1 uncultured Acidobacteriaceae bacterium | reverse complement strand
CACCCGCCACTCCGCAGCTTGCCGGCGCGGCGGCTGACGATGTGCTCTCCGCGCTTGTCAATCTCGGCTACCAGCGGCCTGCTGCCCAGAAGGCCGTCGAGACGGCGATCGCCAAAGACAAGGCCGCCGCTAAGGAATTTGATACTCTCTTTCGCGCAGCCCTGCTGCTGATCCGCTAGTTTGGCTTTCGGACCCTATCATCGTCATCCAAGGAACGCTCATCCCATCGATGCGCCCGCGGTACGCAGTGGCGAACACTCCAGGGCGGAGCTGGTCTCAACCGGGGTTTGCTCCTCGCTCCATTCGTTGACCTGGTGCGGGTCGGAGTAGGTTTCCTCTGGAATCCTGTAGAGCAGTCGCCGCACGACCTCGACCCCCTGCATGAAGGCGTGGTCCTGGTTTGAGATCTCGTACTTCCAAGCTCCGAAACGGCCTCGGCTGTAAATGCCGGCCGGCTCGAGCACCGTTTGTACTTCGTTGAGCAGCACATCGCGTCCGAGAAATGGCACCGGGTAGCCGTGCTCGATGGTCTGGTGAAAGCGCGAGACGATCTTCTGTCCTTCACCGATGATGCCCAGCTTGCGCAGCCCGGTCTCCACTCTACGTTCAAGCTCGGCATGGTTCTGGGCGGGTTTGGAGGCGGGCTCGGAGATCTCGCAGAGAACCGAGAATGCTCCCTCGGGCGCCGTGCCTGCGCTGACGTTCGCCGGAAAGGTGACTCGCCAGAAAGGCTGGTCCGCGTCCGGCACGTGGAAGGAGTGCATGCCTTCGTATTTGGCCGCGATCTCGCCCTCGATCCCGAAGCCATAGAGCCGCGACCGGGCAAAGACAAAGCGCGAAGCCTGCGCGTGCAGGTCTGGCCGGCTTTCGATCAAGCGCAGGAGCGTGTCGAGCGGCATCGACGAGATCAGGTGCTTGTAGACGATCTGCTCGCCGTCATCGAGCGTGGCGATCTTCTCCGCGAGCGCGATCGACCGTACACCACGGCCAAGTACAATTTTTTCTCTCGGAAGCTTGTCTGCAATCGCCGACCAGATGGCTCCGCTGCCGCCCTTAGCCGGGTAGGTCACGAAGGTGTCGCTGGTCCAGCCGGGCGTGTCCTGCATGGTAAGCAAGTTGCGCATGGTTTGGCGCAAGCTGACGTCAGCGACGTTGCGTTGCTTGGACCCGGAACGAAGCATGACCCAGTGGTTTGAAAGCGCGGAAGTAGCATGCGCCCACATCTTGCTGTTCAGCGGCCCCATCAGGGTCTCGGTCAGGTACTCGCCAAACTGCTTGAGCAGGTAAGATTCCAAATCCGCGCCTATCTTGTCCGGCTTTTTGAACGGCCGCAGGCGCCGTATGCGCCGCAGCAGCAGGCTCGTAAGGGCAGCAAGAAGCTTGCCGGGCCCCAGCCGCTGCAGGTTGCGCTGCGCCGGGTAAGGGAGGAAGCGTCCATCGAGCGAGACGCCTCGCTTGGGCACCGAGGCTACCCACTCCAGCGGAAGCGAGTCGAGCAGTTCCACAAACCTTGGATAGTATTTGTGCGGAAACAGGACATGGCCGCCGCAATCGAAGGTGAATCCCTCCGGGGTGTTGCACGAGGACGCGTAACCCCCCGCCACAGCGCTGGGATCAACGATCAGGTAGTTGGTGCTGCTGCTGTTTTCAAGCTCTAGGGCTGCGCCGAGGCCGCACGGGCCGCAGCCGGCGATTAGTATCTCGACCTTGCGCATTAGACGATGCTCCAGCTGGGCTGACCAGCCTCATGCTTGGGCGCTGGTAGCATCGCTTCGACCATCATCGGGCAGATCAGGCTTAGGTCCATCCGCACCGGTACAAAGGCTTCGCAAATGCCGCGATAGTGTGGCCAGGCACGGTGCCGTCCGGCAGACTCGGCCCACTCAACGGTCCGTACCCGCTCCCGCTGCGATGCGTGGGCTAGCAGGCTCTTGACCTTGGTATCCCAGACGCGGGTTATGTCGATCTTCAGCGAAGCTGCGAAGGCCAGCGTCGAAGGTCCCTCGTAGAACAGCACGCTCGGGTGCCGGCGGGCAGCCGAGACGAGCGAGTCGGACAGCACCCGGTTGTCGGCGTTCGAGTCAGTCTGCGCATGCACGATGATTATGTCCGGCTGGTGCAGCGTCAGCTTGTCTTCGAGCACCCGCACTGTCTGCGGACCGGTCATCGCTCCATCGGGCAGGTGCGCCAGATCAAGATCTACCCCCAGCAGCTTCGCACTCACCCGCTCTTCCTGGATGCGCAGCTCCGGATCGCCGCCCAGTTCCCCGTCCGTCATGGTGAGAAATGTCACCTGCCATCCGGTTCGGTTGAGCAGCGTCGCGATGCCTGCGGCCCCTAGTGCGCAGTCGTCCGGATGTGCACCGATCACCAATGCTTTGCGAGTTGTCTCCATCTCGATATTTACCTCTTGGAAGAGGAAGCTGACCCGTTCCCGTCCCGTCACTTTTCGCCTGTAATGACTCTCTTCGGCAAGGACCGGCCCGGACTTGAGTCCTGCGCGATAATCCTCGTGCTGCAAGAGCATCGCGGCGGCAGCAAAGCTCCCAAGCGGCGCTTGAAGGGGGTGGTGTGGGGGTGCGCAGGAAGGCTGCGACACAGGCACCCATGACGCACGAGAGTAACCTGAATTAGGCCGGAAGACCTATAAAAACCAATGAAAACCAAAGAAAATAGCGTGAAGACAGCAATGAAGCGCTTTTGCATTTGACAAAGATACTTGGAAGGGGCAAGGTAGACGGCGGTAGGCTCTCTCAAAACCCGCATGAACATTGACTTTGAGCTCATCCGGCGTGTGGTTTGAGAGTAGAGCTTTTCGCGGTATCGAGTCTTTCCGCGGGGCCTGAAATGGCCCCTGCTAAACACAGTCGCACGAAGAGGAGAATCAAACGATGGCAACAGCAATGACCAAGACAGCGCTCGTCCGCCAGATGGCGGAAAAGCTGGAATTGACCAGCAAGCAGGCGGTTGCATTTCTTGACCTGCTGGCGGACACGGCCGTGAAAGAAACCAAGAAGAACGGGGTTTTTGTGATTCCCGGACTCGGCCGGTTGGTAAAAGCCGAGCGCAAGGCTCGCACCGGCCGCAACCCGCAAACCGGGGAGGCGATCAAGATCAAGGCCAAGACAGTGGTCAAGTTCCGCGTTGCCAAAGCGGCCAAAGACGTAATCGCGCCAGTCAAGAAGTAGTTGCAAGGTGGATGTGTCACCAGGCGAATGATCCTGGTGACGCCGCTTACCGTGGCTTCAGGATGGGACCTGCGATTTCACTAGAGCCCAGTGGAGCGTTGCAGCGGAAGAACTGCTCGCGCTAGCAGAGCCGTACCGGCAGCGACAAGCAGCCCTCGCATCAGCCACTGCGCGTTGTACTGCCAGCTGATAGTCATGAAACACAACGCGGCGAGTAACGCAAAGCTTTCTCCTAGCAGGCGCTGCAGGAGCGGCTGATCACCCTTACCAGCTAAGTTCGAGCCTGAAATCCAAACAGCGCTTGCTACCACAAAGAGGGAAGCTAAATAGAATGCCGCACCACCCGCAGGCATGACGACACACAAGGGCGCGCATGTTGCGAAGAGTCCCAGCTGCCTCACAGCAAGCCTAGGCCATTGCCGGGGCAAAGAGGTCACCCTGAGGGTAGCGCCAAGCACAGCACAGAGTGTAACTGCTATGGTTGCGAGCCTAGTGCTGGTATCAAGACCGTGCAGCCCGTGGGCTGCTCCCCAGACAGACAGCGCAAGCCATGCAGTACCCGAGCCAGGAGGCAGCCACGGTGCCTGGTAACCTACCAGCCAGCAGACGACCAGCACCGGCACAGCAAAGCCCGCCCATGGCCGCACCTGATCTCGCTTGTTCGCCATGACTTTCCTATCTTCTTGAACTGAATTGATGGTAGCGCTAGCCGAGCACATCGCGTAATCGTCCGCCGGCCTCGTTCAGGCGTTGGACGGCAGATGCCTTGTCGAGCTGCAGTCGATGCATGAGCACGGCAACACGCACAGATCCGGCGTCTGCCAGCAGCGCTGCTGCCTCATCGGCAGGCAAGCTGGTCAGCTTGCTGACGATCCGGCTGGCGCGATCAGCGAGCTTGGTGTTTGTGGGCTGCACATTGACCATCAGATTTCCGTAGACGTAGCCGAGCCTCACCATGACTCCGGTGGAAAGCATGTTGAGCACCAGTTTGGTGGCCGTACCGGCTTTCAGGCGAGTTGACCCGGTCACGACTTCAGCTCCGGTGTTGGGAGTGATGGCAAGGTCAGCTGCCTGAGCCAGGGCCGATCCTGGCACACAGCTCAGCCCGATCGAGAAGGCGCCGATCTCTTGCGCATGTTCGATAGCCGCGAGAACGTAGGGTGTCCGTCCGCTCGCTGCAAGACCGACGAGCGTATCGGGTGGGGAAAAGTTCCGCCCTGCCAGATCAACCGCAGCTTGGTTTCGATCGTCTTCCGCACCTTCCACCGCTTCGCGCAGCGCCCGGTCGCCACCGGCGATCAAGCCCTGGACCAGGTCAGGTGGACTGTTAAACGTGGGAGAACACTCGGCGGCATCGAGGACGCCGAGGCGCCCTGACGTTCCTGCCCCAAGATAAAACAGCCTGCCCCCTGTTCTCAGGCGCTCGGCGATGCGGTGGATGGCTTCGGCGATGAGCGGCAACTCGCCCGCAACTGCGTTCACCGCGTCTGCGTCCGCCATGTGCATCGCGCC
Source organism: uncultured Acidobacteriaceae bacterium (assembly GCA_964245415.1). Classification (GTDB taxonomy): domain Bacteria; phylum Acidobacteriota; class Terriglobia; order Terriglobales; family Acidobacteriaceae; genus EB88. Next base: position 41,753 of record CAXTMM010000008.1, on the reverse strand, counting down.
CACAAGCGACAACGTGGGTAACCGGTCTAAATCGTAGGTGCTTTCGTTTTGAGCTTCCGTGGTCAGATCAGCAAGCTCTTCTCTCGGTTTTGCTGAGACTGTCAGGCGCGCGTCATCACCGGCTTTACCGGTCATCGGTAGACAAGCCTTTCGATCAGCCCATCGAAGTCTTCCAGGCAGGAATAATCTATGATGACGCGTCCCTCTCCCTGCTTGTCTTCTATGGTTACGCGGAGACCGAGGGCACGCTGTAGTTCGTCTCGAGCCTGGCGCACGTTTGGGTCGAGCGGCTCTTTGAGCTTGCCGCCGTGACTGTTGAGCTTTTTCTTTTCAGGATTGAGCAGCCCATGGACATAGCTTTCCGTTTGCCGCACAGACATCGAAAGCGCGCGGACTTTTTGGGCGGCGCGGATGATCGTATCCGCACCTTCTAGAGCTAACAGGGCGCGGGCATGACCGAAGCTGAGCTCCTCGGCCTCCACTCGCGACTGAACGGCTGGCGGCAGTTTGAGCAGCCTCAGGAAGTTCCCCACACTTGCCCGGTCCTTGCCTGTCCTCTGCGCCATCTGCTCCTGAGTCAGCTTGAACTCGCGGCTTAGCCGCTCATACGCTCGTGCCTGCTCAATAGGGTTCAGGTCGGAACGCTGAAGATTTTCAACGATGGTCATTTCCATCGCCTGCTCGTCGGAGACCTGACGCACAATGGCGGGAATGGTGGATTTCTTCGCCAGGTGCGAGGCCAGCCATCGGCGTTCCCCTGCGATCAACTGGTAGCGTCCTCCCGGAAGCGGGCGCACGATGACTGGCTGCACCACGCCGCTCGCCGAGATGGACGCAGCCAAGTCGATCAACTGCTGGTCATTGAAGTGGGTGCGCGTCTGGAAAGGGCTGCGCTCGATGTCGGTGAGCGGAAGCTCGAGTGCTGTTCCCGACGAGGCAGGGAGATCGGCTGCTTCAGTGCTGCGCGGGGAAGTGAAGGCGCGCGGTAGAAGCGACTCCAACCCTTTTCCTAGTGCTCTCCGCTTTGTGGATTCTTGTTCCATGATCAAACCTCTATCTTCCCAGGGAGTGTGCCCTTTCAGGAGTATGGCCAGAAGCGGACGGCGTGTGCGCTTGTCTCGGCCGGTAACGGCGCCTTGCGGCTCTCGAGTTTGTTTCGCTTCAACAATTCGAGCGCGAGTTCGTGATAACTCTCTGCTCCACGAGATTTTGGGTCGTAGAGGCTCACTGGGCGGCCGTAGCTAGGCGCCTCGGCGAGACGAACGTTCCGCGGGATCGTTGTCTTGAAGACCTTTTCACCGAAGTGTTCACGCAAGTTGGAGCTGACTTGCTGTGCCAGATTGGTGCGATCGTCGTACATCGTCAGCAGAATACCCTCGACGACAAGGCCCGCATTGAAACTTTCGCGAACACGTTCGAGCGTGTGCATCAACTCGCTTATGCCTTCAAGGGCGAAGTACTCAGCCTGCATGGGGATCAGAAGGCCATCGCTGGTCGCAAGAGCATTGAGAGTAAGCAGGTCGAGAGCAGGGGGGCAGTCGAGCAGGATGAAATCATAAGCATCTCGGACCGGCCTGAGCGCTGCGCGGAGCTTGAGCGCTCGATTATCTTGCCGGATGAGCTCGACAGTAGCGCCGACTAGATCTTTGCTCGAGGGAACCAGCTTGAGCGACTCGATTTCCGTCGTTAACAGAGCATCATCAATTGCTGTATCTCCGACAAGAACGTCATAGGTAGAGAGCCGGTTCTCATCGTGCGGAAAGCCGAAACCGGCCGTGGTGTTGGCCTGCGGATCGACGTCAAGAAGCAGGCAAGCCATGCCTTCCAGAGCAAGTGCGGCGGAAAGATTGATGGCGGTTGTCGTCTTACCGACCCCGCCCTTTTGATTGACCACTGCGAGAACCCTGGACATCTCTCAGGAGCATAGGAGGAACGCGTAGGTAAGGCAAGCTAACGAATGTTCCACGTGGAACATTTCCACGTCCAGGCTGTTCTTTCAAGAATGTTCCACGTGGAACATTTGCGCTACGCGGGCTGTCGGCGTCCTAGCAGAAGAACCTCTTGCGCCGTTCCAGGAATTGGCACGGGATTTTGCCAGGAGATGCCTGAAAGCTCGCCAGTCGTAGCCTCAAGGCTCGACTGCGTGGTAAGGATAGCCAGCCAGCCGCCAACCTTGGCTCGTAGCAGCGCCTCCGCGCAAGCCTGCCGCATGCGATCCACAGCCCGTAACGTTACCGCATCAAAGAGCAAGCCTGTTTTCAACTCCTCTACGCGACCACCATGCACTTCTGCGGTGAGATTCAGCTTGCGGATGACCTCTCGCAGGAAAGCTGCTTTCCTGGCCTGAGAGTCCGCAAGGGTCACAAGTACTTCAGGTCGACAGATCGCGCACGGTATACCGGGAAAACCGGCCCCGGAACCGTAGTCAAGGAGCGTGCTTATGCCTTGGGGCAACAGCTTTGCGCAAAGTATGGATTCAACGAAATTTCTGCGAAGTATACCTTCCCTATCTCGAATAGCAGTCAGGTTGATCTTTGTATTCCAGCGTAGAAGCAGGTTCAAGTATTGGATCATCTTCAGCGCCTGGTCTTCGGCCAAAGACTCCTGACCGAGAGAATGCAGAAGAGTCTGCAGGCGATCCCGCGCATCGCCAAGATCGACGCCGGGTGATTGATCGGCAGAGAAACTCATGGAAGCTAGGTCGGAAACTCTTCCGCTGATGACGCCGCGCTGTCTCCCAATCCCGGCGAGTCAGCAGGACGATCCGACACGAGGTGAGGGGCGCGCCATTCGGACGCCGCTTGCACGAAATCCGAAAACAACCTCCGCGATGCTTCCTGTGTTGCGAAAGTACGCTCGGGGTGCCATTGAACTCCAACGACAAACCCCTCCTGAGCCTCAACCGCCTCAACTACTCCGTCCTCGGCTACATAGGCCGCCAGGTGCAACCCGTCCCCCGGAATTGCGACTGCTTGATGATGGCTGCTGTTCACCTGCGCTGCGCTGCTGCCGAAAGCCGCTCTCAGGTGATGCGCGTCGCTCCCAAGAACAACTTCATGCGCATTTTCTAGAGCGCGACCCGGGGTATGGTTGACGCCGGTTTCAAGGTGCTGAACCAGTGTTCCCCCTTTCCAGACGTTCATGGACTGGTGGCCGTAACAGACGCCCAGCAACGGTTTGTGCAGGTTGAATGCGTCTTGCAGCAAAAGTTCATCGGCTGCTTCCCGCAGCACGTCACGCAACGCTGTCCTGGGGTGCGGGAACTCACCGTATTTCTGTGGATGTACGTCCGCCGGGCTGCCGGGCAGCAGAACTCCACTGCAGGAGGCTACCTGACGAGCGATGGCAGATGGTTCCTGGTCAAGAACGATTGCCACAGCTATGCCACCACTTTGCTCGATCGCATCTGCATATTGCTTCCAGCAGCGATCGTTGTAGGCGTCGTCGGTTGAAGTAGGAAAAGGAATAGCAATCCGTGGGTTAGTTGTCATAGAAGTTCCACTGGCGTACTTACGTCTTCTAGAGATGCTCTGGCGGGCTCCTCAAGGTACGAGTGCTGGTAGTAGAGGTGGGTGATCGCTTCACGGAGCTTATTAGTCAGCGCATCCACGTCTCGCAGTGAGTAACGGCTGGTTTCGAGCGGCTGACCGACCGCCAGTACAACCGGAACAGCAAAAAACTGCTTGGCGTGAATCGGCAGAAGTTCATGTGTGCCGATGAGCGCCATCGGCACGATCGGAACCTTGGCGCGAAGCGCCATGAATGCCGGCCCGTTCATGAAAGTGCCCGGACGCCCGTTCGACGTGCGGCCTCCCTCGGGAAAGATAAACAGCGGCATTCCCTCCTTGAGCGTCTTCACACCTCCGCCCAGGCTGGCGATCGAAGAACGAGGATTATCCACGTTGACAGGAATTTGACCGGACCGATTCAAGTGCCACCCGATGAAGGGGACCTTCCACAGATTACTGCGAGCAACAATGCGGAACTGGAACGGAAGGCTCGAGAAGATGGCCGGCGTATCCATGTAGGAGAGGTGATTGGAGCAGTAAACCGCGACGGACTGCCGGTACAGGTTTTCTTCGCCGATGATGCGCACTCTTGACCCGCCGCACCACATCGAGGTTGCCGCCCATGCTTGAGCGATCCGGTGCTGCAACCTGCCTTGGTTCTCGAAGAGCGAGACGAGCAGAGAAGCGCTGCCGAATCCGGCTGTCGCCAAAAGAAAGAGAGGCGCGCGCACGAGCGTCGACAACAGCAGGGAAGAGAGCGGCAAAGGGTCGGGCCGAGGGACCAGTTGACGGCTCATATCAGCACTGAGCGTAGTGCGCCCACAAGAACTACCGAACCGGCGGCAACAACTAGCGTGCCGGACCGGGTAGAAGTGGCGCCTAGAGCCGCAGCAAGTGCTACCTGCGGGTCGGCGCACACGGTGCTGGCCACTCCAGTACGATCTGCAGCCGCGGCAAGCTCTGCGGCAGTAGCGGCTCGCGGCGACAGGAGACCGGTAAGGTATACGTGATCGAACACCGGAAACAGTATCTGAGCCATTTCGCTTAGAGCTTTGTCGCGCATGCAGCCAAAGATCAGGAACCTCAAGCCAGGAGTCTCAATCTGGTTCAGTGCCGCACGGAGGGCCCAGGCGCCCGCTGGGTTATGAGCCACATCGAGCAGAATGGAGGGGTGTCCGAGCTGCGGCTGAACAAACTCGAGCCGGGCCGCCCAGTGCGTTCCTCGGATTCCGTGCTGGATCTGCTCACGGCTTATGTTGTAACCGTGGCTGATGCGTAATTCCTGCGCCGCCGCAATCGCAAGCGCAAGATTACGCTGCTGGTGTTGCCCCCGCAAGGGCGAATCGACCACCAGCGGCTCCCCATCGCTTCCGGGCCAGTAAGTGAGCTCATAATGATTTTCGCTGGCGGCGGAGGCTTCGCGGCCGGGGAGGTACTCTGCCGCGTTCACACCACGAACATTAAGCGCCACTGCAACCTCGCCGAGAACCTGGTTGGCTTCGGGATGTTGTGGGAGCGTGATCATCGTACCGTTTGGCCGCAAGATGCCGGCCTTTTCTCGAGCTATATCGGCGATGGTGGGGCCGAGCCACTCGGTATGATCGAGCGAAATGTCGGTGATGATGGAAAGCAGGGGCTCAACGACGTTTGTGGCATCAAGGCGTCCGCCCATGCCTACTTCCAGGACCGCGATATCGACCGGGCGACCGGTGCTTGGAGTTTCCGAAAAGGCGAGCATGGCTATGGCGGTCATCGTCTCAAAGAAGCTCGGTGGACCGGGCAGGATGCCGCCGGCAATCAGAGGAGCGGAAGCTGATTCAACGCGCGCAAGCTGCTGGAAGAGCACTGCGTCTTCGAGCTCCGAGTCAGAGTTCGCGTTAGCACCAGCCAGGATCCGAATCCGCTCGTTCACGCGAACAAGATGCGGCGAGGTGTACAGGCCCACGGTGCAGCCGCTCGCTGCAAGGATCGAGGCAAGTGTGGCGGCAGTTGAGCCCTTGCCGTTGGTACCTGCGATGAGAACGGAGGGAAAGCGCCGCTCCGGATTGCTAAGCGAGCCAAGGAGCGCACGCATGTGAGCAAGGTCAAACTTGCGGCGCGGCTCGCCGGGAGGCGTATGCAGCTCACCTCCAAGGCTCAGCAAACGGTCGAGCGCAGCGGCATGAGACATAGGTTCATTCTAAAGCAGGCACAGGGCGAGCTTAGGTTCCAGACCAATGGGCGACTTGGGACGAGCGGGCTTGCTCGCTTAGGAACGCATGAAGTCCAAAGCGCGAATGAGGAAGGGCTTGAGATTCTTTCGGGGGACAACAGCGTCGAGCATCCCGTGTTCCAAGAGGAACTCGGCGCGCTGGAAACCTTCCGGAAGCTTTTGGCGGATAGTTTGTTCAATGACTCTAGGACCGGCGAAGCCTATCAGGGCGCCAGGTTCGGCTATGTTCAGATCGCCCAGCATAGCAAAGCTCGCAGTAACGCCGCCCGTGGTGGGATCAGTGAGAACAGAGATGTAGGGTATTTTTTCTTCGTCAAGACGGCCAAGAGCGGCAGAGATCTTGGCCAGCTGCATGAGCGAGGTGATGCCTTCCATCATGCGGGCGCCCCCGCTGGATGCGACAATGACGAGCGCATGGCGCGTCGCTAGCGAGCGGTCGACCGCACGAGCGATGGTTTCCCCCACCACACAGCCCATGCTGCCGCCTATAAAGCCATACTCCATGACACTGAGTACCGCGCGATGGGAGCCGATCAAGCCTACTGCGTTGAGGATCGCGTCATTTAAGCCGGTTGCTTCCTGAGCGGCTACCAGGCGGCTCTTGTAGGACCTAAGATCGCTAAACTCAAGAGGGTCCGTAGAGCGCAAATCGAGATCAACGAGTTCATAGCCGGGCTCAAGGAGGCTGATAATTCGATCGCGGGCGCTGAGCTTGAAATGGCGGCCGCATTTGGGGCAAACCTGCAGATTGCCCTCGAGATCCGCCTTCCATATGGGCTGCTGGCAGGATTCACACTTGATCCAAAGGCCCTCCGTGCGAACGGACTTCTCGCCTTCGGTCTCAATCGTATTCTCCTGCCGCTTGAACCAGGTCATGGTCGTGCTTGTCTCCTTGGACAGTGTATAGGTACCAGCTATGCGACAGGTGCGCATGCGCCATCCAGGCCGGCTATCTGTCAGGACTGATGTGCCCGCAGTGATAGGGGTGGCCGGCAAGAATCGCGAAGGCACGGTATAGCTGCTCGGCCAGAATAACGCGAGCAAGTTCGTGTGGGAGAGTCATGGGACCGAGCGAGAGCAGTAGTCCGGCTCGCTCGCGAGCAGGGGAAGACCAACCATCGGCTGGCCCAATTGCGAAGATGACGAGCTGGCGGCTCGAGTCCTGTTGCTCCCTGAGCCAGGCGGCCAAAGCTTCAGAGCTAAGTTGCTTGCCGCGGCTGTCCAGCAGCACAAGCATCGGCCGGGTGCGGGCGCGACTTTTGGCAAAAGAGTCAAGCAGTGACTGTTCGGAGCGATGAATCTGGATCTCGGTCGAAAGATAGGCCGCCAGACGGGCGGCGTATTGCTCGAATAGCTGCTGCGCCGGGCCAGAGCCGGGGCGGCTAGTTATGGAAGCCAGAAGTAGCTTCATAGGGGTGCGCCTTGCGTATCTTCACAGCGCACGGCAACCAATGAAGCGATTTTTGTGGCTTCCATGTAGACATCTAACTCTTTTCCGGGCTCTTTCTTCCGGCTGGAGCCTTTTTAAAAGCGGTCTTCTTGGCAGGGGAACTGAGCGTTCCTGCCGCCTCGGCTGCGGCGGCTATACGGGTTGCAGACTTTTTGATTAGCGTCGGCCTTTTCTTCGCTGCGGTTTTGACCGCGCTCTTCTTCGCCGCAACTCGCTTCGCAGCTATCTTCTTGCCGGAGACTGCCTTAGCTGCAACCGGGATCTCTACTTCGGCTTGGACGCTTACGCTGGGACGGGGATGTGTACGGCGCGCGGCAGCGGTCTTTTCCGCGAGCGCTGCTTTGAGCTGCGTCGCGTCGACCGAACGGGCGGACTTGCGCAGACGCTCGATGTCGTAGAACGCGCGCTTTTCTTCGACAAAGATGTGCACGACGAAGTCCACGTAATCCAGCAGGATCCATTCGCCGGTGCGGCGGCCTTCAACCGAGTTGGCATAGGTACCAAACTCGCGTTTCATCTTCAGCTCGATGTCATCCGCAATCGCGACGGTCTGGCGGATATTGCTGCCGCTGGTGATGAGAAAGAAGTCGGTAAAACCCGAATCAGAGGGATCGAGTTCAAGAACCCGGGTGTTCTCTGCTTTTTTCTCATCGCAAACTGCTACCGCGGCGAGCACCATCTTGCGTGTTTCGGTCGTTGCCATCAAACCTCACTTACTCCTCCATGTTAGCTTGCGGTCGCGGCCAGCGATAGAGCGCATGCGCCTCTATGTACGCAATGACCGAGGGAGCGAGGTCGGGCAAAACCGCTTGAGGGTCCGCGCTGAGAGTGGCGCGGATCGCCGTTGAGGAGACGTCTTCGTCAATGTCGGGAAGTAGATAGAAGTTCACTGTTCCCTCATTGCGACAGGAATCAACCAGGCGAAGGTCTGACGCCGAACCTGGATCCAGGATCAAGCGTTGAACGTTGTTCTGTTGCAATGGGCCGTGTCTAAGCTCGCTCGGCATGACGAGATGAAGGAGCTCTTTGGTCAGCCGGTCAAACGGAAATCCCGGGCGAGCAGCGACGATGAAGTCGGCTGCCAGCACAAGCTCGGAGGCGCGATGCCATTGATGCAGAGTGAGCAGGGAGTCAGCGCCTGTCAGCACAAACAGTCTGTCATCCGGAGCAATGGCGGCGCGGAGACGCAGTACCGTCTCAAAGGTGTAGTTGGGTCGGCCGTCGGGTCGGGCTGCGTCGAGTAAAGAGACTTCTAGACGAGAATCCTGAACCTCATCAAGCAGGAGCGCGAGCATGGCGAGGCGATCACCGAAGGAGGCGTGTGGCTGCGTTTGTGGAGAGCTTTTGAGAGGCTGCAAGGCCACAGGCGCGAACAGAACGCGGTCGAGTTGAAGACGCGCAGCCGCGGCTAGAGCAATGCGGAGGTGGCCGAGGTGAGGAGGGTCGAATGTACCGCCAAAGAGAGCAAGCCGCATTGCCAATCATGCTAGATCATTGTGTCGCATTGCATGCGCGCCACGGATCGGACTGCTGATTGAAGATGGCCGGTACACTGGCTTTAGATGGCTGCAAATTCCAGACCAAAGCACAGGGTCTACCTAGGTTTGGGTTCCAACCTCAGGTCGCTAGCCGGCGACCCGGCGGCTACGATTCATGCTGGACTGCGGACGCTTGTCCAGAAAACAGGAGTGGCTCAGCTGTGCGCATCCTCCCTGTATGCGAGTACACCAGTGGGTATGACTGATCAGCCGGGCTTTGTAAATGCGGTTGCTTTGGTCGAGAGCGTACTCAGCCCGGATCAGCTGCTACAAGCAATGTTCCACGTGGAACATCTATTCGGACGGCATCGAGGAGATACAAATGGGCCGCGCACCCTGGATATCGACATGTTGATGGCCGACGATCTGGTGCTATCCACTGCGACGCTGGTTCTGCCACATCCTCGCTTGGCTGAACGACGATTTGTGCTCGCGCCCCTGGTCGAGATTGCACCTGACATGCTTCACCCCGTTCTAGGACGCACGATGTCGCAGCTGCTTGCAGAGCTGCCTGATGGCGGGGAGCAGGTGATCTCGGGCGTGCGGCGCATGGAAGGGGGGTGGCCCCATGACGCTTACGACGAGGCTCCCGCATGAGAGCCTTCATCCGAGTCCTACCCGGCCTCGGATGAAGTGCGAGCTTCTTCTCTTGGCTGCCGGCATCGTTACTGTCATCATGCCACCGGCCCTGCCTGCCGCGCAGAGCAGGCCGGCGAAGGGTGCTTGCGGACGGGTCGCGGCTGTACCCGCTCCCGGAACCCTTCCGCCCCCGGTGGCACATGCCGAGGTTCGGAATGAGGCTGGGCAGGTGCTCGCCGTCTCGACTGCAGCGGGCGCGTTCTGCTTGCCAGCTTTAACCGCGTCAGGCGGTGTAGTTGTCGCTGTCGGGTATTTGCCGGCGACCTGGACGCCACCCCCTTCTCAAGAGTTCTGGAGCGGGCAGAGTTGGGTGA
>CAXTMM010000008.1:22988-32081 GCA_964245415.1 uncultured Acidobacteriaceae bacterium | reverse complement strand
AAGCGTCGAGGTCACAGCGTATCGAACGCCTCTCTCTACCCTGGACTCGCCGGCAAGTACGCGGACGCTTGACCAAACTACGCTCGCCCATGCCGCGGCACCAACGCTCGACGGCAAACTGCGGGAGGTGCCTGGGTTTGAGCTATTCCGTCGAACAAGCGCGCTTGTTGCCAACCCCACTACGCAGGGGCTGTCGCTGCGCGGGCTTGGGTCGACCGCCGCAAGCCGGACCCTAGTAGTCTCGGACGATATCCCGCTCAACGATCCATATGGCGGGTGGATCCACTGGGACGAGCTGCCATCGCTCGCGATTCGCTCGGTTGAGGTGGTGCGGGGCGGGGCATCTGACCTGTATGGGTCGAGCGCGATCGGCGGGGTGGTGAACGTGATTCCGGTCTCGCCTACTGCAGGGGCACCAAGGCTTGAGCTGCTTTCAGGCTATGGCGCCGAGGCAACCAGTGACAGTGCGGCACTAGGAACACTCGCGCGAGGACGTTACCGAGGTCTTTTTGCAGCGGGTCTGACCGGGACCGACGGCTACACGCTGGTCGCGCCTACGCTGCGCGGAGCTGTGGATGTGCACTCGAATGTGCATGCGGAGACCGGCCTGGTTGAAGTCGACCGGAAACTGCATGAGGCTGGTGCTGAGTCGAGGGTCTTTTTGCGCAGCGATGTCCTGAATGAGAACCGGCACAATGGGACGCCACTGACCACCAACGCCACACGGCTATGGAGATACGCGACAGGCGCTGAGCTAACACCTTGGACCGGCCAGTTGAGCGCGCGTGCGTTTGGGTCAAGCGAGCACTATCGCCAGAGCTTTTCGTCGATAGCGACCGGGCGAGCGATCGAGAAGCTTACCCGTACGGGCGAAGACCCGGCGAGCGAGCTAGGCGCGTCGGTACGATGGACCCAGTCCGTCTTTCGCGACACGCTGGTGGTAGCTGGCGGCGATGTGCGCGATGTGCGAGCGGCAGACTACAGCTTTCCTGCGCTGACCGGAGGCGGCTTTGGGGCGCCAACGAGCATCGCTGCCCGGCAGCGGCAGACAGGCGGGTATGGAGAGGTGCTTGCAACGCCCGGCGGCTTGACGCTGAGCGGAAGTGCACGTGTGGATCACTTTACGAACGGCGACGCGGCACAGTATTCGCCGGCGGGCATTGTGATTCGAGAGCCTTCGCTGAGCGAAACAGTGATCGATCCGCGGCTGGGAATTTCGCGCCGAATCGCTCCCGGGCTGGCGGTAAATGCTTCGGGCTTTCGGGCATATCGCGCGCCTACTGAGAATGAACTATACCGGACCGGACAAGTGGGGCAGCAGACCACGCTGCCGAATCCAGCACTGCGCTCGGAGCGAGCGACAGGATGGGAGATTGGGGTAGCTGGGGCGCCGAGTGGCGGTCAAGGCGCGACCTGGCGTGGCAGTTACTTCTGGACCCGGGTGAACCGGCCAATCACGGCGCTCACGGTTTCGACAACACCGACCGCGGCGACGCTGATGCGGGAGAACCTGGGACGGCTCGAAAGCCGCGGGCTTTCGCTCGACGGAAACTTGCACCCTACTGTTACATTTCCAGCCGAGACGAAGCTTATGATTGAGGGCGGCTATCAATTTGCTGTCGCCACTGTTACGAGCTATGCGCAGGAAACGTCAGTCGTTGGCAAGTGGATTCCTCAGGTCGCCCGCAATGCGGGTACGCTGCAGGCTACACTGACGAGTCCAGAGTTAGGATTGCTGAGTTTGCAAGTGCGCGCGAGTGGACGGCAATTCGACGACGATCAGAATCTTTATCAACTGCACGGGTACACGCGGTTCGACGTGTATGCGTCGCATGCGTTTGGGCGGCGCTATGAGGCGTTTGCGGCGGTCGAGAATCTTCTGGACCGCTCTGTCGATGCGGGCCGCACGCCGATTCGGACATTAGGCACACCGCAGCTGGCGCGGTTTGGGGTTCGGGTGCGATTGGGGGAGTAAGCGCTCGCTACTTTCGCCCTGTCGAGGGATAGTCCTTCCAAAGGTACTCAAGAGCTTCAGGCAAGGTTTGTTCCTTGACGGCGCGGTCGGTGTGCCCGGCATTGCGGGCGAAAACAAACTGGTAGGGATAGCCCTTCGCAGCAAGCACCCTAGCCATCTGCTCGTTAGCCACGACCCAGTCGTGCATGTCATCGCGCATCACGTTCGGGTTCAGCAAGTCCCGGTCGCCCACCTCCAACCACAGGCGCAGCGGCTTCCTCGGATTGTTCGGGATGAGGCTTTCGTGAAATCCCCATGCGCCATGAGGGGTCACAGGGTTAAACGGCCATTGTTGATTCACATACGTGCCGGAATAGGTGAGCACGCGATGGTAAAGCTCGGGGTGATACCAGGCCATAATCAGCGCGCACGAGCCTCCGGAGCTTCCGCCCATCGTCGCGCGTCCATCCGGATCGCGGGTGAGCTTTACGCTGTATTTCGCCTCTACCTGGGGCAGCACTTCTTTCTCCACAAACTCCGCGTACCGGCCCGACATCGTGTCGTATTCGAGGCCGCGTTCGCTGCCCTGGGCGTCACCCCCGCCATTGCCGATGGAGATTGCAATCATCATCGGAATCCGATGCTCGGCGATCAGCCTATCGAGCGCTGTAAACAGGGCGCGGTCAGGTCCGTCTGCTCCGACGATCAATGGCGCGGCTGTACCCGGTGTGTACTGCTTGGGTATGTAGACCGTTACGGTGCGGGTGTACGGTGCGGGGTGGCTTGTGGTGACAAGCAGGCTGACGGGGTTCGATGGATCGGGTGTGCCAAAGGTGCCAGGTTCGCGCGCGATACCGGGATAGAAGGCGCTGTCAGCCGAACTCATGGTGAACTCGTACACCTCTCCGCGCGGAGCGCCGGGCGGCACAGACATCTCTGGCGCAGGCGCGTGAGTAGGGCCGAGAATAAAGTTCCCATCGGCGTTCGCGGGAGCATTGGAACCATTGGGTAGCTCCCGCGCCGGGACAAAGCCTGGTGTATGCGGATCGCGTAAAAACGGCGATGGACGTTGGCTCATGGCCGACCCCGCCGCTGCCAGGCCGATGAGAAATGCAATGCTCACGATACGGCACAAGGGAACTCCTTTGTGGTTCATGCCGCAAAATGCGTTTAGATGGAGCTTCCACGCCGCGTTCGAGTCAACACGATCGCCGGCACTCTGGATGGTATGCTTCCCTCGTTCCATCGTTCTTCTGTGCTGCCCACTTTACTTCAAGGAAGACTCGCTTTTGATGATCATGATTCGCTCCGCTGTCTGCATGGGGCTGTTGCTGTGTATGCCTGCGCTCTCTTCGCCTGCTGCTGAAAGGCCGGCGAAGGCGCTGTTGCCGGGAGCGGTAGCGGCTCAGCCTGCTGTCGAGTCGATCGATCTCTCGATGTACACGCGGAGTCGCGAGGAAGGCCTCGAGCACTCGCACATTATGGAGTATGCGCCAGCGCATGCGGATGATATCGGGCCACGGCTTACCGGGTCGCCAAACCCGGCGAAGGCGAACGCGTGGACGCGGGACCAGTTGACCGCTATGGGCTGCGTAAATGCGCACCGGGATGACTGGGGCGGGTTTGGAATGGGATGGCAGCAGCTGAATACCTGGGCGCGCATGACCTCGCCCGACACGGCAGTCTTTGTGGCGCAGGCGCGACGGCGGTTCAGTAAAAGCGCGTGACCGGCTGCTCGGCTGTGGGCCTTTTCACCCCAGGCTACGAGAATGCTTTAGGCCGGCATTACCTGAGCTGCAAGTTCGCGGGTGCCGTTCCAGATTGTGAGGCGATTTCGGCCGCTCCGCTTGCTTTCGTAGAGCGCCCGGTCGGCCTCCTGGATCAGCTGCGTGCTCGCGATGGACTGTCCGGGCAGCCAGGTTGAGATGCCGATACTGACCGTGACTGTACCTATCGCGCTATCCTCATGCAGCAGCCTCAGCTGTCGTACGCCTTCCAGAATCGCGTCTGCTACCAGCACTGCGCCTGCTTCGTCGGTCTGCGGCAGCAGCACGGCAAACTCTTCACCGCCCACACGTGCCGCCAGGTCGTTTGTCCGGTGTGCACACTCCTTGAAGACACGCGCGACCTTTTGCAGGCAGACATCGCCGGCCTGGTGGCCATAGCGGTCATTGAACTTCTTAAAGAAATCAACATCGATCATCAGCAGCGAGAGCGGGTCGTGTGAGCGGCCTTGGCGCGCGGCCTCCCGCTCCAGTGTATGGTTAAAGGTACGGCGGTTGGGCAAGCCGGTCAGCTCGTCGCGGCTGGCCAATTTGGCCAGGCGCTCATTCTGGCTGGCGAGTTCGTGCTTCTCCGCCGACCATGAGTCTTCTGTCTGCTTCTGCGCCGAGATGTCGTGGACAGTCGCAACATAACCGGTGATCGGGCCGCCCTCGGAATCGGAGTAGCCGCGCACATAGGACTCGACCCAGTTGAACCCACCGCTCTTCTGAAGAAGGCGATAGCGGAAGGTGTGAGTGGTCTTTCCCTCAGACAGGCTTCGCACGACTGCCCGTGCAAGATCGCGATCCTCCTCGTGCACACTCTCCAACCTAGGCAGCGCCATGTACTCGGCCGCGGTCCAGCCCGTCACCTGCTCGACTGCGGGCGAAACGAAGCGGGACATGCCATCGAGGCTTGAGAGGATGATCATGTCTTCTGAATTTTGAATGAGCGTCTCGTAGATTCTCTGGTTCTTGCTCGCCTGCTGCTCCTGAACATTGCGCTCGTCGAGCAGGGAGCCAACCGGAAGCGCCGTGGCTAAGATCGACCATAGAAGTACCTGGAGGATCAGCACGCGGTGATCCATCGTGGCGCCGCGCGCAAGCCACAAGGGTCCGGACCCATGCGCGGTTGCCCAGGAGGCGATTACGGTGGTGGCTAACGAGACGAAGATGGCGCCTCGAACGCCCAGCACAAAAACCACCAGGATGAGGGGCGGAAAGATCATGTAAAGAAACGGATTGGCAGTTTGACCGAAGACAGCTGCCGTGACGCCGAGGAAAAGAGCCGATGCCGCCATACCTTTCCTGAACTCGTGGAAGGTCTGATCCTTTCTCCAGAGCCGGCCGGAGAGAAGAAACAAGAGTGCGGGGGTACACACCGCGATTCCGAGCGAGTCTGCAAGCGCCACGCCGCTCCAGACCCGCATGCCTGAAAGGGGCGCCAGATTGACAAACGGAGCAGCAGCGGCGGTCAGCGCGGGAACCAGGATGGCGGCCAGGAAAAAGCGCATCACATGGACACGCGTCTTCAAGTCGTCAAAGCATTCCACGTGGCCTTGAAGCAGCAGCAACAGCAGCGAGAGTTCCAGGCCCTGCAGAATCGAGAGAAAGAAAAGATCGATATGCACAACCAGACCCGCGACAAAGAACCCAGCAGCTGCCGCGGCGATCTCCAGCCAGAGCCAGCGCTTGTTATCTCGTGAACTCAGGAGCAGCGCCAGTTGCATTCCGGTGACTGGCCAAACGTACATGAGGTGTCCGCGAGGCACCAGCAAGCCGAACAGCAGTGTCATGGCGACGCCGGTCGTCGTGAACAGTACAGCTGGGCGCAAGAGGCGCCGAAGAGCAACGGCCGATCCGAAGTTTCTAATGCCCAGCACTCGCACGCTCCCCAGCAGCGGACTGCGTTCTACCCCCGTGTCGCAGAACGCTACACTCTACATCGACCTCGCGCGAAATTCCTTTAGCCGGGGGGTGTGCACATCAGGCGTCAGCGACTGGCACGCCAGATGCTCCAGTTCAGGCAGGGTGCGGGTGAGCAGGGTGGAAGCCTGTGCTTTCCAAGTGATTGTTGATGCCGGATCAGTGCAGCCAGGTGCGAGACTTGAGGCTCCAAGACGTTCGCACTGCACGGGTGCTGGTGCGTCTTGACCCTATTCTTCTCGAACGAATTATCCTTGTAGGACGATTATGAGTGTGACGATTGGTTCCGAGACAACGCCGGTTGGTTTGGCCAGGATCATTCAGGTAGAGCTGCCGGATGGCACCGTGAAGCAGGTGGCTGCGGGCACGACTGCATTCGAGGTGGCCGAGACGATTTCGCCGCGACTCGCAGCTGCTGCTGTCGTGGCGCGTGTGCGGCCGCTGCGTGCAGCGGGCCTGCGCAGCGCCGCAGCCGACGTGGAGGCCGGCCAGACTGAGGCCGGTATGTATGCGGCTGAGGACGCGGGCGCGGAGCGGCTGGTGGACCTGTCAGCGCCGCTCGATCAGGATGTAGCACTACAGCTGCTGACGGAAAAAGATTCCGGATCGCTTAAGGTGGTGCGGCACTCGGCTGCGCACGTGATGGCAACGGCGGTGCTCGAGCTGTTTCCCGAAACCAAGCTGGGGCACGGGCCGGCGACCGAGGCCGGCTTCTTCTATGACTTCTATCGGCCCACCCCGTTTACCAGCGAAGACTTGAGGGCGATTGAGGCAAGGATGGCCGAGGTTGTCGCCCGCAACGAGCCATTTGTGCGGGAGCAAGAATCGAGGGCCGAGTCGCTGTCGCGATTTGCCGAGCGGGGCGAGTTTATGAAGACGCACTTCGTCGAGCGCTTTACCCGGCCAGGGGAAGAAGTCTCGTTTTATCGAAATGGTAATTTTGAAGATTTTTGCCGCGGACCACATGTGCCTTCAACCGGGCGCGTCAAGGCCTTCAAGGTGCTATCGCTGGCAGGAGCGTACTGGCTGGCGGATGAGAAGAACCCGCAACTGCAGCGCATGTACGGGACCGCGTTCTTCTCGGCAAAAGAGATGGCCGCTCACTTTGAGCGGCTGGAGGAGGCGGCCAAGCGCGACCATCGGGTGCTGGGCAAGCAGCTCGACCTCTTTTCAATTCAGGAGTTGGCTGGGGCGGGGCTGATTTTCTTTCACCCCAAGGGCGCGATCATCCGCAAGGCGATGGAAGACTGGATGAAGGAAGAGTGTATCCGTCGCGGTTACGATCTGGTGTACACCCCACATGTGGCCAAGATCAACCTTTGGCAGACGAGCGGCCACGAGGGCTATTACGCGCAGAACATGTTTACGTCGATGGAGCTCGATGATGCTGTCTACCGGATGAAGCCGATGAACTGTCCGTTTCACATCCTCATCTATAAGAACTCGCCAAAGAGTTATCGCGAGTTACCGGTGCGGTACGCGGAGTTAGGGAATGTCTATCGGTATGAGCGGTCAGGCACGATGCACGGCTTGCTGCGTGTACGGGGATTTACGCAGGATGACGCGCATGTCTTCTGCATGCCAACTCAGATCGAAGATGAGGTAGTCGCCTGCATTGATTTTGCTGAGGCAGTGCTGAAGACGTTTGGCTTCGAATTGTTCCACGTGGAACTGTCTACCTGGGATCCGAAGGATCGGGCCAGCTGGGCAGGCTCGGATGAAAACTGGGCTTCAGCCACGGCAGCCCTTGAGAGCGCGTTGCAGCGCAAGGGGATTGCCTATAAGACGATCCCCGGCGAAGCTGCCTTCTACGGGCCGAAGATCGACATCAAGCTCGTAGATGTGCTGGGACGCTTGTGGCAGCTGTCTACGGTGCAGTTCGATTTCAACTTGCCGGCTCGTTTTGAGCTTGAGTATGTAGGCGAGGATGGCGAGCGGCACCAGCCGGTCATGGTGCATCGGGCGCTGTTTGGGTCGGTGGAGCGGTTCTTCGGCGTGCTGATCGAGCACTATGCCGGGGCCTTCCCGCTGTGGCTGGCGCCGGTGCAGGTCGGGCTTGTACCTATTTCGGAGCGGCACCTGCCCTATGCGGAAAAGGTACAACGGCTGTTACAAGAGGCCGGATTGCGCGTGGAGCTTGATGGGCGCAACGAGAAGATGAACGCGAAGATCCGCAACCTGACCATGCAGAAGGTCCCCTACGTGCTGGTGATGGGGGATAAGGAAGCAGAGGCTGAGACGGTGAGTGTGCGGACTCGCGGCAAGGGCGATGGCGGATCGGTGGGGTTGAACGTGTTCGTCGAGCGGGCAGTGGACCTGGTGCGAAGGAACTCTACAGAGTTGTAAGTGCTGGTCTTAGCCCTGCTCAGGACAAACCCACATCTAAACGCGCGATGGCGCGGCCTTGACCCGAGCATCGTCCAAACTGGGCACTGTTCCTGGTTCAAATAGAAAAGGCGCAGAGTCTGATGACCCTGCGCTCTACCATTCACTGCCTGGCTAGCTATGCGGGTGCTCGTTTGCCGGATGCTGCTGTTCCGGTCTAGCAGGCTCGGGGTGCGGCTGCGCGGCCGGCATGGGCGCGGCACGGTCTGCCGGACGAGACTCCTGTGGCTGCTCCGCCGGCCTGGCAGCAGGCTGTGGGTGAGCCGCCGGCGCCGGCGCCGCTGGACGAGCCGGCTGGTACACCGGGCGAGTCTCCTGTGGCCTTTGTTGCGGCTCGGGACGGACCGGTTCGGCTTTCTGCTGTGGCTCCGGGCGAGCAGCCGGTTGCGCAGCGCGAGTCTCCGCAGGTCGGGCTACCTGGGGCTGAGGACGGGTCTGAACCGGCTCGGGACGGGTCTGAGCAGCAGGTGCGGGACGGGTCTGAACCGCTTCGGGACGGGTCTGAGCAGGTGCGGGATGGTTCGCCTGAGCCTGAATTGCGGGCTGGTTTGGGCGAGCAGGCTGACCTAGCCGCTGAGCAGGTTGGGTCTCCATGGCGCGGGTAGCCGGAGCATTTGGCTGGTGCTGACCCGGCCTGTTCTGCGCAGCAGCAGGAACAGCGGGGTGGAACTGCGCGGTTGGGACAGCAGGGCGACCCTGGAGCGTGCGTAGACCAGCAGGGGTAGGCTGGGTAGCTACTCGGATTGGCTGAGCTGCGGCAACCATCTGCGGCCGCCCACTATTTGCAGCGGCAAATTGGGCGCGGTTCTGACTCGCCTGCAGGGCATGCTGCTGCTGTGCAGGCAGCGGAGCGATGTGCTGCTCGCGTGCCGCGGCTATTTCATAAGGCGCGGGCTGCGCGCGTACACCCCCGCTGCCGCCGTTGTAGCTCACACGATTGATATTGTTATTGGTGTAGTTGTTGGTGGTAACGTTGTTGATCGTTGTGTTGTTGATAGTCACGCTGTGCACGTACACGTTATGCACGTTCTCCTCATTCACGCGGGTCACTGCCCGGTTGTAGAA
>CAXTMM010000008.1:19165-22978 GCA_964245415.1 uncultured Acidobacteriaceae bacterium | reverse complement strand
TCCATGGCCGAAGTAGCCAAAGCCGTATGAGACGCCACCGTAGAAGCCGATGTGCCGGCCCCAGTAGCCGTGATGGAAAGCATAACGGTCACCACCATACCCCCAGTAGGGAGGTGTCCAAAGAGCGCCGGAGTAGGGCGCGGCGATCCAGACGCCAGGCACCCAGTAGTAGCCTCCGCTGGAGGCATAATTCCAGTAGCCAGGGGTCCATTGATAGCCATCGCCGGGGCATGGGGGCTGCTCATAGACGGGGATGGGCGGAGGAGGCTGCTGCGCATAGACGGGCTGGTACTCGGGGGCATTTTGGCTCTCGTCGTAGGAGCCGGAGTTGCCGTACTGATCTGCATATTGGCCGTTGTTGGAAGCAGTTTCAGAAGGCGGCTCCGGAGGCATGGAGGAGTCAGCCAATTCAGACGAGCCGAAAGAGGAGCGATGGCGACGCGCGGGAGCAGGCGCAGGCGCTGGGGCGTAGGCCTGAGCAGGCTGCTGGGCGGCGGTACTCTGGTCCGCGGTCTGACCGGTCTCTGATGCCTGGTTAGCCGCGGCCGGATCGTTGACGTCGGCCGCCTGGGAGTTGTCTTTATGGCAGCCGGCGATGGCTAAGGTCGCTGCAAGTGCAGCAACTGGTGCGTACCTCGTGGTGAGCTTGCTCATATTCGTTCTCCGACCTCGTGAGATGCAGTTTCTGGAACACGGTCTGGCCGGGGAAGTTTTGTTCGAAAGGTCTTGGATAGCCGGTGAGGTTACCTCTTGACTTTGACGGACAGGCAGGATCGGGGATCTTCAGCCGCTGACACATGGCTGCCGTGTCAAGAAACGCCTGCTTATGCATCAAGTAGCAAGTCTCTGATGAGCGAATGCGGGACGGAGAAGGGGGCGGCTGCCCATGTGGCTAAGCGCCGACTCATGCTTTTAGCTGCTCCGTCGATATAGGAGCCATGAAGACGAAAGCTTCCTGCTGCGGCGGTCACCACCTGCGTCGGGAGTGGCGCACGACCTGGTTGCACCGATGCGCCAAACCACTTGGATACTCGCCCTGGGAGTGCCCGCTCTGCCGGCGCGTGCGCCTGGTGAGCGACAAGCATTTGGTGCAGCCTCGACCTAGTGCGAGCAGCCGCAAAGCTGCTCAGGCTCCGTTGTCCGTTATCTAAGCATGCTGGGAGATCTTTGCCCGACCAGCTATCTCTCTCAAGTCAAGCTCGTTTGATAACTTTGCCCTCAAAGTAGGAGAGGTTTGCCATGTGGCACGCCGCCGCCGCATGGTGGCCGAACACAACATCCTCAACGACCGGTTTGCGTGTCTGCACCGCGTTGAAGAAGTTAGCCAGGTGCGGATGCAGATCGTCCCAGCTCGGCCCATGCCATACGTTGGTCTCTTCAAACACATGTGCGGCAAGCTCGGGATCGTGTTCGGCGTGCCAATGCTTCTCATAGCCTTGGTGCATTGCGGCCGGCCAACCGTTGAGCCCGTAATCGGGTGAGCGGTCCACTCCCAACTGCGGCATCAGAATCACCGAGCTGTTTGTGACCTCAAGGATGCCCTTTGATCCAAGTATCCGGGTCACCTCCGGGGTCTCTGTTCCCAGCGATAGCCGAATCGAAACGGGGACAGCTCCGTAGGTCAGTGCAGTGGTCTGCACATCCGGCATGTCGCGGCCATCCTTCCAGCGGTGAATGCCGCCTACGCTGTAGACCTGCTCAGGCACCGCGTTGATACCTGTGACACACTGCATGCCGCTCAGCAGGTGCACCATCAGGTCGCCCGCCATCCCGGTGCCGTACTGATGAAAGCAGCGCCACCGCGAGAAGGCGATCGGGTCAAAGCTCTTCTTTGGCACCGTGCCCTGCCAGGTCACCCAGTCTAGCGTCGCCGGCGAAAGATCGGGAGGCACAGGGTACTGCCAGGCCCCGCCCGGCGAGTTGCGCCCGAGCTGCAGCTCCACCTGCAGCAGGTCGCCAATCGCGCCCTCGTTAAAGAGCGACTTGGCCTTGAGAAAGAGCGGAGACGAAACCCGCTGCGAGCCTACCTGGACAAAGTTCTTTCCTTTCTTGACCGCCTCGACCATCGCTTCGCCATCGGCAATCGAGTGCGACATGGGCTTCTCGCAGTAGACGTCTTTGCCTGCGCTCAGCGCGTCGATGGTGACC
Organism: uncultured Acidobacteriaceae bacterium; assembly: GCA_964245415.1. Taxonomy (GTDB): domain Bacteria; phylum Acidobacteriota; class Terriglobia; order Terriglobales; family Acidobacteriaceae; genus EB88. The sequence continues at coordinate 20,830 of CAXTMM010000008.1, read as the reverse complement.
TGCTTGTGCCAGTGATCGGGCACCGCTACGATGACGCACTCAATACTCTTATCTCCAAGAATCTCGTGGTATTGGCGAGTTGTGCGCACGTTCGCACCGGCAATCTCCTGCGCGAGAGTATGCCGGCCATCGTAAAGATCACACGCGGCGACGCACTGCCCCTGGGACAGCGTCATGGCTGCTCGCAGTAGCGACGACCCCTGGATGCCCACGCCGATCGACGCGAAGCGAACCCGCTCCCCCGTGACCGGGGCTGTCTCCTGCGCATGAAGCTCGAAATGCCTACCTGGCATCATCGATGCGATCGCGGTTCCAGTCCCAGCCTGAAGAAACCCTCTGCGAGAAGTTTGTGCCATGCTCTCTCCGCCTCCCTGTCAAGTTGCCTTCGGGAATGAACGCTCGCTCACTATAGCCGAAACAGAATACCTGTGACACGGGTAGAACACGCTGCTGCGTTGCCCCTGCGCAAAGCCCTACTTTCCAATGCAGAAGGTAGAGAAGATAAGGTTGAGAATGTCGTCTGGAGTGGTTTCACCAGTAAGGGTATCGAGGTGGAGCAGCGTGGCATAGAGGTCGATCAGCAGCATCTCGTGAGGAGTTTGGGCGGGAGTGGCGGCGAGAGCAGCCTGCAGAGCGGCCAGGGCAGATTCGACGGACTGGTGCTGGCGCAGGTTGGTGAGCATGCCGCCTTCGCTGGACAAGGCCGGGGTTTGTAACTGCTGCCGTATCGCATGGCGCAGGGCGGCTATGCCTTCTCCGGTGTAGGCCGAGGTCGGGATGGTGGGGCTGCCCGGCAAAGCTTTCGCGAGCAGTGCTTGCAGCTCTTGCAAATCATAGTCAAGCTGGATTGCTGCTGCCGGTTGCGCACCTGGCTCAAGCAAGTCGCACTTATTCAGGACCACGATGGCTGGACGGCCTTCGAGCGAGCCTAGAAGTTGCTGGATGTCGGTCGCGATCACCGGCGTCTGCAGAGAAGACAGGCTGATCTGCGAAGCGTCAAGGACGAGCAGGACCAGGTCGGCGTCGGCCAGAGCTTCGCGGGACTTTTCGATGCCCAGGCGCTCGGCTTCATCCTTCGCCACGCGGAGTCCGGCGGTGTCGATCAGCTCGACTGGGATGCCGGCGAGTGAGACGCGCTCGGTAACCAGGTCGCGGGTGGTTCCCGGCGTTGCAGTCACGATTGCTCGTTCGCGCTCGACGAGGCGGTTGAACAGGGAGGATTTGCCTACGTTTGGTTGGCCGACGATGGCGAGCGTAAGACCGGAGTGGACCAGGCGGCCATGCTCGAAGGAGTGAGCGAGTGCAGCCAGTTTTTCGACCAGAGGTCCGGCGAGGGTGAGCAACTCGTTGGCCGAGAGTGTCGGAGTATCGTCCTCGGCAAAGTCGATGCCGGCCTCCAGCTGGGCGATGAGATGGATGAGCGCGGTCTTGATGGGAGCGACGCGGCGGGAGAGCGCGCCGTCAAGCTGGCTCGCGGCGATGCGGGCCTGGTAGAGGGTCTGCGCGTCGATGAGGTCACGTACGGCTTCGGCCTGGGTCAGATCGAGGCGCCCGGCGAGGAAGGCTCGCTCGGTGAATTCGCCGGGATTGGCAAGACGTGCGCCGCGCGCGATGGTCTGGCGGAGGAGAAAGTCGAGCAGGACGGGAGATCCGTGGGCGGCGATT
>CAXTMM010000008.1:0-19094 GCA_964245415.1 uncultured Acidobacteriaceae bacterium | reverse complement strand
GTGTAGGAGTTGGGTTTTTGGAAGAAGGTTGCGATGGCTTCGTCCAGTTTGGCAGCCGGCTCGCCTGTTGCTGTGTCCGATGTTGCCGGTTCGATAATCTCGCAGAAGCGGGCGCGGTTCGGCTCGAGCGGACTGCGAAGGCGCAGGAGTGGGGTGGCCGTCGTTAGGGCGTCGGGGCCCGAAAGGCGCAAAATGCCTATGCCACCACGGCCGGGTGGAGTGGCGATGGCGGCGATGGTGTCGCGAGGCTCGTCGGGCACGGTTGGCTTGAGGATAAAATTTGGATGGGACAGCTTAGCGGCGGCGGCCCTCGCGAAAGCTGGGGCGGGCCACGGCTGCAGGCAGCGTGCGCTCAAAGGCGGCGCGGTCGTAGCCTTTGGGGAAGACAACGAGCGCGCGCTCGAGGCCTTCCCCCACCGAGGCTGTCTCGACTTCGTCGTAGATGCGGAAAGCTAAATGGAGCATCCGGCGTTCGCGGCTGCTCATGGGCGCAAAAGAATACGGAGCCCGAGTAGTACGCACCTTTTCTACGGCGGTCGAAGCAGAGAGCTTAAGCTCGCGCGCGCGAAGAGCCTTGAAGTTATCCGCGTCAAAGGAGATGCGGTCGTGCTCTTCGGGCTCAAGGCGAATCATTTTCCCGGCCACATGCTCAAGCGCGCGCAGTAGCTCGCCGTTGCGATGGGTGAGCAGGGGCGCGTCAGGGCCGGAGATGTCGACATAGATCTCGCGGGCCTCGAAGCCGTCCGGGTCAGCAGCGCCGGGGCCTGCGATGATGCGGTAGCGGAGCTTAAGGCCGCCGCTCGAGGTGAGAAGTTTGAGGAACTGCGCGACGGTTTGTGCGGCGGCGGTGTAATCGGCGATCGGCATTGGGGTTAGTATCGCACTCCACAAAAGAACGACGTAAGCAGGGAAAAGAATCTGCACCTCAAGCGGCGAGGTGTCTGCGGCTAGACTCGGACCTGCTGCTACGGGAATGGCTACCATCACTGCGCAGCTGTGGAGTAGAGCAGGATGGTCAATCCGCTCATCGCGAGATTATAGTTGCTGCCGCAGTCACAGGAGACAGGCAGCGCTGCCTGGGTGCGGTCAGGTCGTAATCGCGTTCTGTGTACCCCTCGGCAAAGCGGTCGTCGTAGCCAATGCTGCGCTGGGGTGAAGTGCGCGGCCCAGTGCCATAAGGTTGTCAAAATGGCACCTGATTGCCGGAGGAAACCTCGGCCTGTTGCCAAGTGCCGTCACCCTACGTCTAGTCGAACGAGATGTCTGCATTGATTGTGAGCCGCGACAGCTGCAGCCCACTGTGCCGTTGTCTGTGCCGGCTCCGCTGGAGCGGAGACGCGCACGGCTGTGCACGCTGTTGACGTAGGCTTCCGCCACTTGGGCAGCAGCCTAGGCCAGAGTTCCAGTTGTGAAAAAGGAGGAACTACTCCGTTATGGTTCTGGACCCGCACGCCATCATATCCGCCATTCCCAATTCGATTACATGAGTGACCCGGAGATCACTGCGAATCACCGCTTGATCGGCAGGGCGCCGAGACTGGAGTCTTCGGGCTCGCGATAACCGAAGAATCGATTCTTCTTGATCATCTCTGCTACTTCGGGCGGCACCATCGCGACCCAGGATTCGTCATCATTCTTGATGCGCTTCAGCACATCGCGGGAGAAGATAGTCAGCGCGCTTTCGTCGTAGTCGTCGAGCTGCTTGATCCTGCCATTTTCGACGATGTGGCGATAGAGCGATTGGACGTCGGGCGAGACCTGGGCGTTCTCTACTTTCCTCAGTGAGTGAGTTGCCGGGTCGAGATAAGGATAGACATAGATACGCAGGTCTTTCGTAAATAACTTGCCGCAGCCTTCAAGAATACCGCCTTCAAGCGCCGCGTATTGCTTCTCTTCAAAGAGCACCTCGAGGCTGGCGACGCCCATGGTAAGGGCTATCGGCTCATTGGTGTAGCGGGCGAGCCACTTAGCCAGGCGGAAGTAGGCAAAGTAATCGGAGATAAGTACGGTCTTGCCCACAGCGGCGAGTAAGTCAGCGCGGGCGAGAAAGTCATTCAGGTCGAGATTGCCTTCGGTCATCAGATTATTCATGGTGATCTCGGTAAGCTCGACAACCTGGTCGCTCGGCACGTTGAGCTCGGCAGCGAAGCGCGCCCGGGCGCGGTTCAGCATATCAGTATTGACCAGCGTGGGCGGACGAAAGCTGCCGCGCTCGAGCAGGATGGGGCGCTTGCGGAGGACTTCCGACGGCTGCAGGACTTCGCTCGATGGGTCAAACATGGCAGCGCCGGATAGGCCGAGCTGTACCAGCTTGAGGCTCATCACGCGATTGTCGACGTGGCGAAACTCGATGCCCGAGAAGACCGCCATATCGATCTCGATACGGTTGATGTTAAGGTTGTCGAGGAGCGACTCGAGCATCTGCTCCGGGCTTTGATGGAGAAAAAAAGCAGCGTAGAGCAGGTTGACGCCGACGATGCCCAGCGCCTCCTGCTGCAGACCATTCTCGGCATCAAGCATGCGGACGTGGATCACGATCTGCGAGTCTTCGTCTCGCGGATGAGCCTGGTACTTGACGCCCATCCATCCGTGACACTCGTTGGTGCCCTGAAAGTTGCGAGCCGAGACCGTATCGGCAAAGGTGAAGAAGGCGGTGGTGTTGCCGCGTGAGGGGCGCAGGCGCTCGATGTTGAGGCTGTGCTCGTAGTCGAGCATGGCCTGCAGTCGGTCACGCGAGACATAGCGCTTGGAGCGCCCATAGATCGCGTCTGAAACAGCCATATCATAAGCAGAGATGGACTTCGAGATAGTGGCCGCGGCTCCGCCAACGCGGAAGAACCAGCGGGCGACCTCCTGGCCCGCGCCGATCTCGGCAAAGGTGCCGTAGCGCATGGCGTCGAGATTGATGCGGAGGGCTTTCTCGTGGGTAGACATCTTGATGGCCTCGTCGACTACCGTGCCTGCCTGGTTGCGCATCAACATGGTTTGGGTACCTCGCGGATAGTATCGAGCATATTGGGCGAGGATCAAACGGGATTCTTTTGAAGCGTATGCCGGGCTGGCGTGACCAGCGTCAGAGCGTGCGGCTGGCATTTATGATGCAGAGAGGCACGCCTCGGCCGGCGTGATCAAAGCCCGGAGAAGCATGATGGATAAACTCGACTCGACGCCGTATGTGCAGGCCACGACGCGCTTGGCCGAAGGCCTGGCGCGTTATCGGCTGGTCACGGCAGACGCGCAGATCCGGGATGGACTGGTGCAGCGCTCCGAATTTACCTACGAGATCAGCCAGAAGATACTCAAGCGGTATCTGGAGTCGGTCTCTGCCACGCCAGGGGCCTACGATGCGATGGCTTTCGCTGACATCATTCGATCCGGCAATGAACAAGGCCTGTTACGGAGCGATTGGGGCACGTGGAAGCAATATCGGGAGATGCGTGGCCAGACAAGCCATACCTACGATGAGGGCACGGCTCTCAAAGTGGTGTTCGGCATCCGGCATTCCTCAGCGAGGCGGAGTATCTGCTCAGCCAGATCCAAAGGCGCATCGCGCCGTGAAAGCCGCTGCGCTTGCTAAAACAACGGCGGAACTTGCGATCGTTCGAGCGATCCTTGCGCGCGTTGCGCCGCAGTGTGAAGTTTGGGCGTATGGCTCGCGGGTTAAGGGTAACCCAAAGCAGTACTCAGAATCTTGATCTCGTACTTGTCGGCGATCAGCCCCTATCGCTCGCTATTACAGCTGAGTTGGCCGAGGCGTTTTCCGAGTCCGACTTAGCTTTCGAGGTCGACTTAGTGGACTGGGCAACTACCTCAGTGCCATTTCGCCATATCATCAAGCAGGCTTGCGCTGTAATCCAAACGGCTGCGGCGCGACACTAGAGCTTGGCTCATAGACTCAGTATCAGTAGAGCGGGCGGTAAGTTAAACAGGCATGAATTGCGACGCAGAGAGTACTAAAGTCAGCTCTTGGCTACTCTGGGATGCATCGAAAAATGTGTCGTGAAGCGGCTTGTCAGACCGCGATTGCCCTACGTTTTAAGTTAGACCTGCTCGTATCTCTACTGATGCCAGCGCTCTCCTCCCGAATGCGTTGTTCTAGCCGCTTGAATAAAGCAGATAAGCGTACGTAAGGAGAATTGGTTATGCGCATCCCTAAACTCGCATCTCTCGCCCTTGGAGCAGCGCTCATCACTTGCCTGCCTGCACAAAGGGCCGAAGCTCAGCTCAGCAGCTTAACCGGCTATGCTCCGGTGGCGTTCCAGTACACATGCCCCGCACAAACTGGAACGCTGCCGACGTGTACGACCTCGTTCAGCCTCCCGGCCAACAAAATGCTCGTGGTGCAGAATGTCTCCGGATCGGCAACCCCAATCGCGCCGAATGCCGCAGGTAATTTTGCGACTGGACAAGCAAGCCTTACTGTTACGACCCAACTCAGTAACGAGCCTGCGATCAGCAACGTAATCGGTCCTAACTACGCCATCGGGAACACAGCTATCTGGTTTTACAACACACTGACCAGCCTCTATACGGATACGGTTCCGGTCGTCGCAAATAATGGCGGATCGGTTTTTGTGCAGGGATACATCATATTCAAATAGAGAAGAAGGCAAGAGCTGCCGATTCAACCGAAAAAGCCCTGGATTCGAAGTGTAAATCTAGGGCTTTTCTAATCCTGCAGACTCAGCTTCCAGCCACTTTCAGCGCCGGGCGTTGATGGTTTTAGCGCCCGATCCGCCGCTCTTCTTGGCCGCCCGCTTGGCGGCGATCGCGCGCATCTCGCGGCCTAGCGAAGTACGATTCATCACGCCTTGCTGCACGATGCCCAGCACATTCGAGCATGCCCAGTAGAGCGCCAGGCCAGAGCCGATGTTCCAGGTCATAAAGCCGAAGACGGCTGGCATGGTCAGCGCCATCATTCGCTGTTGCTGCGGGTCCACGCCCGGGGACGGTGTAAGCCACTGCACGGCGAACATGCTGATGATGAAGAAGATCGGCAGGATGTGATAGGGGTCCGGCGCCGACAGGTCAGGCAGCCAAAGCCAGTGAGCCTGGCGCAGCTCAATTACGTTCGAGAGCATGCGGTAAAAGCCGAAGAGCAGGGGCCACTGCAGCAACATCGGCAGGCAGCCGCCAAACATGTTCACGCCCTCCTTCTTCTGCAAGTCGAAGACTTCCTTGTTCATCTCCTGGCGCTTGGGGTCGGTGGCCTTGTACTTGGCGTAGCGGGCCTTGATCTGGTCCATCTGCGGCTGGATGCGCTGCATCTTGAGCGAGGACCGCATCATCATCACGCGGGTGGGCAGCATTAGCACGTTGAGCATCAGGGTGAGGATGAGGATCGCCCAGCCCCAGTTGGCGACGATGTGGTCGTGCAGCCAGTGCAGGAGCAGGAAGAGCGGCTTCGAGATCACCGACCACCAGCCGAAGCTGACGACTTTTTCAAGACTCGGGCCGCCCGCGTCGCCGTGGATGGACGAGAGCACGCCGAGCGCCTTGGGGCCGGCAAAAATGCGCGTCTCAAAGGTACCGGTGCTGCTCTCGGGTGCTTCCCCCACGGCTGCTCCCAGAACTGACGCCTTGTCAGTCTCACCGTTCGGCTTGGTCACGTTGCGGGGCACGTCGACGGTGTTGTGCAGGGTGACGAGCTCGGCCGAGGCAGGGTGATCCGGCAGAAAGACCGCGGCGAAATAAAGGTCAGAGATGCCCGCCCAGCCGTACTGGCCCCGCAGCGTCTCACCGCCCGACACCTTCTTGGCAGCGATCTGCTCGGGCTTGTCGTTGAGCAGCGTATCAACCATACCGCCCGCATACTGGGGCAGCGTTGATTGATCGCCGAGGCCGGAGGGCCACGCCAGCTGCGTGCTGACCGGCGAGCCGTTCAAGGTGACGGAGACCTTGGCGTGCACGACGTAGGATGGGTCGAAGGAAAAGGCTTTGACGACGTTGAGGCCGCCTGAGGAGTAGGAAAAGGTCAGCGTGCCAGGAGCGGTTACATGGACCGGCTCACTCGTCGACCCTTCTGTCGAGGCAACGTAGAGCGCATTCGCGAGCCGACTGCGCAGTCCAGCGTCATAGCTGTAGAGCGAGAGGGGATAGCCGTACTCCTTGGCCGCACGCTGGTTGACCATGTCGAGCGACTTCAGGTGGTCGTTGTCCTTATATTTCTTGAGAATCCAGGAGGTGACCTGCGCGCCGCGGTTTGAGAAGGTGATGCGGTAAAGCTCGTTCTCGACGACGATGGGCTGCTCGGCGGCGGCCTGGACAGTGTTCGCGGCGGCGGTACTGGTACTAGCGGCAGCCATGCCTGCGGCCGGCGCTTCGGTCGTGCTGCCTGCCATGGCATGCTGCGCGGGGGCCGGGACAGGTGCGGGGGTGTTCTTTGCGCGGAAGTACTGGAGACCTAAAAAGACGACTAAAAAGAGGGCGGAGAACATGAGGAGCGAGTTGGTGTCGCGTCCGCCGCCGCCGGGAGCCTGCTGGTTCGGGTTCTGGATCTCTGCCAAGGGTGCTTCCTATGCTGGGTCGTTTGTGGGGTGCGACTTCTCTATGGTAGCAACCAGCACAGTTTAAGGTTGTTGGTGCGCTCGAAGCGGGACTGGGTCCCAGCCGCCGCGGCCGAAGGGGTGGCAGCGCAGCAAGCGCAATATGGTGAGCCATAGACCGCGGGGAAGGCTGTGCTGGGCGAGTGCGAGGATCGCGTATTCGGAGCACGTAGGTTGAAAACGGCAGCTGCCTGTAGCCATGCCGACGGCGTGGAGCAGGGGCGAGACTCCGGCTTTGTAGAAGGCGTGGGCTTCGACAAGCATTCCGGTACGAATGCTCCGCCGCAGGCGCAAGAGCTTTGAGTTAGAAACCAGGCTCATCGACGCGGCCCGGGAACCGCAGCGTAGGCCCGCCCGGCGGTAACAGCTACCTGGGTAAATACCTTACTCACCTCGCGCTCAAGCGCTGTGAACTCCATGGTGTGGACGGATTTGCGCGGATGGAGGACAAGATCTATCCGCGAAGACTGCGCGTCGAGCAAAATCGAGAGATGCAGGCGGATGGCCTCGCGCATGCGGCGCTTGATGCGGTTGCGGTCAACAGCCTTGCCCATGACCCGCCCTACAGTGAGCCCGACTCGTGGACCTTCAATCACCGGCAGTTCCTCAGCGGGCCGGAGGCGGGCAAAGTAGCTCATCGAGGCAGACTGCTGCTTGCGGCTGGCCTGGTAGACACGCTGGTAGTCGGTATGACGGCGAAGGCGAAACGGCGCTAGCGTCTGTTTATGGGCTGTAGCAGGGCTGCTGAGGAGGGTGGTCATGCTAGGGCAACCTGGCGTAGGACTTTACGGCTTATGTGATCGCGATCCCAAGTTGGCCGTCGATTCACTCTCATACCGGGCCGCGGATGGGTGACCCTCCATTTCGACGAAGTCCCGGTTAGTCGCGGTGTCCAGCGCTAACAGCGATTTTGTGGCGACCCTTGGCGCGCCGGCGCGAAAGCACAGCCGCTCCGCTGTTGGTCTTCATGCGAACACGGAAACCGTGGGTCTTCGAACGATGGCGGCGGTTGGGCTGGAATGTGCGCTTCGGCATGGAAGTACGCTCCTCAAGAGTCTTATAGAATGGCGTCCATGCAGAGGGACGTAAAGGCGCTCAGCGGACAAGCTTTGAGTATACCGCACCTGGGTAGCCGAGACAATGTGCGGCGAGTTGCGGGAGAAGCGATCGGAACACGTCGGCTTTCGCGAGCAAAGCAGCCGCAGAAGCAACCACCCGCTCAGTGGCCTTGACTGACCTTCGCCCTGGACGTCCGGATTTTCTGACGCGCATCTAGAGCTACTTCAACCGGGTCCAGTAGCCTGGGTAAAGTGCTCATTCAGTGCTGGGCCGATCACCGCGAAGCACAATAAAGGCAAAGCAAGCGAGAGGAGTCTGCGCATACCAGCACCTTAGCTACCTGGAAACGGCCGTGAAGGAGACAGAGCCGGACCTCACCGGGCCCCAACTGCCGCGGCCACCATAGCGTGGTCCTGCTGGTAGAAAAGCGGGGAAGTTGCAAAGAGTCTGCACAGCTGCAACTTTTTCAGGCCTGCGCAGCTACATCCTCCTCTAAAGAGGCTAGACGTGCTCTCTGACCACCACCTGAGCCTCGCAGTCCAACTGGACGCAGTTGCGTCCGGATCTCTTCGCCTGGTAGAGCGCCTGGTCAGCCGCAGTGAGCAGGGGAAGGCGGTCTGAGTCGCCTGATTGCAGATGGTCATACGCAGCCCCACCGATGGAGACCGTCACAATTCCAAACGCACTGCCGTGGTGAAGGATAGCCAGGCCGGCGATGGCCCGGCGCAAGGTTTCGGCCATGTGGGCGGCGCCGGCTTGATCAGTCTGGGGCAGCAGCACGGCGAACTCCTCACCACCGAAGCGAGCTACCATGTCGGCAGGCCGCTGCAGGTGGGCAGCAAGAGCTACGGCCACATTCGTCAGCGCCTGGTCGCCGGCCTGGTGACCGTAGCGGTCGTTGAACTGCTTAAAGTGGTCGATGTCGATCATCAGCAGGGATAAGGGCGCGCCCGTTCGCAGACTGCGGTGCCACTCCCGGGCAAAACGCTCATCAAAGGCGCGCCGGTTGGCGATACCGGTAAGCCCGTCGAGTGAGGCGAGCATGGTGAGCTGCACGTTGGCATCGCGCAGTTCTTCGCCGATCCGCTTGCGTTCGAGAATGCGCAACGAGGCGGGGAACAGCGCCACAATGTGGAAGCCGAGATAGAGTTGCAAGGCTACGTCGCGCGATACAGGCAGATCGCGCGGCCACACGCCAAAGGGTCCGTACCCGTGGGTGGCGACGTAGACGGCAAGGAAGCAGACGGTACCCAGGACAAGCGCCGATCCCGCAAAAGCGAGCACGGAGTCAACCACCAGCAACACCGGATAGAGCAGGAAAAGCAGTGGATAGCGGCTGCAGGAAAGCGCCAGGGCAGCGCAGCCGATGGCTAGGCTGAGCACGCCGAGCGTTTTGGGCAGTGCGTCCGGCTCAAAGTGTCTCCGAAACTCGGGTGAGCCGATGGAAAGGATCAACGGCATGGTAGCAGCGATACCGAGGGCATCTGCGGTTGCCCAGCTATTGAATGTAATCAGATAGGGCCGGCCTTGCAGATGATGGAAGAGTAGAGCTGTGAGCAGGCCTGAGATACCCGGCCCGAGGAGCACGGAGGCGACGAATCGGCTGTAGATGTGAGGCTTGCGCAGCCACTCTGCAAGAGAGGAGAACTCGGGCAGAAGCGAGGCGCTGATAGCCACCTCGGCCAGAGACAATACGCGATACCAGACGACCACGCTGAGAGGGTTGTGGTCCAGCCAGTGCCCCAGGCCGGTGCCCACCTCGACGCCAAAGAGAAGAGCTGCCCATTGCGCACGGGGGCGCATGATCAGCAGCGCGATGGTAAGGCCATTGAGCGGCCAGAGGATCGTCCATCCATCCTGGAATGCGAACTTGTTCAGTGCCGTACGAAGCCCGGCATAAAGCAACCCGTAACCAAACGCAGTGATCCCGGCTCGCATCCATGGATGTTGAGCGGGATCAGGGTATCGAGCAGCCTGGCTGGGACTAGAGACCACATCCACCTTCGGGTGAAAAGAGCCGTGTTCGAGTAGCAGCACCCCGATCGATGCGGCCGAAGAAAGTGACCCATGCTGCCGAAGTTCCCCAGCACTGCCTACCCGAGGTCGAGTCATCACGCTGTGCCCAGGGGCCTCATAAGAGTATCGGCGCAAGGAAAGTCCACTCAAGAAGAATGCGCCTGAAAAGGTTACTGCCGGCACCTCAGGGCACGCTTCTGATTGCACTTAACTACTGGCGACGACTCTGCCTGTCACCAATCGAACTTACTTCACCATGGATGGTGCAATCGATTGGCCCTCGCCAGGAGTAGCCGCGCGAAGCATAAGAGCCTGCGGAAAACAAGACTTTTCGGGCTGCCGAACTGTGCTAGTCTGAGCACCGCTTCGAACGAGAACACTTAAACCTGAGATCTTGCTTTTAGTCGCGCCTCAGAAACAGTTCGTTTGCACCGCACTGCTTTCTCGCTGCAACCAGACATGATGCACCAGGCTCGCGCGCAAGTGCCTCCCTCCACTCCGGTGAGGGCGATGCGCATTTGCTCGTGATCCAGGCAGCATCGGCAGTTACGGGCGAGTGCAGGCTTGATTGTTAAAGGAAACGGAATGTCTTTTCTCCCTACTGCCCCGGCTGCGCTAAACCCTTGGGTGCGCATCCTGGGCGCTTTACAGAAAAAGATCAACCGCCAGGCCTATGAGAGCTGGTTTAAACCGACACTGTTCTCGCACATCCAGGGCAAGGTGCTGGTAGTTCGGGTGCCTCACGCGGAGTTCCAGCACATCGGCGAGCGATACGGCGACCTGATCCAGGAGGCGCTCGACGCGCTCGGGATGGAGTTTGAGGAAGTCAGCTTCCTCACTCCGGAAGAAGACCCGACGGTCGCGCGCATGCGCAATGATGGAGGCTTTCCCCCAGCGCCTACGCACGCGCCCAGCGCCCCGGCCCACGCCGCTCCGGTCGCACCTCCGGCTCAGACCGCCCAGGCTGGAGCACAACCCGGCCCTCAGCAGGGCCGCTTCGACTGGAACTCGGCCGCGCAGCTCAACCCCCGCTACACCTTTGACGGATTCGTGACCGGCTCCGGAAACCAGTTTGCGCGAGCGGCAGCAGCAGCGGTCGCCGAGCATCCGTCCAAGGCCTACAATCCGCTGTTTCTGTACGGCGGCGTCGGCATGGGCAAAACCCACCTCATGCAGGCCATCGGCCACGAGATGAAGCGTCGCCAGCCCGCCGCCGCCATCTGCTACGTATCGAGTGAGAAGTTCACCAACGAGATGATCAACTCGCTCCGCTACGACAAGATGACCAGCTTTCGGGATAAGTACCGGTCGGTTGATCTTCTGCTGATCGACGACATCCAGTTCCTGGCCGGCAAGGAGCGCACGCAGGAGGAGTTCTTCCACACCTTCAACGCGCTGCACGAGTGCATCAAGCAGATCGTGATTGCGTCGGACCGGCCGCCGAAGGAGCTGCCTGAAATTGAAGATCGTCTGCGGTCACGCTTTGAGTGGGGCCTGATTGCCGACATCCAGCCGCCGGACCTCGAGACGAAGGTCGCGATCCTGCAGAAGAAGGCGGAGAGCGAGCACCGTGCATTGCCGGTCGATGTGGCGCTGTTTATCGCGTCGAACATCCGCACCAACGTGCGCGAGCTCGAAGGCGCGCTCACGCGGCTCTTTGCCTGGTGCAATTTGAACGGGGTCGAGATCTCGCTCTCGGTGACCCAGCAGTGCCTCAAGCAATTCATTGACACGCAGGTGCGCAAGATCACGATTGAGGCGATCCAGCGCGCAGTTGCTGAGCATTTCGGCATGCGCGTGACCGAGCTGAAATCGAAAAACAACTCGCGTTCGATCGTGGTGCCACGGCAGATCGCGATGTTTTTGACCAAACAGATGACTGAAGCATCGCTGCCTGAGATTGGCAGGCAGTTCGGCGGTAAGCACCACACGACGGTCATGCACTCGATCGCCAAGATTGAAGACCAGCGGCGGGCGGACAAAGATCTGAACCGCACCCTTAGCACACTCCAGGAGACGCTGAATAACTAGCAGCCGAAGTTCGGTCGGCGTTCGCAGCGAAATGCCCTGGAGCGTCGCGTTTGGAAGTTCACCTGATCGACGGTACCTACGAGCTCTTCCGCCACTACTACGCCGTGCCTTCAAAGCGCGACTCACAGGGGCGAGAGGTTGCCGCGGTGCGAGGGGTGCTTACCTCGATCATCGGCATGATCGGCGCCGGTGCTACCCACCTCGGCGTCGCAACCGACCATGTGATCGAATCCTTTCGCAACCGGATGTGGCCTGGATACAAGACGGGCGAAGGCGTTGAGCCGGAGTTGCTCGCGCAGTTTCCTCTGCTTGAAGAAGCGCTCCAGGCGCTCGGCATCGTTGTCTGGCCGATGATCGAGTACGAGGCCGATGATGCGCTCGCGGCTGCGGCGCTCGCCGCTGCCGCGGACCCGAGGGTTGACCGTGTCCTGATCTGCACACCCGACAAGGATCTGGGCCAGTGCGTGCGCGGGACTCGCGTTGTCCAGCTCAATCGCCGAACGCGCACCACCTTTGACGAGACCGGAATCACGGCCAAGTTCGGGGTTCCGCCCGCGTCGATCCCGGACTATCTGGCGCTGGTTGGCGATACCGCAGACGGCTACCCGGGGCTCGCCGGCTGGGGTGCGAAGTCATCGGCGACCGTGCTCGCGCGCTACGGCCACCTGGACCAGATTCCTGCAGACGCGCAGCACTGGAAGGTCAATGTTGCCGGGGCAAGAACCCTGGCCGCTACGCTTGTGCGCGAGCGTGAGAGCGCTCTGCTCTTCCGCGACCTGGCGACGCTGCGGACAGATATCCCGCTGTTCGCCTCAGTAGACGAATTGCAGTGGACCGAAGCCACGCCAGCCTTCGAGTTGCTGGCCGCACAGCTTGATGCGCTCGGCGGCAGCAGCTCGCAAGCCAGTTCCCGTATGCAGCGCAGCTCCCGCCACCAGGATGTTTGAGAGTCAAGCTCCCACATCGGTGAGATGATGGGCGGGAACAAATCTTCCCTCGCCCAGGAGATGCCGCCTATGCCGGTTTTTCTTTTGCTGCTCTTCCTCCAGCTACTCGCGCCGCTCGCGCGTGCACAACCATGGCCGATCCGCGCAGTGATTGTCACCACCTTTGAGATAGGCGCCGACACCGGCGATATCCCGGGTGAGTTTCAGTTGTGGGTAGAGCGCGAGCACCTGGATGAGGTGATTGACTTTCCAGGCGGCGTGCATCCGCTGCGCACCAACCGGGACCACACAGTGCTGGGCATGGTAAGCGGGACCACGCTCGTCAACTCGACCGCTTCCATGATGGCCTTAGGACTTGATCCGCGCTTTGACTTATCGCACGCTTACTTTCTCATCAATGGTATCGCCGGCGTTGATCCGAACGATGCCTCGATCGGCTCGGCTGCGTGGGCGAACTATGTTGTAGGCGATGTGGCCCGCGAGATCGATCCGCGCGATGCGCCTGCTTCCTGGCCCTACGGATTGTTTCCGGTAGGCGCAAACGGCCCAAAGCCGTCCAGCGTTCCACCGACTCCCTGGACTCGCTCAAACCTGTACGAGTTAAATCCAAAGCTTGCTAAGTGGGCTTATCAGCAGACTCGTGCGCTGCCGCTCGGCGACGATCCGGTAGTAGCCGCGTTTCGCGCCGGCTTCACCGGCTTCTCCGATGCGCAGCGTCCACCATTTGTGCTGATGGGTGATACATTTGCTTCCGACTACTACTGGCACGGCACGATTATGAACCAGTATGCCAATGACTGGGTGAGGCTTTATACCGGCGGCAAGGGTAACTTCGTCATGACAGAAATGGAAGACTCCGGGTTTATGAATGCGCTCGAGCGTCTGGACCGGATGCATCGCGTGGACTACGCGCGCGTGATGGTGCTGCGCACGGGCAGCAACTACTCGATGCAAAGACCCGGGCATACGGCGGTCGAGTCGGTGACCGCGCCTTACATCGGATCAAAGCTGGCACTTGAGTCGGCGTGGTTATGCGGCAGCAGAGTGCTGCACCAGATCTTGAGTGACTGGGCTGTAACTGAGGATCATGTACCTGGTAGCTAACTCTGCCTAACTTCTTCAGCTATAACTCAACCTTATGCGCAAGGTACTGTTCATTCTGCGCCGTGCTGCGTGTGCGAGTCCCATCCTGCTTGAAGTTAACTCGCTCGCGCTCAATCACCAATGGCCGCTTTTGCACCTGCGTATGGATCGCTCCCACATACTCGCCGATCACTCCCAGGAATAATAGCTGCACCGAAAAGATGAAAAAGTTTCCAATGACCAGCGGCGCAATGCCAAGGGAAAAACTCTTCCAGAAAAGAAGCTTGTAAAACGTGTAGATCACCGCGACGAAGAACGCCACCATTGCCCCAGCCACGCCGGCAAAAACCATGATGCGCAGCGGTACCTTGGAGTGGTTAATGAGGCCAAGCACGCCCATGTCATAAAGCGTGTAGAAGTTATTCTTGGTCAGCCCGCGCCTGCGGACCGGCTGGTCGTAGTAGAGCTTCTTGTGCGGCAGACCAATCTCGGCGATCATGCCGCGAAAGTACGGGTACGGATCGTCGAGCAGCTTGATGATCTCGACAACGCGCCGGTCGTACAGGCCGAAGCCGGTATAGTTCTCAAAGGTTTCAACTGCCGAGAAACAATTCACCAGCCGATAGTACTGCCGGCGCAGCCAGAACATCGCGGAGTGCTCCTCGCTTGAGCGCTTAACTGCGAGCACCATACTGTTACCTTCCTGCCATCCTTCGAGCAATAGAGGAATCAGTTCCGGCGGATCCTGCAAATCGGCGACGATGCCGATCACCGCATCGCCGCCGGCCTGGTAGAGCGCGTGCATCGAGGAACGGATCGGCCCAAAGTTACGGGCGTTTACAATGAGCTTGATGTGGGGGTCATTGCCGGCTATTTTCTTTATGACCGAGGCCGTTCGATCGGTGGAAGCGTTGTCGATGAAGATGTGTTCGTACGTATAGTGCAGGAGCGACAGCATGACCGTGCGAACACGCAGGTAGACCTCCTCGACGTTGGCCTCCTCGTTGTAGCAGGGTGTGATAATGCTGACGAAATGCAAGCGTTTGTTCCTCTGTGATGCTGGGCCTAACAGGACAACTCGCGGGCAGAGAGAACCGCTTCTATTAATTCACGCACTGCGCCAAAACCCGCGCGAGCCTGGGTAATCAGTCCGACGTGCGCGAGCACCTGCGGCTGCGCGTCTGCAGGGGCAGCTGAAAATCCGGCCAACTGCATCGCGGGGAGATCGTTCACGTCATCGCCCATGAAGCAGATTTCGTCAAACGCCACGCCATGCCGCTCGGCAAATGCCCGCAGAGCTGAAGCCTTGTCGCGGCAGCCTTTCGTCACGTCCTCAAGCCCCAGCTTGCGGGCAAACCGATCCAGCAGCGGACTGTCCTCGCCTGAGACCAGGGTCACCATCAGTCCGGCGCGTAGCGCACGCGCCACGCCCATCACGTCGGCAAAGCAGAAGCGCTTCCACTCCTGCCCATCCGGCCCCCACCACACCCCGCCATCGGTAAGGGTTCCGTCTACATCAAGCGCAAGTGCGCGAATTCCACTCAGTCCAGCCTTCATGCAGACTGCAGTGTGTCGACGCGGCGGAGCTTTTTCATGATCGGCATCTCGCGCTCGAACACCCGTTTGACACCGTCGCCCATGGATTGCTCGACAAGCCGTATATCGCGCACTAGCCGCGTGATGCCGTTGGGCTCAAGCGAGGCCGCCTGGTCCGAGCCCCACATCGCGCGATCAAGCGTAATGTGGCGCTCTATGGCGCAGGCGCCGAGCACAACCGCGGCCACGCTCGAGCTCAGTCCCGTCTCATGGCCGGAGTAGCCGACTGGCACCCCGTAGCGGTCGCGCATCCTGGGGATCACCTTGAGGTTCAGTTCCTGGTAGTACGCCGGGTAGGTCGAGCAGCTATGCATGATGACCAGGTTGTGCTTGCCCAGCACTGAGACCGCATGGTCAATCTGCTCGTAGGTGCTCATGCCGGTTGAAAGGATGATCGGCTTGTCGCCCCGGCGCGCGTGCTTGCGCGTGTGACGCAACAGGTGGTCGTCGGTCAGCGAAGCAGAGGCGATCTTGAAGCACGGCACGTCGAACTGCGCGATCACATCCACTGCGTACTCATCCCAACAGGAGGCAAACCAGGGCATCTTGACCGCGCTGCAGTACGCGTCGAGCTCATGGAAGTCTTCCTGCTCAAACTCGAGTCCGTACTTCAGATCGCCATTGGTCATGCCGAAGGGGCTCTCGCGTGGACGGCTCAGTTCTTCGGCCGAGTAGACCACGTCGACAGTACGCTTCTGGAACTTGACTGCATCGCAGCCAGCAGCGACAGCAACGCTGATCAGGCGCTTGGCGATGTCGAGGTCGCCATTATGGTTGATCCCGATTTCGGCGATGATGTAGGCCGGCAGGTCCTCGCCGACCAGCTTGTTTCCGATCGCCACGGCGTGCTTTCTGGTGGCCGCGGCGTTGCCAAAGGTATGCATAGGCGCCCTCTTCTCAGAGAGACCCGCTTTCGAGCGGTGATCCGAAGTCCGAATGCTGGGTGTCTGCCCTTGGTCTACCTGAGCCAGGTACGGGCAGCAAGCAATAGATGGGGTATCAGGTAACCGAAGTGTGGAAGTGGTTCCGGCACCGGCATGCGCGCGATAAGGTTAGAAGCTTGAGACCCATCGCACAAATAGACCTTGACCATGTACTCGAGCACACCGCCCGTCTATGGGCCGAGCTGCGCGGCGAACGCATCCTGCTCACTGGCGGAACCGGCTTTTTCGGCTGCTGGCTGGTTGAGACCTTTTTGCACGCCAACAGAACCCTCGGCCTGGGCGCGCACCTGGCCGTGCTCAGCCGCAACCCTGCGGCTTTTTCCGAGCGGGCGCCACGGCTCTGCGCAGATCAGGCGCTCACCCTGTTCGAGGGCGACATCCGCACCTTCGCCTTCCCGCCTGGACACTTCGGCTGCCTGATCCATGCGGCAACAGACTCGGTGGTTCCCGTTTCGTCTTCGGCAGCGCAGCAGTATGCCGTCATCGTCGATGGCACTCGCCGCGTTCTCGACTTCGCCAAAGCCGCAGGCACAGGCCGGCTGCTGCTCGTAAGCTCCGGCGCGGTCTATGGTCCACAGCCGCTTTCCATCAGCCACATGGCCGAGGATGAGCCCTTTGCCTCGAGCGAGAGCGCCTACACCCTTGGCAAACGCGATGCGGAGGCACTCTGCCTCGATACACCGGCAAACCTGCGGTCAACCATCGCGCGGGGCTTCGCCTTCCTTGGGCCTCACCTGCCACTCGATGCCCACTTCGCGGCCGGCAACTTTCTTCGCAATGCGCTCGAAGGCCGCGACGTGTCGATCTTCGGCGATGGCACCCCTCTACGCTCGTACCTCTACGCAGCAGACCTCGCCATCTGGCTCTGGACAATCCTGCTCAAGGGCAGCGAGCGCATTTACAACGTTGGCTCCGAGGACGCAATCTCGATTCAGGGCCTTGCCGGGCGGGTCATCGCCGGCATTGATCCGAGCCTCCATATCCGAGTCGCGCACCAGCAGAACTGGCCGCCGCCCGCGCCGCCGCGCTACGTTCCTTCCACTCGCCGTGCGCGGTCCGAACTGGGACTCGAAAGCTGGATCAGCCTCGATGAAGCGATCCGCCGTACAGCCGCGTGGCATCGAGATTCGCTCCCCCTCTAGCTACCTGCAACAGCGCACAAACTCTCGCAAAGATGCAACCGAAAAATCGAGCATCGGCCGGGTCAAGCCTGGATAAAGGCCGATCCAGAAGCTGTTCTCGAGCACTGTTTCGGTTTGCGTCAGCTCGCCAACAATGCGAAAAGGCAGCCCCTGGTAGGCCGGCTGCTTACTCAGATCGCCGCCAAAGAGCAGGCGGCTGCCTATTTTGCCTTCGTCCAGGCGCCGCAGCAGGGCAGTGCGGTCAAAGGGAGCGTCCTTCCTGATCGTGAGCGGAAAGCCAAACCAGCTCGGATCAGAGCCGCAGGTCGGCTCCGGCAGCAGAAAGAACTCCTCCAACTCGGCGAGAGCGCTGCGAAGGTAGGCATAGTTGGCGCGCCGGGCCGCGATAAAGCCGGGCAGCTTGGCCAGCTGCGAGACGCCGATAGCTGCCTGCATATCGGTCAGCTTGAGGTTGTAGCCAATGTGCGAGTAGGTGTACTTGTGGTCATAGCCATACGGCAGCCCGCCCAGCTTCCAGTCATAGCGTTTGCCGCAGGTATTGTCATGCCCAGGCTCGCACCAGCAGTCCCGCCCCCAATCGCGAAAGCTCTCGACTAGCGTTTTAAGCAGAGGCGTGTTCGTGAGCACGGCGCCGCCTTCGCCCATAGTGATGTGGTGAGCAGGGTAAAAGCTTACCGTTGCCAAGTCGCCGAAGGTTCCGACCATCCTGCCGTCATAGGTCGCGCCGAGCGCGTCGCAGCAATCCTCTACCAGCCATAGCTCGTGCGCCTGTGCAAACGCGGCGATCTCGCGCGCCGAAAAGGGATTTCCGAGTGTGTGCGCCACCATGATCGCTTTTGTTCTGGGCGTACGTGCCGCCTCAAGCCTGCTCACGTCGATCTGGTAAGTCGGCAGCGTGATGTCGACAAAGACCGGCACGCAGCCGTGCTGCAGGATCGGGTTGACCGTGGTCGGAAAGCCGGCAGCAACAGTGATGACTTCGTCGCCCGGCTTGATCTGCCGTTCGCCAAGGCGCGGCGAGGTGAGCGCAGAGAAAGCAAGCAGGTTGGCCGAAGAACCAGAGTTGACCAGCGAGGCCGAGCGCAGGCCAAACAGCCTCGCAAACTGCTTCTCGAACTCTGCAGCGAAACGTCCCGTCGTCAGCCAGCCATCCAGCGAAGCATCGACCAGGTGGCATATGTCGGACGCATCAAGCACCTTGCCGGCGACCGGCACTGGCGTGGCCCCAGGGAAAAAGGGCTTGGCCGCAAACTGCCGATCGAAATACTTCGCAGTAAGCGCTAGGATCTCGGCGCGCAGAGTGGCTGCTTCCTCGTGCATAGCCCAAGTGTCCCACCCTTCCGCAAGCCCGCAGCAGGCGACCATCTGAACTCATGACCAAAGTATTTGTGAACACCTGCGTCGCTGTCTCCGTCCTTGCGTGTGAAGAAAGCGCGAGAGGCCGGCGATTGCGAGCAGACGATGAGGCAGGAGCGCCTCATGAGGAACGTCGCTAAGCTTGGCCTCGCCATCCTCTCCGCGCTGCCGGCATCCTCACTCGTCGCCCAGGATAAGGCGCCCAAGCCGCCAGAGCATTTCTAACCACCTCGTCTTCCAGATTGAGGAGACTGACAACGCAGGCAAGATCATCAACAGCCGCTCCTATGCCGTGACCTGACCCCTCCAGTTCGTCCATTTGGGAATACGATTTGGACGAGGAAGAGGGATGAGTAGAAGCAAGCACACGGAGGC
>CAXTMM010000007.1:416-49387 GCA_964245415.1 uncultured Acidobacteriaceae bacterium | reverse complement strand
GCAGGTACATGCGCATTAGCATCTCAGCCCAGTCCTGCGATTCTGTGCCGCCGGCGCCGGGGTGCACGGTCACGATGGCGTTGAGCGCATCGGTCTCGCCTGAGAGCAGGGTGCGGGCTTCGAGTTTTTCGCTAAAGGCGGTAAGCGAGGAGATCTCGCGGCTCAGTTCCTCCTCGACGGGCTCACCTTCGCGGGCGAGGTCAAAGTAGGCGTCGATGTCGCTTTGCCGGCGTTCGAGTTCGTCCGCGTCGGCAAGCAAGGCTTCAAGCCGCTTGCGATCGCGCATGATGGGTTGCGAGAGTTTTGGATCGGACCAGAGTGCGGCGTCCGAGAGCTTGCCCTCTATCGCGGCCAGCTGGCGGCGCATGCCGGCGGAGTCAAAGATACTCCCGCAGGTCACTTACTTTTTCGCGTACCGGAGTGTAGGCGAATTCAAGATCGTTGAGCACGAGAGACCTGTCTTAAGACTGCGGATTTGCGGAGGGACCAGCCCGTCAACGCTATGGCGATTATCCCACAGAGCCATGCAAACAGGTCGCCGTAGCGGGTGTAGAAGGTGAGGTCGGAGCGGTAGCCGTAGTCGGCGGTGAGCGCAGTGAGCTCGTGCCTGGGGATGCTTTCGACGACCCGGCCCAGCGGATCGATCGATGCAGTCACGCCGGAGTTGGTGTCGCGGACAATCCAGCGGCGGTTCTCAATCGCTCGCATCCGCGCCATGTTCAGGTGCTGCCAGGGGGCGCTGGTGTCGCCGTACCAGCCATCGTCGGAGATGTTGACGAAGACTTCGGCGCCGTCCCTGGCAAACAACCGGACCTCGGAGGCGAAGACGGCTTCGTAGCAGATAAAGACCGAAAAGCGGTGCGCAGGGCCGCCCGCTGGCGAGACCAAAGGAAAGACGCTGCGCTGGGTGCCCCGCGAGAATGCGGCGACATTCTGCGTGAGGTGGCCTGCGAACGAGAGCAGGCCTGCATAGGGGACGTACTCGCCGAAAGGCACCAGGTGGATCTTGTCGTAACGCCCGAGACGCTTGCCATTGGGGGCCATCACGGTGGCAGCGTTGAAGTAGGCACCACTCGGCTCAACCGCGGCGTTGCCGACGACGGCAGTAGCTCCTGTGCCGCCGACCAGTTGCTGCAGCAATGCCTGCATCTCGGGCCGCTGCTCACGAAACGGTGCCGGCGACTCAGGCCACGCGACCAGCGTCGCTTGCGGTTGCAGGCCAGGGCAGACCCGTTGCACATGCTGGGGGGAAGGCTCAGGCATGCCCAGCAGGTAAGGGGTACAGGTCAGCTCGCTCAGGCGTAGATAGTCGGCTGCATGTTTATCCCAATCCTTGCCGATCCAGATATTTTCAAAGCCATCGCCGACCAGCAGATCGGGCTGCACGAGCACGGCTTTCGCCTGCACCGGAGAGCGGTCAGCAGGCATGTACGAGCCCAGCTGGAGTGCGCACATAAGTACAAGGCCACCCGAGAGAAAGCGCATCTGCCGCCGCCGGGTCGGCGCGAAGAAGATGCCCATGAGCCCAACGTTCACAGTCGCAAGCACAAACGAGAGGCCATAGGTCCCGGTGAACGGAGCAAGCTGAGTGAGCAACAGATTGTCGACCTGCGCATAGCCCAGCTGGTCCCACGGTACGTTGGTAAGGTGGGCGGCGAGGTACTCGACCGCAACCCAGAGCACCGGCACAGCGCAAACTGCGGGGAGAACCCGCCCGGCAGCCTGGCGCACGGTCGCCAGCAGAAACGCGAACAGCGCAAAGTAGAGCCCGAGAATGAGCGAGTAGAGCACCAGGATGCCGGCCGAGACCAGCGGCGGCAGCGCTCCGTACACGTGCATGGTCGCGTAGATCCAATAGCAGTTGAGCAGGTACCACGGCACGCCACATGCGTAGCCAAAGAGCGCGCTGCACCGCAGGTAGCGCGGCTGCGCGACCGCACCCGGCTCGAGCACCACGTAGAGCAGAGGCACCAGAGCGAAGAAGGAAAACACCGCTCGCCATGGCGGCAGCGGACCGGCCAGGGGGAAACAGAGGTCAAGCAGTATGGCGGAGATCAGCCCGCAGAGCAATCCCGTCCGCACCGCACGGCCGCCTGTAGCCGGCGGGCGAGCACTTTGTTTTCGCCTGGCTGTACGTGGCATTCGGTCTGACTGTACCATCCTCCACCAATATGCTCGCTTTGGCTTACCTTACGGTAGAATGAGCGTCGTGCTCCTCCTCGCTCACGTTACCGTTCATCTTCTTGAGGTCCTGTTCTTTCTCGGGTTGGCCGGCTCCGCAGTCGTGGTGGGGCTTAGTTTTGTTGAAGACCTGCATGAACTCATAGGCAAAGATTAGACAACGGATGAAAACTTTTTCCTGTCTCTACGCTCTGCCGCGCCCACTGCTGGTTGCGCTCAGCAAATGAGCAACATTCCACGCACCCCCGCCTTCTCGGCTGCCGGCACGACACACACCGCGCCGGCGCCTGTGTCGAACCGCGTGCGCCTGGTCGTCGCGTCCTCGGTCATGCTGACCTTTATCTCTTTTTGGAGAGCGGCATCTGTGGTGCTCTGCGATCTGGGCTCATCAGCCTTTTACGCGGGCGGCATTTCAGAGGAAGCAGTGGGCAAATCCGCGCCCTGGTTCATCCTCGGCGTCATGCTCTTTTCGTTTGCGGTGCGCGCGGTTTACGTCGAAAGCTGCTCGATGTTCACCCGCGGCGGCGTCTACCGGGTGGTCAAGGAAGCGCTTGGCGGGACCTTTGCCAAGCTCAGCGTTTCAGCGCTGATGTTCGATTACATCCTCACAGGGCCCATCTCCGGCGTCTCGGCGGGCCAGTACATCACCGGCCTGCTGAATGAGTTGCTTACCGTGGCCGCGATCCACAATTGGCTGCCTCCGGCGTTGACCATTGCGCCGCACGCCGCACGGCAGCTGCCGATGAACGGGACGTCTGCCGTCTTTTGCATCGTGGTCACAATCTACTACTGGTGGCAGAACACTAAGGGTATAGAGGAGTCGACCGACAAAGCGCTTGAGGTCATGAAAATCACCACCATCATGGTGGTGCTGCTGGTGGGCTGGGGCCTCTTTTCGGTCTTCTATCAGGGTGCGCACCTGCCACCCGCGCCTATTCCTTCGAATCTGCATTTTTCTCATGATGCGCTCGGATTCCTAAGTGGTACACGACTGGCCGGCGCGCTCGGCTTGTTCGGCATCATCATGGCTTTCGGCCACTCGATCCTCGCCATGAGCGGCGAGGAGACGCTGGCTCAGGTCAACCGCGAGATCGAGCACCCCAAGCTCAAGAACCTCAAGCGAGCTGCGATCGTGATTGCGATTTACTCGCTTGTATTCACCGGTATCGTGTCTCTGCTTGCGGTCATGCTGATCCCGGACAGCGTGCGCATCCCGGTCTATCGCGACAACCTGATCGCGGGCCTTGCGATGTACATGGTTGGGCCGATGACGCTGAAGATCATCTTTCGTATCTTCGTCGTCATCGTTGGTTTCCTGATTCTTTCGGGCGCGATCAACACCTCGATCATCGGCTCGACCGGCGTGCTGATGCGCATCGCCGAAGACGGCGTGCTCACCGACTGGTTCCGCAAGCCGCATCCGCGCTTCGGGACGAGTTTCCGCATCGTCAACCTGGTGACCGGACTGCAGCTCTTCACCATTGTCGTCACGCGGGGCAACGTCATCACCCTGGGTGAGGCCTATGCCTTCGGCGTGATATGGAGCTTTACCTTTAATGCTTTAGCGATGCTGGTGCTGCGCTGGAAATACAAAGGAGAACGTGGCTGGCGGGTGCCGGTCAATGTTCGGATCGGCGGCAAGGATGTGCCGGTTGGATTGCTATGCGTGTTCATGGTGCTGCTTGCGACCGCCTGCACCAATCTCGTGACCAAAAGCACCGCGACCAAGAGCGGCATTGTGTTTGCCGGAGCATTCTTCGCTATCTTCACGTATTCCGAGCGGCAGAATGCGAAGCGCCAGCAGTACACCACGCAGCAGATGAAGGAGCACTTCCAGCTCGAGCACGAAGAGACAATTGGGCGAGAGGCATTGCAGATCAAGCACGGCGGCGTGTTGATCACGATGAACGATGCAGGCAAGCCCTACGCGCTCAAGTGGGCGCTTGCGCGGACAGACACTGACGTACAGGATGTCGTGGTGCTGACCGCGCGCATGATCGGCGCGGGCGGCCCTGAGTATCTTGATCCCTCGGAGCAAAGCTTCTCAGACCATGAGCAGATGCTCTTTACCAAGGCGGTCTCGGTTGCGGAGAGCTTTGGAAAACATATTTCGCTGCTGGTAGTGCCGGCGGCCGAGATCTTTCCGGCCGTCGTGCAGACGGCGAACTCGCTCGAAGTGTCGATGCTGATTTCGCAGCTTTCTTCGACGCTCAGCGCCCAGGAGCAGGCCCTGCACATAGGGCAGGCGTGGGAGAACCTGCCTGATCCCAAGCGGCAGTTTACCTACGTCGTCGTCTCGCCCGATGGACAGGCCCAGCACTTTCACATCGGACCCCATGCGCCGGCGCTGCGCACCGACGATGTGCAGCTGGTGCATAGACTCTGGCTCAACATCAGCCGCGACCCCAGCATGACCCAGCTGCACCATTCGGACATTGTGACCTACGCGCTTACGCGACTCGCGTCCGACTACGCGCGCTCCAAGCAGGAGATTCTAGGCGACCTGCGGCGGATTGAGACGAGCGCCTCGCGGCCGCCCGAGGCGTTCCCAGCGACCATGGCACAGTCCTCTGCGTTTCCGATCCGCGCGCCTCGGCCATCCAGCGATGAGAAGTTTGACGAGTAAGTCGCTGTAAAGCCGTCGACCCTGTCGCAGGTTGCTCCGCCTATGCCGACATCGCATTACCGACCTCGCCGAGCGATCATCATGGATCAACATCTCCTGCACGAATGTGTTCGAACTTGACTGACTAGACGGATATAGATAAACTCCGGCGTATGTCCAGGGTAAGGACCGATGAGAAGCGAAACGCCATCTTAGCTGCGGCGACTCGCCTGATCGTGGAACAGGGCCTGGGAACGCCGACGATGGGCATTGCGAAAGCAGCCGGCATACCCAACGGCTCACTTTTTACTTATTTTCCGACCAAAGCAGATCTTTTTAATCAGCTCTATCTCGAACTCAAATCCGAAATGAGTGCGGCTGCCGTGAGGGGTGTGCCAGAAGCCAGGTTCTCTCGTGAACACTTCTTTCAGGTGTGGAGAAACTGGACGAACTGGGCGGTCGCCTTCCCCGAGAAGCGCAATGCACTGACCCAACTCAACGTTTCCGATGCGATCACTCCCGAAACGCGTGCCGCTGCGCAGAAGGTGATGAGGCCACTGGGGGAATTGGTGGAGCATTTTCGTGCCGGAGGGCCGATGAGTAAGGTTCCCCCGGCTTTTGTCGCCATGCTGCTGAACTCGGTCGCAGACACGACGATGGAGTTCATGAGTCAGAACCCGAAGTATGCCAAGAAGCACTGCAAAGACGGTTATGAAGCCGCATGCCGGATGCTCATGTGAGTTCTTTTGCCGCGTTGATAACTGGCTGGTCAGACATACACGAAGGAGAGAGGAATGGCACTTAGTAAGAGCACTTCAGAAAACAAGGCGTATGTCATAACAGGGCCGACCTCAGGCGTAGGACGCGCAACCGCGCTCTATATGGCGAAGCAGGGCTTGCTGGTGCTCGTGGGCAGGAACCGCAACAAGCTCCAGGACGTGCAGAGGGCGATCGAGAAACTGGGCGGACAGACGATTCCCATTGTGTGTGACATGTCGGATCTGCGGAGCGTTGACCGCGCGGCTGCCGAGATTATTTCCCTCAATCTCACGATTGTCGGGCTGCTCAACAACGCGGGTATTCAAAACCCAAGCGTGATACAAACCGTGGACGGTTGGGACAACACGTTTGTCACGAATCACCTCGGACCCTTTGCCCTGACGGAGGCCTTGCTGCCGCATCTCGAAAACGGTGCGAACGTTCTCTTTGTCGGTTCAGCGACGGAAGATCCCGAGCGCAAGCCTGCGGTACGGGCGGGTTTTCGCGGTGGTCGCTATGTTTCTGCCGAAGCAAGTTTGCGAGGCGTATGGGAGCCAGGAGGTTCCTCCAAGCCCGGGATGGACGCCTATGCCACGTCGAAGCAGTGCAACATCGCTACAGCGCTGGCGCTTGCGCGTGAGAATCCACGGCTGCGCGTCAACGCCATCGAACCGGGCATCATGCTCGGTACAGGACTCCATGCTCACATGAGCACCGGGCGCAAGATCCTATTGGCTGTGCTCGTTCCCCTGCTTGTGCCGTTTGTGAAAGTGCTGAGCACACCCAAACGGGCTGCGCGCGTCTTGGAGACCATCCTTACTGATACCTCCGGTGCAAGCGGTGTCTATTTCGATGAAGGCGGCCATCCCATGGCAGGATCCGCATGCGTCCGGGACACCAACTTCCAAGACCGTGTTCTCGCTGAGACACGCGCGTTACTTGCAAAGATTTAGGTGTAAAGAGCGAAGCTGGCGCTCCTCGCATGGGTGTGGTGTGATCATCACTCTAAGCCGTGGCTTCAAATCGACGCGAGGTAAATCCATCGTTGGCAGGCCGGTTCGCTTGAAGCGACTGCCAGGATTAGGAACGTGAAATGCGCTTGTGTTCACTCCCACGCCGCTAAATACAGCAACCATATCGTTCCCCTGTGTAAGCTGCGTTCGCCCCAACGCTGACTGACTTACACTCAATATATGAGCGCTGGCACTACAAAAGTCACCTACCCGGCCCCTGCCATCCAGGCCGCGCCGGGCGGCAAGTACCCCGCCGGCCCTGGTTTCCTCAAACCTCTGCTCTCGGGCCGCGTCTTTCGCCAGACCCCGCTCGACGCCCTGGTCGACAACGCGAAGACCTACGGTGACCTGGTCCACTATCGGGCTGCCGGCAGGCATATTTACCAGTTCAATCACCCCGAGATGGTGCAGGAGCTGCTCGTCACCGACGCAAAGCACCACCACCGCGGCATGGTCATGCAGCGCTCAAAGCTGGTGCTGGGTGAGGGGCTGCTCACGAGCGAAGAGCCGCTGCACATGCGCCAGCGCCGGCTTGCCGCGCCGGCCTTTCACCGGGAGCGCATCGCGGGCTATGGGCGCGTCATCGGGCAGTTTGCCTCAGAGATGACCGCCGCCTGGCAGCCGGGCGTGCGCGACGTGCACTCCGAGATGCAGACGCTTGCGCTGCGTATTGTTGGTAAGACGCTCTTTGACGAGGAGATGAGCGGCGACACGCAGCGGATCGCCGAGGCGATTGAAGCGTTCATGGCTTTTCTGCCGCTGGTCTTTCTGCCCTTTTCGCAGACGATCCAAAAGCTGCCCATCCCGATGATGAAGCGCATTCGCCGCAGCCAGGCCGAAGTAGACGAGTTAATCTTCCGCATGATTGCGGAGCGACGCGCGCACGGGGTCGACCGCGGGGACCTGCTCTCGATGCTGCTCGCCTCTGAAGACACCGAGGAAAGCACCGGCAGCATGAGCGATACGCAGGTACGCGACGAGTGTGTGACCGCGCTCCTGGCCGGGAATGAGACGACCGCCAACGCGCTCAGCTTTGCACTTTGGCTGCTGGCTACGCATCCTGAGGTGCAACAGCGAGTGCATGAGGATGCGCGTGAGGTGCTAGGCGATCGTCTAGCGGGGGCTGAGGACTACCCCAAGCTCCGCTATGCCTACCTGTGCTTCGCCGAGACAATGCGGCTCTACCCGCCGGTCTGGACAACTGCACGCACGGCGGCAGAGGACTATGAGTATCGTGGTTTCACCATTCCCGAAGGCAGCATTCTGCTGGCGCCGCAGTATGTGGTTCACCGGGATGAGCGCTTCTGGCCGGAGCCGGAGCGTTTTGATCCTATGCGCTTTTCAGAAGAGGCGCGCGGCCTGCGGCCCAAGCTGAGCTACTTCCCTTTCGCGGCGGGCAGCCGCCAGTGCATTGGCGAAGGACTGGCCTGGATGGAGGGTGTGCTCTCGCTCGCGACCATCGCTCGGGACTGGCGGTTCAGCCCGGCCGGTGGGGCTGCTGCGAAGCTCGTTGTTCTAGCGCGCATCACGCTGCGCCCCAAGGGAAAGCTAAGTCTAAAGCTGGAGCACTGGTCAGGATAGGTGCCAGCTTTGATCCTGATCGTTGGTCGTCTTCGCTCCGTATTATGAAGGCCGACGCTGCAAGCACTCACTCGGCCGGGCTCGCAACGAGCGTCGAAGTAAGGCGAGAAAAAGTGAAATAACTCTTGACGCTTCAAGTGTCTGAGCTTACTGTCTCGGCATGGGCGAAGATAAAGCGAAGCAGGCAGCGCAGGAGCCGGACGAACGAGTCTTTGCGCAGGCTCCATCGAGGGTCGGACCAGCACAGCCGTGGCCGCCGGCTGTTAGCGCAACGCCATCTCACAACGAAGCAGATGATGGGTGCCTCATGGCGAAGAACGCAGCACCGGTACTCTTCCCTATTCTGGAGCCGCACGAGTTGAGGCTAACCGGGCTGGCGCGCATGGTGGA
This sequence comes from uncultured Acidobacteriaceae bacterium, assembly GCA_964245415.1. Classification (GTDB taxonomy): domain Bacteria; phylum Acidobacteriota; class Terriglobia; order Terriglobales; family Acidobacteriaceae; genus EB88. The sequence goes on along the minus strand of CAXTMM010000007.1, from coordinate 40,858 downwards.
TGCCTCTGAGCAGGTCGACGACGGCCACCTGGTAGAGTTCCGCACGCTTGAGGTTCGGTCGATCCTGAATAAATCGATCTCGAAACGAAGGCTACGGTTCGCCCGCACTATCAATCCCTACCGAGGATGCGAGTTCGCCTGCCGCTACTGCTATGCGCGATACACGCACGAGTTTTTAGAGCTCAAGGATCCGGCAGCCTTTGAGCAACAGATCTTCATCAAGCAGAATGCAGCCTGGTTGCTGGAGCAGGAGCTCCGCGGACTTGACCCTGAGCTCGAGATCGCGATCGGCACGGCGACCGATCCCTACCAGCCTATCGAACGCCGGGCCGGTGTCACGCGTTCCATCCTTGAAGTGCTGGCGCGCCGCAGCGGCTTGCGCATTGGGCTCGTCACCAAATCCACATTGATCGAGCGGGACATCGATCTGCTTCAGAGTGTTGCGGGTCGCAATGAACTCGTATTGCACATCACGATCACTACGCCGGACGCAGAGCTTGCCCGCAAACTAGAGCCACGCGCGCCAAGGCCTGACCTGCGCTTTCGCACTGTTGAGCGGCTACGCAAGGCTGGTCTGTGCACAGGCGTGCTGTGCTCGCCGCTGCTGCCTGGGCTCACAGACAACGCGGCAGCGCTTGATGCCGTGGCAGCCTGTGCCAAGGCTGCTGATGCCAGCTTCTTTTCTGCGCAACCGCTGTTCCTTAAGCCCTGCTCGCGGCCGGTGTTTTTGGACTTCATCCGCGAACACTATCCGGAGCTGGAGGCGAGCTACGCGGCGCGCTATGACGCGAATGCCTTTGTTGGCAAAGCGTATGCCGAGCGCATACGCGATCTGGTGCGGGCAGCCACGCGCAAGCACCACCTGCGCGAGCGAACGACAGACGCGATCCTCACTCGCGAGACAACCGCCATGCCGGCCGCCAAACCACCAGCGCAGGCTACGCTCTGGCCCAGAACTCTTAGCTGCGCGCCCGCAATGTCATCTTGAGCGCGCCTCTCCATCTACATGCGCTCGAAGAGCGCGGCAGCGACGCCGCAAGCATCTACCGGCTGATAAGAACTTCGTACAGATTGTCTTTGGCGAGGAAGAAGCGCGTGTTGTTAAACGCCGAGAATAGCTTCTCGATGTTGCGGTTTGTGTAGACGCGTTGCACAGGAAATTGTTGCGTTTCCTGCATCTCGATCTGATCGGTATCGGTCAGGTGGTAGCGGTAGAACGAGGTCTCTGGCCCCGTCGTTTTGGTATGAAAGATGGCAAGTATTCGCCCACCAGGACGCATGGCCCTGTGCAGCTCGACAATCAGCGGTTTAACCAGCGGCTCGGGTATGTAGTCGAGCGTGGTCCAGAGTAGAACCACGTCGAACTCCCTGCCCCCGAAGTCCATGTTCTGCTGAAAGAAGCCGCGCGTATTGAAGCCTGACTGACCACCCTCTTCCTCGGGCGGCAGCTCCCAGCCGCCATGGAGAGCCTCGCTCACCAGATCAGCCATCCACACCCCGTGGCCCATATTCGTTAGGTAGTTGATATTGGCGGGTGAAGTAGGGCCAATATCCAGTACGCGCAGGTGACTCTCGGCGTGCAGGTGCTTCTTCAACGCGGACCAGCCACTGGAGTGCCGGGGAATGCGCGGACCAGAAAGCAGAGTAGGACTCTGCGCCTTGCCGCCGTCCTTTTTTGTAAAGATGCTTCGCAGCAAACGCCTATACCTCGCCTTCGCACGATGAGCCTGCTAGCCTCGCAGGTCCAGTGGATGTAGGTGGGCAGAACTCTGGCCCGCCTTATGCAGCGATTTATGAAGCACTGTCAGGCAAGCCGCAAAGCAGCTCGCAAACAGTGCATGGTCAGTCGGGCGTTGATGCCACGTGGCTGTTACCCGCGCAAACGCCGGCGACAGCAACGGTCCCCGGCGTTTCACCCTATGGCTAGGATGCGGCGGCGGTCGCAGGCGCAGAGGTGCTTTGCACAAGGTCTACCTTGCCGGAGAAGACCGCATTCTCTTCAATCGAGAGCCGAGAGGCCTGGATGTCGCCGGTCAGATGAGCGCCGCCGCGCAACTCAACCCGGCCTGAAGCAACGATGTTGCCTATTACAGTACCCAGCAGCACGACATCGCGGGCAGAGACATCGGCCTGCACCCGTGCGTTGGCGCCTACGGTAAGCCGGCTCTCCTGAAGCGTGATGGTTCCCTCGACAAAGCCCTCGACCAGCAGGTCCTCGCTCCCGCGTAATTCTCCACGAATCTGGACAGATTTGCCGATACTCGCGTTCGTGCCTTCCACAGCGGCCATTCTAAAAGTCTCCTACGACTCCCTTTGTGGGTGCAATTTTCACCCGGGAACCTGGCTCAAATCTATACAAGAGCTTACAGAGCCGCAAGCGAACACAACACGGCCGTACCCAGAGAGACCCTCCGCGACTGACTTTGGCGGCCATCCTGGCGGGCTGCACCATAGCTGTGTAGGCGCTTGTTTCGCAGAATCTGGTGTAGCGTGAAGCGGAAAGCGTTGGAATGCGTCAAAGAGTTGGTTAGTCTCAAGCCCTCAAACGGGTCCCCTGCGGAGACAAGCCGCTCGAAGGAAAGGAAGAGCAGCCAGACGGTGGATAGCCAGAGCCTGTGTAGTCAGACCGAGAGGTACCCCTGGTGCGCGCTGCATCTGCAGCCAGGCGGACTGCGGGGTTGCGTCTTCAATGTTGGCTCTCGCCGCGCAATCGACGCGGCGCTGCTTATCTTTTTTCTGCTCGCAGGCGCCTGCTACGCGCAGGAGCCTGATGCGGCAACCATCGTGAAGCATGCCTCGTTTAATGAGCTCAAGGCCAGCAACCAGGGCCGCCCCTACCGCTACGCACTGCACAAGGTAGACGACGACAAGGTCACGACCAAGATCATCGTAGAGACCAGGGATGGTGACGTGGCGCGACTGATTGCGAGGGACGACAAGCCGCTGAGCCCGGAGGCAAACCAGGCAGAGATCGACCGCCTGAACAACCTGCGCGACCACCCGGAGATCCAGCAGCACCGCCACAAGAAGGAGCAGGAAGACGGCGTACGCGAGAACGAGATGGTGCGCCTGCTGCCGGATGCCTTTCTCTACCACTACGAAGGCATGGTGCAGGGGCCGAATGGGCCTGCGTACCGGCTTACCTTTAAGCCAAACCCCAACTTCACCCCGCCTGACCGCGAGGCCGAGGTCTACCACGGCATGGTGGGTGAGCTGTGGGTGGACAAGGGGCAGGAACGAATGGTCAAGCTGGACGCGCACCTGATCGACGATGTGAATTTCGGCTGGGGCATCCTGGGCAAGCTTTACAAAGGGGGCAGCATTCTGGTCGAGCAGGCCGATGTCGGCGACCGCCACTGGGAAGCCACCCACATGAAGCTCAATCTCACCGGAAAGGCGCTGATGCTGAAGTCGCTAAGCTTCCAGACGATCGAAGATGCGAGTGACTTTCACCGCGTGCCGGACGCCGGCTATAAGGACGCAATCGCGTTGGTTGAGGGTCTGCCATAGTCGAGAACATTGAAGTTGAGGCTCGCTACGACGCCAATCGTTATCAAAATAAGCAGGGAGATTATCAAAATAAGCAGGGATGCGTGTACTTACGCCACAACTCCCTGCCGGCTTATTTTCTTAAAAGCTTTGTAAATCAGTTGTTGTATCGATCGTGACTTTCTCTCCCGTAACCTTTCCTTTATAGGTGCCTTGGGGAGAATGTGTCTTTGGGTCAAATGCCTCAATGATCCGGCAACCCACGACGCTTACCTTCGCGGCCGATACTTGTGGCCGACCGATCGCATGGAAGAGTCAGGCGCGTACTTTCGCAAGGAGACCCAGATCCAGCCCGACTACGCGGATGCCTGGACCGGCCTGGCCAATTTGCATGGAGAAGGCATTGCGGGCGGAGTGCTGGATCCGCGAACCAACATGCACCTGGAAGAAGAGGCCGCGAAACGCGCATTGGCTCTAGCCCCCAACCGTGCCCTTCCCCATTAGGCCATGGCCGCTGCATACCTGATTGACCGCTAGGATGCGAAGAGCGCCGACCGGGAAGTTCTGTCGGCCATCAGTCTGGATCCAAGCGATGCCACCTCGTTTTATCTCCGCGCAGACGTACTCATGGCATTGAACCGGGTTCCGGAGGCGATTCAGGTGGAGAAGCGATCGATGGAGATCAATCCGTTCGAGCGAAGCGCGGGTCTTGCTTCAACCTACCTTTATGCACGTCTGTACGACGAGGCGCTTACGGACATAAAGCTCCGGATGGAGACCGCTCCGAACGATGCCGATCTGCTCGACACGGCTGCAGAGGCATGGCGATGGAAGGGCAACTACGAGGAAGCCATGAAGTTAGAGGCCGCTCGTACGTGGTCGAAGGTGACCCATAGTTAGCAATGAGTCTAGGGCGCGCCTATGCGCTTGGCGGTGCGCAGGGCCTCGTTCGATGGCAACTCAGGAGGCGCCTGGAAGAGGCGAAACACTACTATGTTTCTCCGGTTCGGCTAGCCTCGTACTATGCCCAACTGGGCGACAAGGGGCATGCGTTAACATTGCTGGAAGAGGGTTACCGGCAGCGTTCCATCGACATCCTTTGGATACCGGACGAACCTGAATATGATTTTCTTCATGGAGACAGCCGTTATCGCACGATCGTCGAGCATCTTGCACAGTCCCGATTCCTTGACAGACCTCAGCTCTAGCTCGCGTCTTTTATCCCACCTGCGACGGCTCTCGTGCATGCCACAAACGGAGCCTTCTGAAAGCATTCAAGGATCGACAGACTAGCTCTGATGATCAGTCCTGAGAAAACGCGATCCATGCCGCTCAGAGCACTATCACAGTAGGAGTAAATCTAGCTGGGGGACATCCCCCACAAAGCATCCTGGAAGGTTGAACTTCCTGCGTGACCGCCATGCTGCATAATCCACTTCCTGCGTCTCGCCTTGCTTGCCGGGTCCATCGTCAATGGTTTTGAGCAGACTGATTATCAGTATGTCGAGCACATCGACGCAGAAGCCGGCATCTACGACTGCGACTGCAACTCCTTTGTCGGTTATGTGTGGAGCAGGAAGCGCCCATTCACTACGGGTTGATACCTAAAGAAGCGCCATCACCACAGACCACGTGCGTTTGAGTACTACGACTTCTTTTCCTCCCTCACGCCGACTTCAAGGGGCGGCTGGCACAGGTTCACCGGCTTGCCGATTCGAGCCCGGGAGACACCCTCGCGTGGTGCGTTCCAGAGATTGAGATCTGGACACGGCAGGACACGTCATGTTTTTGGCCGAGACACCCACCGTCACGGATTCGGGCATTTTCTTGGTTCGCGTCTGCGATTCAGCCAATCAAGCCCACTCTAGCGACACCCGCGGGCCTGATGATACCGGAGTCGGTTCCGGCATAATCAGCTTCACGGTGGAGTCAACGGGCAAGCCAACCTTATGTCTATTTGCACCGGGAGAACAGTTCACCTCCCTGCCAATCGCGATCGGACGGGCTGAGCCTCTGTCGTCCTGGGGGGCGGGCCGAGTAGGCCGCCTCCTCGCTCGCGCCGGGTTAGTCACTCTTCCAAATACCCTAGTCCGGAAAAATGTCATCCAGTGAAACCGGGGCGCCCGGCGAGCGTATTTCACTCACCGGGGGAAACCGAGGACCTGGCTGTTGCTCTTGCACTGGTAAGAAGCAGAACAGGATCAGCAATGAACGTACTACCCTGCTCTGCAGAGCAGACTCGATCTTCTAGGTACGCCAGGGGAACTCAGATATGTTTCTGGGTGCTGATCATCTGCCAGAAAGCCGTCAGCGGATACACATAATCCCACACATCATGGCCGACGCCGCCTAGCTCGATGTAAACCATTGCGCCGTTCTGTCTATGAATCAGGGCGTACATCATTTCGTCGAAGATTGGCGGAACAAGCGTATCGGCACTTCCGTGCACGGCGAGGATGGGTACCTTGACCAGGCTGCCAGCCTCGGCCAAGTTGCCCGCAGCGGCCAATGGCGCAGACGCGGCAAAAAGCGCGGGATAGCGCGCGATCATATCCCATGCGCCGAATCCCCCCATCGACAGTCCGGTCACCGACACGCGCGTCGCATCCACAGGCAGGCTGGCTACAAGCAACTGCATCAGTTGGACCGTCAGCGCTTCGGTGATCGTAGGAGTAGCACTATAGGCATTCCCCCAGTTGTCCGTTGACGGACACTGCGGTGCTATTAGGATCATCGGCACCTTGGCGCGAAAATCCATATCAGTCGGCAGGGCCTGCATGTCATTGCGTAACTGGAGGAGGTTGTCCGTGCCGCTCTCGCCGTCCCCGTGAAGAAACAGCGAGATCGGATAGATGTACTGACTCGGATCATAGCCTGATGGAAAGAGAATTCTGTACGGCAGTCCATGGAACATGCCGGCCTGCCACTGGCCGACGGTCGGGTTAGCAATCAGGTTTGGCGGGGCGTGCCGAATCGGCTGGGCGGTGGAAGGCGTAAAAGGCTGCGCCAGAGCATAGCTAAACTTCTGCGCTGTGGTCGCGTTGCAAGCAGCCGTAGACATGGTCGCCGCACTTGGAGTTGCCGCCGGAGTTACCACAAGGCACTGATTGTTCTGCTGGTTAAGCAGGGTGTAGGAACCATCCGCGTTGAGCCTGTTCGCCCACTTCTGCGAGGCAGTCGGCAGGCAGTAGTTCTGCACCACCTGCCCGGCATCGCCTACATCTACGCACAGGTTCATTGAAGCAGGGGAGAGTAGAACATAGGTGCCATCGGCCTGGGCAACAAATGTAAAGGTTTGCTGCGCGGGCGTGGCACAGGATGACTGCGGCAGGGTCAGCCCGCTGGTCGATGCGCCGCCAGGAGCTCCAAGGCAAAGTCCGCTGCCGAGCGAAAGCAGCTCCGCCTGGAAGCTGGGCGCGGATTGCAGAACGGAAACGGCGAGCGCCGACCAAGAGCAGGCGCTGAGAATGATCCATGTAAGGCAAAGGAAGGAAAGACGACAGCAATGCCGCATGCGAAACCTCACGTCTATGCTGGGAAGAAGCTAAGAGTTACATAGACGAGAGCGAGATTAATGTAGATATTAGGTTATTACAATGCAGAATATGCTCTAGAGGTGACTTTGTGGTGCTTCTAATGTAGAAATTACATGTCCTCTTTCGGCCACTGGCGACCGCGACCCCAATCCCTCAACGGTACCCGCCGGGCCAATTATGCTTCCACAAACGTAAAGAGGGCAGCACGTGACGGCTGCCCTCGTTGCTACTGGCAATTACGTTCTTAGGCGAAGTTACTCTCGTCGCCGCCAAAATCCCCACCATCGTCCGAGCCGGAGTCGTAGCTTGAGTCATCGCCTTGCGGCTGCTCGTCCTGGCCGCTCACGTCATACCCACCCTGTGGCTGCTCGTTCGGGCCGTTGTCGTAGCCGCCGCTCTGATAGTTCCCGCCGTCGGGAGAACCATAGTAATTGTTCACAATCCCCTCTGTCGGTGGGCCGCCATAGCCACCGCCGGCGTAATCTCCACCAAAGCCACCGCCGCCATAACCACCATGGCCCATATGCAGCAGTGACTCGACTCCCTCAAACGCCAGTGCTCCTGCGGCGACACCTGCTGCCGTAGTCGCGGCCGAGCGCAGGAAGCTTGAGCCGCCACTCGCGACAGGCTGTTGCGCGTACTGGGGCTGGGCAGCAGAGGCAGGCTGCTGCACGTATTGCGGAGGCACCTGCTGGTACTGCGACTGCGGAGGAGGCGGTGGCGCAGGATCCCGGTGTCCCAGCAAGTTACCTAGGAAGCTCGAGGCGCGCGATGGGGGTGGCTGCTCCTGCAGATGCAGAATCTGCTGGCGCGCCTGATCAAGCGCGATATTCTGCACCAGCACGGTCTGCGCCAGCTTATAGAGTGCGTCCTGATCGTGGCCGAGAGACTGCTGCAGCAGTTGCTCTGCCTGGGGATCCTTCTCTTGCAGCTGAGTCTGAGAAATTTTACGGGCGAGGTCGTTCAACATCTGGCTTTCCTGCGGGGTCATGCTTGTAGCTCCTTCTCTTACTATGCTTTGGACGTTCGCTGCGCGCCAGAGGTTGGGAAGGTTCCCAGAAGACCAAGCTCGGTGTGCAATAGCGGCCCGGGCAGGGCGGGTTCCAGCTAAACCATGGCCAGGGCACGCACTTGATGCCGGCGCACGGTCAGCCGCTCGATGAGATCGACACGCACCTCGTAGCCTCGGCCGGACTCGGTCGGCACCACGATCTCGCCTGCGCTTGAGACTTCGACAGCCGGCTCGATGATGTCGTCCCTCCAGTAGCGCTTGGAAGCAGATACGTCGCCGGGCAGCGAAAAGTTTTCAAGCGACGAGAGCGCGATATTGTGTGACCTGCCGATGCCAGTCTCCAGCATGCCGCCACACCAGACCGGGATGCCCCGCTCGAATGCGGCGTTATGCACCGCGATCGCCTCGGAAAAGCCCCCAACTCGTCCGTTCTTGATGTTAATGACACGGCAGGAGCCCATATCGATCGCTGCCAGCGCATCCCGCCGATTGCGGATCGACTCGTCCAGGCAGATGCGGGTTTCGATCTGAGATTGCAGCATGGAATGATAGTAGAAGTCGTCCGCCCAGAGCGGCTGCTCGATCATCATCAGCTCAAAGTGATCAAAGCTAGCCAGGTGCAGCGTGTCTCTGAGGCGATAAACGGCGTTGGCGTCACAGGAAAGCGCAATCGACGGCCAACGGTTGCGTACGGCCTCAAACACTTCCACATCCCAGCCCGGCTTGCACTTGAGCTTGATGCGCTGGTAGCCGGCAGCAAGCGCTTCCTCTATATTGGCCAGCAGCTGTGGGATAGTAGGCTCAATGCCGAGCGAGACACCGCAGGCGATCGTCGATCGAGAGCCGCCCAGCAGCGAGGCCAGCGAGACTCCCTGCAGCTGCGCATCCAGGTCCCAGATAGCGTTCTCAAGCGCAGCCTTAGCCATACGGTTGCCGCGTACCTGTCCAAATATCTTTGGGCACTTGCCGCCATGTTCAGGGTCGGCCTGGGCCAGTGCTGGAGCAAGTTCAGCGACAGTGACCTGCCATGCGCTGTCGATCGATTCTTCCGAGTACCAAGGATGCTCGCCGGCAACACACTCGCCCCAGCCGGTGTAGCCTTCGGCCTTTACCTCAACAAGGAGCACCCGCCGGTCGCGGGTCACGCCGAAGCTGGTTTCAAACGGCTTCACCAGGGGGAGCCGGATCTCGCGCAGCACGATCGCGTCAATCTTCATGGGCGGTCCTCGGGAAGCACTCTCATCTTTACCTTGTCAGCTCTTACATACATCGGTTTCGGCGAATCTGAAATCGGGCGTTGGTCGCTCTTTCAAGCTATGCCTCGTGCGTCGTTGGATGCCACGCTGCAAGCGCATACGCGCCGTTGCCCCGTACATCCGCGCGGAAATCCGTGACCACGAGCCCCTTCGCGAATGCCTCAAGAAAAAGTGCACGATTCCTGCTCTGAACGGCCTTCACTCTCTCAAAATCAGCATTCTCCTGTTTCCATGTTTCTACCTCAAAAGGCAGCGAGATCGTCTGTTCAGCAGGCGCAACTGCCTCATCTTCAGACAGCTCACTCGCCGCAGGCTGTTCGGCGCCTGCAATCGCGTCCACACAGGCGAGCACCCGCGCCGAGGCGAGCCACCACTCCGCGTGCAACCGATCAGTAGGCAAGCCGGCCTGTAGACGAGATGAGGATACACCATAGAAATCCGGCAAATAGCGACGCGCGATCGCGCCAAGCCTGTGGAGATTGAGATAGGCGTTCTTGGCTTGCATCGGGTCGAAGGTCCAGGTCATGCGCTCGATGCCGCGGGTCAGCGCATCCTCGCGCTGCGCGAGCTTGAGCCGCACGCCTAAACCCTGGTTGCGGAACTCCGTGGCCACGGCAAGCATATGGGAATGCAGGTAAGGCTTTGAAACCGCGCGGTCATCGGCGGTGCTTGGCTCGATCGCGGCCATAGCCATAACCATGCCCACCATTGTGCCGCTTTGGTCAAAAGCCCCGATCACTTGCCCACCCAACTCCTGCGCCAGCATGAACGATTTGCGCGGTGTGACTTCAAGGTCGTGCATACCCCAGGTCTGACGCTGCAAGAGCTCACAGGCCTCGAACTCTTGCAAGCCACGACAATGGCGTATGACTAGCTGCTCGCCGGTGCGGGTGCGGTACGCTGCTTCCTGCAGCCGTTCGGTCGGCTGCGCATGAGCCGTCACGCCTGGCGGCTTTCTGCCGCCTTGGCTGCGGCCCAGGCTTGCTCCAGCTCGTCGACGCTGTACTCTTCGAGTGGGCGCTCACTTGCTTGTTCCATTGCCTCAAACCGCCGGCGGAACTTTGCATTCGCGTCGCGCAGGGTCATCTCGGCATCGAGCTCGAGGTGTCGCGCAAGGTTGGCGACTGTAAAGAGCAGGTCACCCACTTCTTCGCGTACCCGGCCTGGTTCGGCTTGCGCGAGCTCGGCTTCGATCTCCGCTGCTTCTTCCCGGACCTTGTCGAGCAGCCCTTGGGCGTCTGGCCAATCGAAACCCACATGCGAAGCGACCGAGCCGAGTTTGGCAGCCTCGCTCAGGGCACTTTGCCGGCGCAGGACACCTGCAAGCAATCCTGAAGGTTGCGGATTCGCTTTCTTCTCCATCTGCTTGATGGCTCGCCAGTTACGTAGAACATCTGCTGAATCGCTGCCTCCCGTAGCTAAATCTAAGGCCAGGGTGCCGGCGTAAGTTGCAGCCTCCTCGCCAAAGACATGCGGATGGCGCCGCACCAGCTTGCGATTCAAGCCGGTGAGTACATCGGCCAGGGTGAAGTGGCCTGCCTCATCCGCCATCTCTGCGTAGAAGAGAACCTGCAGCAGCAGATCGCCAAGCTCCTCGGCGAGGTTCGGCCAGTCGCGACGCTCGATCGCGTCGAGGACTTCGTAGGTCTCCTCAAGCGTGTACTTGCGGATGGAATCAGGAGTCTGCTCTCGGTCCCAGGGGCAGCCGCCCGGCCCACGCAGGCGCACCATGATGGCCACCGACTCGGCGAACAGTGCTACTGCGTCCGGCCCTCGTCTTTCGTGCTCAACCATGCAACCAATGTAACCGATGATCGGACGCGGTAAGGGCAAGGTGCAAAATCTCAGATCTGCACTCTGCCGTCTAATGTGCCTACTTCTTGGACGGCTTCGCTATCACCTTGTCGGCGATCTTGCTGTAGGTTGAGGGTGGCAGAATCTTGCGGCTTACCAGGTCCGTCTTCTTCGTATAGGGCCTGCCGGCAATGATCTTCTGCGAGTAGGCGTCGCCTATCCCGGGGAGCGCCTTCAGCTGGTCAGCGGTGGCGGAGTTGAGGTCCAGCAGTGCTGCGCTGTCGGGCTTGGGCGACATCGCCTGGGCAGCAAGCCCGACAGGGGCCGCAGCCCTTGCAGGCGCGAGCGGGCTGAGAAAGAAAGAGAATGCGAGGACCAGCAGACTTCCGAACTTGACGACCTTCATATTTCTCCTTGGAACGCTGTTCGCCGACGCCGAGTGAACGCCGGCTGCGCGAAAGCGTACATAGCTGACTGCTTCGATGCGAGTAGCGGCCGAGCGGTAAGCGCTGGGCTGTCGCTTATACTCGGCTGCGTGCCGCCTACTCTTCTAGCCTGGATCATGGCCACGGTGCTGGCGCTGCTCTTCGGCAGCTTTCTCAACGTGTGCATCTCGCGGCTGCCCGAGCACCGCTCCATTGTGCGGCCGGGCTCGCACTGCCCACACTGCCAGGCGCCGGTGCGCCCACGCGACAATGTGCCGGTGGTCAGCTGGCTGCTGCTGCGAGGTCGCTGCCGTAAGTGCGGGGAGCCGATATCGATGCGCTATCCGTTGGTCGAGGCAGGCTACACGGCGCTCGTAGCTCTGTCGATCGTGCGCTTCGGCTTCACTGCGGAAGCAGGGGCAGCCGCAGTCTTCTCCTTTTTCGTGCTTGGGCTGCTGGTCATGGATATTGAAACAATGCTGCTGCCCGACGCATTTACCCTGCCGGGTCTGGCGCTCGGCCTGCTTAGGGCTTTTGCCGCGCCGGCTGCAGACCTAGGCAGTCTCTTCGGACCTAACAGACTCATGGTCGCACCGGCAATCTCGCTCAGCGTCTCGGCGCTTACCATAGCGGCCCTGTCAGCAGCGGGATGGGCGCTGCTGCTGCTGGCTACTCGCTGGGGGTACTACGCCGTCCGGAGGCGGCATGGTTTGGGCCCTGGCGACGTGAAGCTGGTCGCGATGCTGGCAGCGTGGCTGGGCGCCTCCCGAACGGCTCTTTGCTTTTTGCTGGCGGTCTTCGCCGCAGCTTTGTTCGGGCTGACGGCGTTGCGAGGGCACGCTTTGCTTCGGCCACAAGTACCCGGTTCGGCATCCGCGGCTTGGGGAACGCTGCGCCTACCGCTAGGCGCATTTCTCTCCGCGGGCGGCCTTTACTCGCTCTTCTTCGGCGAACAAACCTTGCGTTGGTACCTTAGCTTTTGGATATAAACATGCATTATGAACTACTTACCTTGAAGCTGCGACAGAGCCTTGCGCGCCGCCTTCGCCTTTGGCCCATCAGGCTGCGCCTGCAGGTAGATCCTGTAGTTCTCAGCTGACTCGTCGAGGTGCGCAGTCTTCCGTGCTGCCTCTGCCAGGTAGAAGACCGCTTCGACGTTGCCCGGGTTGACCGTGCAGGCCTCCTTGAAGCGCCCATACGCGCCCGCGTAGTCGCCCATACCCATATATTGCTGGCCAACTTTGAGGTCCTGTGCCGAAAGCTTAGGGTCGACAACGGTGCCGCCCGCGCCGTTTGCGATACGCGACTCGTTGTCGCCGAGCAGGTCAAGGTCTTTCAGCTTGTCGCGGCTGGAGCTGCCGTTTTCGTTCTCTGGTGAGCCGGGTGCCACAGCCGAACCAGAAGCGGCTGCCTTACGCTCCGCGCTTTCACTCTCAGCGGCCTGCTTCTGGGCCGCCTCTGACTGGGCCTCAGGAAAGGCGTTTTCATCCGCATCCGCATCCGAAGCCTTGGCTGGGGCTTTTGCGTCAGTAGACTTGGCAGCCGGCGGCTTTGACCCGGGCGCGTTCGGGGGTGGGGCGGACTGGTCCTGCTGTGCGAACAGGCGCAAGCCGCTTGCGATAGAGAGCACGGCAACTATGACTGCAGCGGCGACACTCCGGCGGCACAAAGGCATAGTCGTAGTTTAGACGCTTCTCAGAAGCGCGGGGGCAGCTTGCTATACTCTCGGCAAATGAGCCTGATGATCCGGTCTTCCTTGATCCACGCCGCCGGCTGCTACACGACTGCCCCTATTCAGAGGGGTGCCTATGTCGTCGAGTACACCGGCCCGCGCTTGTCCAAGGACGAGGCTGACATCAAGTACGAGAACCTGCCAATGACCTACCTCTTCGGCATAGGCGATGGCACGACTGTCATTGATGGACACGGCACGGCGATGTTCCTCAATCACTCCTGCGATCCAAATTGCGAAACCGAAGAGGAGAATGGCCGCGTATGGATCATGGCCATTCGCGACATCGCCGCTGGGGAAGAGCTGGTGTACGACTATCACCTGTATGACGGTGAGGAAGAGGACGCACGCTGCCATTGCGGCGCAGCGAACTGCCGCGGCACGATGTACGCGGCGGAGGAGTAGCGCGACACGCCCGGTACAATCGAAGCAGCAATGGCATATCAGGTTTTAGCTCGAAAGTACCGCCCGCAGCGCTTTTCCGATGTCGCAGGCCAGGACCACGTTACCCGCACACTGCTCAACGCGCTTGCCCAGGGCCGCATCGCGCACGGCTACATCTTTTCCGGCCATCGCGGTATCGGCAAGACGACGATTGCCCGCATTCTGGCCATGGCGCTTAACTGCACCTCGGCCGTCGGGAGCGTTGAGCGGCCAACAGAAGAGCCTTGTCTGGTGTGCCTAAACTGCCGCGAGATCTCGTCGGCCTCACGCCAGGAATCTTCCGTCTTTGAGGAGTCGCACAGCTTTGACGTCGAGGAAATTGACGCTGCCACCAACCGCGGCATTGACGATGCCCGGCTGCTTACCTCGAAGATCCAGGCGCGGCCCACCAACAAGAGCAAGTACAGGATCATCATCCTCGATGAGGCGCACCAGATCACCGATGCTGCCTGGAATGCGCTGCTGAAGACGCTCGAAGAACCGCCTGAATGGGCTGTCTTCATGTTCGCGACCACGCAGCCTGAAGACATTCCGCAGACGATCCGGTCACGCTGCCAGCATTTTTCATTTCACGCGGTTGAGTTCGAGCAGATTCGTGCGCAGCTGCGCAAGATCTCGACTGAAGAGAACCTGCTTGCCGATGACGAGGTGCTGGCCTTGCTCGCGGAAGCTGGCGATGGGTCGATGCGGGACGCGCTCTCGATCATGGATCAGGCGATTGCGTCTGCGCCTTTGATCGACGGCCAGCCGAAGCTCGACGCGGCGCAGGTGCGCGAGCTGATGGGTACGGTGCCGAATACGGTCTTTGAGCGGCTGCTGGAGGCGATTGGCGAGAACCAGTCCGCGCCGGTGATTGAGGAGATCAACCGGCTTCTGAACGCCGGAAACAGCGCCTCGCAGCTGGCCCGGCAGTTTGTGCGCTACCTGCGCAATGTGCTGATGGCGCGGATTGCCGGCGAGCGAACAGAGCTGCTGCAGCTCTCGCCCGACGAGCGGGCCCGTGCCGGGCGGTCGGCCCTGCTCTTTTCGGAAGAGGACCTCACCCGCTTTCTCGGGGTGATGCTACGCACCTTTGATGAGTTGAATTACCGGCAGGAGCCGCGCTTCCACCTGGAGTTGGGACTGCTGAAGCTGGTGCACCTGCAGCGGCTGCTACCGGTCGAACAGCTGCTGTCTCAGTTGGGTGGTGCACCGGCGGGCATGGGTGGTGGTGCTTTGCCAGCGATAGGCAGCAAGCCGGGGTCTAAGCAGGGTGCGAGCGTGACGCAGGCGCCGGCTATGCAACGACTCAATCATGCGGAGACTCGAGTGCAGGGCGACACCAGTGCGGCTTCGCCGGGAGAGTTTGCCGCGAACGGCGCTCCTGCGTTTTCTCCCTTTGAAGCAGATCGCCGCCGGAAGAGCAGCGAGCCAGCCAGTTTGCCAATTGTGTCCGATCCGAGCCGCAACGCGGCAGCGACGGTAACGCCGCATCCGCTTGCACTAAATGCGGCCGCAGTGCTGAGCCGGAGCATGGATCCTCAATTGGCGAACAATGCTGGGCAGACCGCAGCCGAGCCTGGAGCGCCCGCTGATGAACGCGAAACGTTAGATGACACGCCTCTAGACTCGAAACCAGCGATGCCGGTCGATATCACTCTGCCCACGGACATGGCCGCGGCCAAGGCAAGCCGGGATGCGCACCCCGGAGCCCAGGTCGATCTCGAGTCCATCCGCGCGCAGGTCTGTGGAGCGCTTGAGCAGGCCGGGCACAACACCGCCGCGGCCCTGCTCGGCAGCGCTGGGTGGAGCGAGCAGGGCGAGGGCATCCTCGTCCAGGTCGCGGCCAAGAAGACCATGCTCGGCCTGACCATCAACCCGGAGGCGGAGAAGATCTGCCGCGAAGCCATGCGTGCGGCGGCAAAAGGCCGAAAGCCGCGCGCGCTCATATTTGTGCCGGGCGAGAGCGGCTCGTCCGGTAAAGCGAGTGCCCCAGCATCCAACCGCCCAGCGCCGACCGGCAGCGTGCAGGAGCGCGCCATGGAGAATCCCCTGGTGCGGCAGGCGCAGGAGCTCTTCCATGCCGAGGTACGCAGCGTGGTTGATCTGCGTAACAAGTAACGATCTACCAGAGTTACGGAGAAGAAACCGATGAACCCGGCAAAAATGCAGGAGATGCTGGCCGCTGCCCAGCAAATGCAGGAGCAGATGCAGGACAGGCTCGGTCAGCTTGTCATCGAGGGCTCAGCTGGCGGGGGCGCGGTTACGGTCAAGATGAATGGCCGCAAGCAGGTGCTGCGGGTGCATATCGATCCATCGGCTGTGACTGGTCTCAGCGCGAACGCGGCTGATCACGAGATGCTTGAAGACTTGATCGTTGCGGCTGTGAACGAGGCTGGTAGACGCGCCGATGAGGCAGCGCAGACCGGTGTTACGGGGATGCTAAGTGGACTCGGGCTGCCGCCGGGGCTGTTTTAGAGTTGTCCCGCTTCGCGCAACCTATGGCCCGGCTGATCGACGAGCTGCGCAAGCTACCCGGTATCGGCGCAAAGAGCGCCCAGAGGCTAGCCTTCCACATTCTACGCTCAAGCGCGGACGACGCGACTGCCCTAGCCGATGCCGTGCGCGAGCTCAAGGCAAAGCTGCGCCTCTGCTCGATCTGCAACAACATCACCGACGTTGACCCTTGCCTCTACTGTGCGAGCCCGGCGCGCAACCACCGGCTGGTGTGCGTCGTCGAAGAGCCGACTTCGATCGAGTCGGTCGAACGCACACGTGGTTACAACGGCGTTTACCATGTGCTGCACGGCACGCTCTCGCCCTTGCACGGCGTAGGACCCGAGCATTTGCGCACCGCGAACCTGTCAGCACGCGTGGCGCGCGATGAGTTTGATGAGGTGATTCTTGCCACCTCGCCTACGATCGAAGGTGAAGCTACGGCCAGCTACCTGGTCGACCTGCTGCGCAGTACGCCCAATGCCAACCCCCTGAAACTTACGCGCATCGCCACTGGCATTCCCGCTGGCAGCGACATTGAATATGTAGACGAAGTCTCCATGGCCCGGGCGATGGAAGGCCGCCGCGAACTATAGAGCAAAGATCGATGCGATCTTTGCTCATCTAGCTCCGCAGGCGCGCGAGCAGGTCCTGGGGATGCACGGGTTTGGCCAGGATTTCAAACTCGTGGCCCTGTACCCGCGCGCGGTCGAGCAGATCGGCAGTCGCAGCCTGGCCTGAGAAAAGCAAAATCTTGCAAGTCGGCAACATTGTTCGGATTTTAATCGCCGCGTCGATGCCATTCAGATCGGTCATGATGACATCCGAGATCAGCATATCCGGCTCGAGTGTCTTGGCCGTCTCCACTGCTTTTTCTCCGCTGTAGACGGCAGTGGCTTGAAAGCCGCTTTGGTTCAGGATGATGGCCAGCGTGTCTGCAATGACGCGTTCGTCGTCAGCCACCAGCACCTTTGGCTTTCTCGAATTTTCTACCATTCGTTCTTTCTCGCTTTTCCGCGCCTTGCGCGACGTTGCTGCCAGGCACTCAACCGTGTTTTCGACAACCTCTGTCTTGCGAGGCGCCGCCCGTCTTCTTCATTCCGGATGATACGCTTCTTTTGAGGGATGGTCGGCTTTGTACGCGCTCTGGAGCATCTTGGGAGCATCTCGGCTGAAAGTATTGTGCGATCAACAGAATGCCAGTTTGATCGATCTTGATACAAGGGGCGTGCCGCGTCCATGCCGGGCGCCGTAGAGCACCAGGAAAAGTTCATTTTCCATCCAAGGTTCTTCCATCATAGATACGCTGCGAGACGAGGCGCAGCGGCCCGTTGCCATGGACGGGTTGACCGTGACCCGTCGATACTCCGGAGCCTATGCCGATGGCCGAGCCGATCATCCGTGCGCAAAAGGTCGAGAAGTACTACGCGCAGCCGAGCGAGAACCGCATCCAGGTCATCGCGCCCACTGACCTGTCGATCGTCGCAGGCGAGATCGTCGCGCTGCTTGGGCCTTCCGGCTCGGGCAAGTCGACGCTGCTGCGCATGCTGGCTGGGCTGTCGAAACCCTCGGGCGGGGAGGTTCTCTGGCATGGCAAGCCGATCCATCGGCAGCGCATCAATGTGTCGATCGTCTTCCAGAGTTTTGCGCTTTTCCCCTGGTTGACGGTGCTTGAAAATGTAGAAGCGCCGCTCAAGGCGCGGGGCATGGCGCCGGGGGAGCGCCGCGAGCGCTCGCTCAAGATTCTCGATACAGTTGGGTTGGACGGTTTTCAAAGCGCGTACCCGAAAGAGCTTTCCGGCGGTATGCGGCAGAGGGTTGGCTTTGCGCGCGCGCTGGTGGTTGAGCCGGAGGTGCTCTTTATGGATGAGCCCTTTTCGGCGCTTGACGTGCTAACGGCCGAGAACTTGCGGTCGGAGTTGCTGGAGCTATGGGCCAAGAAAACGATTCCTACCGAATCCATCTTTATCGTCACGCACAATATTGAGGAGGCGGTGCTGCTTGCCGACAGGATTATTGTGCTGGGCCGCAACCCGGGCCACGTGCGCACCGACTTCAAGGTCACCCTCACCCAGCCGCGCGATCGTAAGGCGCAGCCGTTCACACAGCTGGTCGATTACATCTACAAGGTGCTCACGCGGCCCGATGTGACCCCGGAGGTTCCTCACTTTGAGGCCGGGAAGGTAGTCCGCGACCAGCGCCAGATGCACTACGAGATGCTGCCCCATGCGCGCCCGGGCGGCATCGCCGGGCTGCTCGAGCTGATCATTGACCTTAGCGATCACAGCGGCCGCGCGGATATCTACAAGCTGGCCGACGAGTTGGCCTTTGAAATCGACGACCTGCTGCCCATCGTCGACGCGGCACAGTTACTCTGCTTCCTTAAGGTGGAAGAGGGCGACGTGACGATCACGCCCGATGGCCGCGAATATGCCGAATCCGAGATTCTAAAGCAGAAGGAGCTTTTCCGAAAAGCCGCGACCGAGCACGTGCTGCTGCTGCGGCAGATCACTCGCGCGCTCTCCAACAAGAACGACCACACCGTGCCGGAGGAGTTCTTCCTCGACATGCTTGATGAGCAGTTTTCCGATGTCGAGACCCAGCGTCAGCTTGAGACAGCGATCAACTGGGGTCGCTATGCCGAGCTGTTCGACTTTGACGGCGCGCGCCGCCGGTTCATGCTGCCGGAGGTGGACGAAGAGCAGGTGACCGAAGACGCGGGGCTCGAGTGAGCGAGCAGAAGCAGAGGTTTATCTTCGCGCGTCCCTTGCTTGTCGAGCGGACTTGGCCGGTCGTGCTCGACCTCGGCATCGGAGCGGTGCTGCTTACGGCGTTTTATGGCATCCTGCTCATCGGCCGCTACTGGTCGAGCGGCGCGGTACCTGAGGTCGACATCTCGCTCTCGCCCTACAAGCTGCCGCAGTATGCCTTCTACTCCTGCGTCCGCATCTTTATCGCTTACCTGCTTTCGCTTGCCTTCGCGATCGGCTACGGCTATCTGGCCGCCTACAACAAGCGCGTCGAGGCGGTGCTGATCGCGACGCTTGACATCCTGCAGTCAATTCCCGTGCTGTCGTTCTTGCCGGCCGTGATGCTGGGCATGATCTCGCTCTTCCCTACTCGCCAGCTGGGCATCGAGATGGGCGCGATCGTGGTCATCTTTACAGGCGAGGTCTGGAACATGGCCTTTTCCTTTTACGCATCGCTGAAATCGATTCCGCGCGAGTTGCGCGAGGCTTGCCAGATCAATCGTTTTTCACCACTGCAGCGCGCCTTGCAGCTGGAGCTGCCCTTTGCCGCAATCGGGCTGGTGTGGAACTCGATGATCTCGGTCGCCAATGGCTGGTTTTCGCTGATGGTCTGCGAGATGTTCCCGGTAGGCTCGCGCAACTTCCGGCTGCCCGGGCTGGGCTCGTACTTGCAGACCGCTGCTTCGGCAGGTGACAACCGGGCGATGGTCTACGGCCTGGCGACGATCGTGGTCATCATTGTTGCTACCGATCAGCTGCTGTGGCGGCCGGCGATCGCCTGGTCGGACAAGTTCAAGTTTGAGAATGTCGAAAGCGCAGATCGCTCCCGCTCACCGATTCTGGACCTGCTGCGCAGGTCGAACTTTCTCGCCGGCATAGGTGAGCGTACCTTTGAGCCGCTTACCGAGCGAATGTACGCGGCGCTGGCGCGCGGCGAGCAGAAGCGCTCTGGCGCACTGCCGGATGTGGACAACCGGCGACGCTCCCAGCTTGCCGCGGTGGTCTTTGGCATCATCCTGCTGCTGCTGGCCTCCGTCGCTGTCTGGAAGGGATCGCTGCTCTTGCGCGGCATACCCTGGGCGGAGTACCGCGCCCTGCTGGTCGGCGCCGCTGCGACCTTTGGGCGCGTCATTGCTGCGCTGCTGCTCTCGGCCCTATGGACAATCCCGGCCGGGGTCGCGATCGGTTTCAACCCCAAGCTGTCGCGTATCGCGCAGCCGATCGCCCAGGTCGCTGCCAGCTTTCCTGCGACGGCGCTGTTTCCGCTCATCCTCCTCGGGCTCATGCGCCCGGGGGCGGGGCTCGGCGAGGGCGCAATCGTGCTCATGATGCTTGCCACCCAGTGGTACATCCTGTTCAACGTGATCGCCGGCGCGATGGCCATCCCGTCCGACCTCAAGGAAGTTTCCTCGCTCTTTCAGTTCACCACCGTACAGCGCTGGAAGACGCTCATTCTGCCCGGCATCTTCCCCTTCCTGATCACCGGGATGATCACTGCGTCAGGGGGCGCCTGGAACGCCTCGATTGTGACTGAATACTTCCACCTGCGCAGGCAGACTCTGTCGACAATCGGGCTAGGGGCGCAGATCAGCCACGCGACGGATACAGGATCGTTTCAAGTGCTGCTGATGGCAACGATTATCATGGCGCTGATCGTGGTGACGATCAACCGGCTGCTATGGCGGCCGCTCACGAAGCTCGCCGAGACCAAGTACCGGGTCGATTGATCGGGTGCGAAAAGAAACAAAAACTTCAGCTACGCTGAGGATGGCACCAGTCTGAGAACGGAGGATTGCCTGAGCGGAAAATCAGAGCAGCGGCAGGCAGCATCATCCTGAAACCTCGGGTTTCATACTGCGGGAACAACTTCATCTAGACTGATGCTCTGAAAAGCGGCCTTTTGAGCTCACCTTGCGAAAGAACAGATACCACCCCTCGCCCATGAAAAGCACGCGCTTTGAGAAAATCATCTCCGCACTCCTGCTCAGTGCTGTTCTGATCGTCGCGGGCAACGCCTGGCTCGCCTTTCGCGCGGAGCAGGTACTTGCCGACAGCGAGTTCTGGGTCGCGCATACCTGGGAGGTCATTGCCGGCCTCGACCACGCGCTGGGCCTGGTTAAAGACGCGGAGACCGGCGCGCGCGGCTTTCTGATCACCGGCGATGCGCACTATCTCGCTACGCGGGAGACGGCTAAAAACCTTCTGCCTGGCGAGCTGGCTCATCTGCAAGCGCTTGTCTCTGACAATCCCACGCAGGAACGCAAGATGACCCTCATGGCGGGTGTAGCCATCGAGCGCATGGCGATAAATGACTCCATTGTCAGCGTCCGCAGTAAACAGGGTGCCGATGCTGCCTTCGCCGTCGTCCGTGAGGGAGCGGGCGTCGCAGAGATGGACCAGTTGCGCGCGATGGTCGTCCAGATGCAGTCTGTTGAGCGCGGTCTGCTCAGCAGACGCCTGAAAGCCTCAGCCCTGGCACGCAACCAGGCCCGGGCGACGGTCGCGTTTGCCAGCGCGCTCGACATACTCTTTATCGTGATCACGCTTGTGTCGCTCAACTACGAGCGCGGCTTGCGCCACAAAGCCAGCGAAACAGCGCAACGGCTTGAAAAGCTGCAGGCTATCAGCGACGTGGGTCTGACCAAGCTAAGCGTGGGCGAGCTGACCGATGCCATGCTCTCCCGGCTACGCAGTCTGGCTGACATTGATGCGGTGGCACTCTGCAGCTGGCATGAGAACGAAATAGAAGTCACTGCGGTGAATGGGGTGGGAATTG
Source organism: uncultured Acidobacteriaceae bacterium (assembly GCA_964245415.1). Taxonomy (GTDB): domain Bacteria; phylum Acidobacteriota; class Terriglobia; order Terriglobales; family Acidobacteriaceae; genus EB88. Next base: position 19,169 of record CAXTMM010000007.1, on the reverse strand, counting down.
CTCCCGGCACTCGCGTCCCGGTGCCGGCCGGGGGACCGCTGGCCGAAAGCGGCGGCGGTACGCGCGCGGTCCGGCTAGAGGGCGCGAATGCAAGCCGCCTGGCCATGCCTGCCTTTCACCACCAAATGCATTCCATCGTGATCCTTCCGCTCTCAATCGCCTTCAAGGTGATTGGGTTACTCATCGTTGGGCGCAAGGGAACAGACGCATTCCGCGCGCAGGAAGAGGACCTGCTGCTCGTCGTCGCCGACCGTATTGCGCTGGCCATCGACCGAACATTGCTTTATGAAGCAGAGCGTAATGCACGCAGGCTGGCAGAGCATTCCGCGGCGCTTGCCGAGGCGTCGGCAGCAGAGGTGCAGATCCTCAACGCTGAACTCGAAGAACGCGTACGCCAGCGCACTGCCGAGCTCGAGGCAACCAACACCGAGCTCGAAGCCTTCAGCTATTCCGTTTCGCACGACCTGCGCGCGCCCCTGCGCTCGGTAGACGGCTTCAGCGTGGCGCTTGAAGAAGACTACGGCGCCCTGCTGACCGGCGAAGGCAAGCACTATCTTGCGCGTATCCGGGCCGGGGTGCAGCGCATGGGTCAGCTCATTGACGCGCTACTGCAGCTGTCCCGCATCACTCGTTCGGAGATGATCATCGAGCCGGTTGCGCTAAGCGAGCTTGCGCTCGAAGTGGCCGAAGAGCTTCGCCAACAAAGCCCGGAGCGCGCGCTCGCATTCGTCATTGAGCCCGGTCTCAGGGCGTACGGCGATCCTCGCCTGCTGCGTGCCGTCTTCGAGAACATGCTCGGCAATGCGGTCAAGTTCTCCGTGCATGCAGCCGAGCCGAAGATCGAGTTTGGCTACAGTCCCGAGCGGACGGCTTACTACATCCGCGACAATGGCGCCGGCTTTGACCAGCAGTACGCCAAAAAGCTTTTTGTTGCTTTTCAGCGTCTGCACGGGGATAAGGACTTTAAAGGTTCAGGCATCGGACTTGCTACGGTGGCCCGCGTGATCCGGCGTCACCATGGTGCTATGAGTGCAGAGGGCGAGGTCGGCAAGGGAGCTACATTCTGGTTTACTCTGAGTGCAGTCCAATGACGCCGACACGACTCATACTGCTTGTAGAAGACGATCCTGATCACGAGCTGCTGACCATCCGCGCTTTGAACAAATCTCATGTCGCCAACGACGTACGGGTCGCTCGCGATGGCGAAGAAGCGTTGGCCATGCTCTTCGGCACCGGCCGAGAGGCCTTACCGCTGCTGCCGCAGGTTGTTCTGCTCGATCTCAAGCTGCCCAAGGTTGAGGGCCTGGAGGTATTGCGCCGCATACGCGAGAGTGAGCGCACCCGGATGCTGCCGGTGGTCGTGCTTACCTCGTCAGACGAAGAAAGTGACATTGTGCGCAGCTATAAGTTGGGCGTGAATAGCTACATCCGCAAGCCGGTCAACTTCAAGGATTTTGCCGAGGCCACCATTCAGCTTGGCCTCTACTGGCTGGTGCTGAACGAATGTCCACCGAGTTCCTAAGCCTGGAGCTTGCCGCGGCGGCAGACCCGCGCCCGCTGCGCGTGCTGCTCATCGAAGACAGCATAGACGACGCGCTCCTGCTGGAGCGACACCTGCGCAAGACAGGCTTTGCACCCCGGGTCACCCGCATTGAGACAGCCGAGGCCATGCGTCGTGAGCTTGCCGCGATGCAGAACGGCGGTCAGGCCTGGGACATCATCCTGGCTGACTACACGCTGCCCCGCTTCAGCGCGCCCGAAGCCCTGCGCCTGCTCAAGAGCACGCCCCACGACATCCCGTTCATCATGATGTCAGGCGCGGTGAGTGAAGATGTGGCGGTCGCCGCGATGCGGGCCGGCGCCCACGATTATGTCTCCAAGGAGAACCTGACCCGGCTCTGCCCGGCGATCGAGCGCGAGCTGGCCGAGGCTGCTGGGCGCCAGCGCCGGCGTGCGACCGAACGGGCCTTGCAGCAGAGTGAGGAGCGCTTTCACCGTTTGGTCGAAGCGACGCCGCTGGCCCTGCTTATCTCGGATATGCAAGGCCTGGTTGTCTATGCCAATGCGGCCTTCGAGCGGCTGCTCGGCTTCGAGCAGCGGGAGGTGGAGAACGGCGCTCTGACGCTCGATCGGCTCATGCCCGGGCACGATGGCGCGGCGCTCCCATGCGAGGCCGCGATCCATGCGCTGGTGGAGATAAGCCGGGTACGGGCCGGCGAAACCCTTGAGCGCACCTGTCTCGATCACACCGGCGCCACGCTTCCTGTGCTGCTGGGCGCTGCCATTTTAAATCCCGAGGCCCCGGCGGCGGACCAGCAGATCGCCGCGTTTCTGGTCGACCTGCGAGAGCAGAAGCGCGGCGAAGAAGTGCTGCGCCGGACAGAGAAATTAGCCGCTGCCGGCCGGCTCGCAGCTTCCATCGCTCACGAGATCAACAACCCGCTCGAGGCCATTACCAATTGTATGTACCTGCTGCAGCAGTGCGATCTATCCAAGGAGCCGCGGCACTACGTTACGCTCGTGCAGCAGGAGCTCGCTCGTGTCTCCCACATCACCACCCAGACGCTGCGCTTCTATCGCCAGAGTACCCGGCCCGCCCAGACCGACATTGCCGAGCTGATCGAGACAGTGCTGGCTCTCTACGAGGCGCGGTTGCGCGATCACAGCATTGTGGTCGTGCGCGAGTTTGAGACCGTGCCACGCGTCACTGTGTATGACGGAGAGATACGCCAGGTACTGGCTAACCTGGTTGGCAACGCACTCGACGCCATGACAAGCGGACACGGCGGGGCGAGCGGTGCAGGTGGATTATTGAGCAGCCCGGATACAGCTGCCGGGCGCCTCGGGCGTCTAGTCCTGCGCCTGCGTGCGAGTTGCGACTGGGAGGGCGGCGATCCATGTGTCACGATCACGGTGGCAGACACGGGAAGCGGGATGAGCGCCGCTACTCTGCGCCGTATCTACGAGCCATTCTTTTCCACTAAAGGCGTGACCGGCACCGGCCTTGGCCTTTGGGTGAGCCAGGAGATCATCGACAGGCATCATGGGGTAATACGCGTGCGGAGCCGCCAGCAGCCGCCCAGCGGTACAGTCTTCCGCCTGATGCTGCCGGTTGAAAGAATTCCCAAGGCGTCGATGATCGAAGGGCACAGCCTGCCTTCGCTCCAAGGCTGAGCGTCTGTGTGCCGGGCGTTTGAGGAGGCTGTAGAGCGAGCTGGCGTTGCCGGAGATCAAGCGCTACGTCGTTCGCGGTTCGGGAGGCATGCCGCTGCCGAAGAAATCCTGCTCTCCTGTTCTTGCCGGGCAGTTTGGAAGAAGCAAGGCGGCGACGATAGGCGTCGCCAGCCAAGATTAATATGAGCGTTTAGCACTCACATTGTTGTTTTCCCCCTTGACAACGGTCACAAGCATCGCCTACCTTAGCAATCGAAGGCAAGGACTGCTAGCAAAGGTTATCGGGCTTTGCCAGCACGTTGCATATATCACCAAACCACCAAACCCTGCCGGCATTTCCGGTCAGGCACGATTTTCAAGGAGCACAGCACATGGCATCTACTACTGTCGCGACCACGTTTACACCGCTGCACGACCGTATCCTGCTTCGCCGCGTCGAAGAGGGCGAGACGGTACGTGGCGGCATCATCATTCCCGACTCCGCCAAGGAGAAGCCCCAGGAAGGGGAAGTGATTTCTGTCGGCAAGGGCAAGTCGAACGACGAAGGCAAGACCTTCCCGCTCGATGTGCAGGCCGGCGATCGCGTCTTGTTCGGCAAGTATTCCGGCACCGAGATCAAGATCGATGGCGAAGAGTTCCTGATCATGCGCGAGGAAGAAGTCCTCGGCATCCTCCGCAAGTAGGACTCGTCCAGATGCGTCTTTTCGGCGCAAATAGCCGTAGTGGCTACATATAAGCGGACCGTCCACAAGTCTAGTTAAAAGAACGAGAGCGGGCACAGCCCGCGAACCCTGAAAGGGAGCACACAATTATGGCAAAGCAGATTCTGCACGGAGAAGATTCGCGCCAGGCTATCCTGCGCGGCGTCAACACCCTGGCTGACGCAGTCAAGGTCACGCTTGGTCCCAAAGGCCGCAACGTGGTCATCGAGAAGAAGTTCGGCTCGCCTACGATTACCAAGGACGGCGTCACCGTCGCCAAAGAGATCGAGCTCAAGGATTCCCTTGAGAATATGGGCGCACAGATGGTCCGCGAAGTTGCTTCGAAGACCTCCGACGTTGCCGGCGACGGCACCACCACAGCGACTGTCCTGGCCCAGGCCATCTATCGCGAAGGTGTCAAGACCGTTGCTGCCGGCGCGAACCCGATGGCGCTCAAGCGCGGCATCGACAAGGCTGTGGAGGCCATCGTCGGCAAGCGCGATGAGCATGGTGCCGTCACTGGCGGCGCGCTGAGCAAGTTCTCAAAGCCTGTAACGGGTGAGATGATCGCCCAGGTCGGGACCATCTCGGCCAATTCCGACTCGACGATCGGCGTCATCATCGCTGAGGCGATGAAGAAAGTCGGCAAGGACGGCGTGATCACCGTAGAAGAGTCGAAGACTCTTGAAACCCAGCTTGAAGTGGTCGAGGGTATGCAGTTTGATCGCGGCTATCTCTCGCCTTACTTCGTGACCGATCCAGACCGCATGGAAGTGGTCGTCGAAGAACCATACATCCTGATTCACGAGAAGAAGATCTCGTCGATGAAGGACCTTCTGCCGCTGCTCGAGCAGGTTGCCCGTAACGGCAAGCCGCTCTTGATCATCGCCGAAGATGTGGATGGCGAAGCGTTGGCGACTTTGGTGGTCAACAAGCTGCGTGGCACTCTGAACGTGGCCGCGGTAAAGGCCCCTGGCTTCGGCGATCGTCGCAAGGCGATGCTTGAGGATATCGCAAAGCTCACCGGCGGCAAGGCTATTACCGAGGATCTCGGCATCAAGCTCGAGAATGTCAAGGTCGAGGATCTCGGCCGTGCCAAGCGCGTCACCATCGACAAGGACAACACAACCATCGTCGAGGGCCGCGGGGAGAGCTCCGCGATCGAGGGCCGGGTCAAGGAGATCCGCAACCAGATCGAGAAAACCACTTCTGATTACGATCGCGAGAAGCTTCAGGAGCGGCTAGCTAAGCTGGTTGGTGGCGTAGCCGTCATCAAGGTCGGTGCAGCTACCGAGACCGAGATGAAGGAGAAGAAGGCGCGTGTTGAGGATGCGATGCATGCAACCCGCGCGGCTGTCGAGGAAGGCATCGTCCCGGGCGGCGGTGTAGCGCTCGTTCGCTGCACCCCTGACGTCGAAGCCCTGATCAAGACCCTCGAAGGTGACGAGAAGATCGGCGCCCAGATCATCCGTCGCGCCATCGAGGAGCCCCTGCGCCAGATCGTCGGCAACGCCGGCGAAGAGGGCGCAGTCGTTGTCGGCAAGATCCACGAGTCCAACGAAGCGCACTACGGCTACAACGCCGGCACGGGCGTCTTCGAGGACCTGGTCGCTGCTGGCGTCATTGACCCGACCAAGGTGACGCGCACGGCACTGCAGAACGCAGCCTCGATCGCCGGCTTGATGCTGACCACTGAAGCCATGGTGGCCGACATCCCGGAGAAGCAGGCGGCGCCGGCAGGCGGCGGACACAGCCACGGCGGCGGTATGGAAGGCATGTACTAAGCTGTCGTACTGACTTAAGTAACAGAAAGAGCCCCGCGCTACGCGGGGCTCTTTCTGTTGCCGGTCAGCGGGCGTTCCTTCATAGGAACAACAGCACAGACGTTACCAGGAAACAAACTTTGTCCGCCATCTGCTTGCATTCCGGCTTAATACGGTTAGGCTATGAGCATTGTCGTGCTCAATCGTTCAACATTTCTGTGCTTTCGTTTTGCCGTTTTGTTGAAGGCGATTCTCATTGCGTGTGGAGCGATCGGTTTCACTTCTGAAGCTCGAGCACAAAGCCTTGCCGCCCCGGAGCCTGGGCAGCGTTTGCTCATTCTCTCTGCTGCTTGCCTGCCGGATGCGCCAAGCGCCCAACCGGCCCCTGCGCAAGATGCGCCTCTTAAGCTCTCACCCAACTTCCGCCCGTCCTGGGCAGCGACACGCTCGCTCGTTCCAGGCAAGGTTCACTACTATTTAGGCAGCACCCTTTCTGTTCGTAACCTGGTGGAAGCTTTCCTGATTGCCGGCGTGCCCAACATAGCCGCACCGCCCGTGCTAGTCCCTGGCCTTGGTGAACTGCAGCTGGATGCCTATGGCAATGCCACCCAAGCCTGGCTCGACCAGAGCTACAAGGAAACTCGTGTTCATGTAGATAGGTTGGCTGTGGGAGTTGCCACGGCGGAGACACGCCAGTTCGCAAGCAATCTGATCCTGCCGCTTGTACTGCACCAAGAAGCACGCTACGTTCCGGCTCCGGTCAACTCTGACCTGAGCCAGCGCATGTGGAACGCGGTCTCCTCGATCGGGGTCACCTACAACGACAAAGGAGACCGGGTACCGAATTACTCGAAACTCGGGGGTACAGTAGCTGCAGCCTATATGGCTAAAACGGTGTATGCCGAGGCCTTCAACGCTCCAGAGTTGGACTCCGAGCACTTTGTGGTACGTTACGTCGGCTATAGCCTGCTCGGCGACCTGGTAACTAATGCAGCGCATGAACTGGTGCGAGCTTCGCTAGAGCCTGATCTGACGATTTATCACCTGCATGGCCGCTCAACCGAAGACTCCTACTATCCACTTTCCGTGGGTGGCAAGTTTATCGACTGGGCGCACAGCAGTTACAGCCTGCGGCCCTTTGTCTCAGCCGCGCTCCTCGCAGAGCTACCGTCGATCAAAAGCGAACCGGACGAGCCCAAACCGAACGATCCCGCGACCTACAACGGCTATCCCGATTACTCGACAGCTTACGAGAACTGGGGTGAGGCTGTGCTGGCCTGGAAGGACAACTTAGAAACAAGCGTCCGTTATCACGGCAGGCGCTTCGGCGGCGGCCTGGCAGAGTCCGAGACTCAAATCCTGCTTCAAAAACTCGTGATTCCCTTAGCTTCCGGGATCGATGCACGCTACATCCCGCTTGGGCCAGAGTATGACGCGGGCACGCGCCTGGAACACACCTTCAGAGGCCTGGTGGAAGCGCGCAGCGATGGTGGCGGCAGGTCTGTGAACCTGCCCCTGCTACTGGGCACCGCCGGCGCTGCGATCCTCGCAAAAGAGGCTTATTACCCGAACCTCGGCACACCCGCGCTGGCGAGCAACGGGATGCTGGCGGGGACCATTGGGGTGAATCTTGCCTTCGATCTGATCGGCAACATACACAGTGAATTCTTTCGCCACCGGGGCTACTAGGCTTCTACTAAGGAACCCAGTTCGGCCCGATGAACTCTCGCAGCGTTGCGGGTGTAGCCCATGGCGCCGCACCGGCAAAGCGCCGAATCCATGCCGCACCCTCACCGATCCTGACGCGATCGGGCGTGAACTCGGGCGAAAGCGCATTGACCATCAACGCATAATTTGCGCCATCATGGAGGCGCAGCGCCTTCCAACATCCACCGGGGACGGCAATCACGGGCCGTTGACCCGAGGCATAATCAAAGCCCAGTGTGACCTTCTCCACCTTTCCATCGGGATGGAAGATAAAGTAGTCGACGGGTCCACCCTCGACCAGCACGTGGGTATCATCAGGTGCCAGCCGATGCAGGTAATTGATGGGACGGTCCCTGCTGAGCATGTAGTAGTTCTGGCTCTGCACAGCCAGCAGCCGGCCATTCACGTTCACCTTTTGCGCTGACAAGCCAATGATGCCGAGGTAGCCCGACTCTTTCGGCAGCGCAGTCAGCTTCAGTATCCGGATTAACTGGATTGCTCGTGCACTGGAAGCCTCAGGTGGGGCAGCATGGAGCACTGCCAGCGCAAGCAGTGCTACTGCGGCAAGGCTAAAACGTCTCATCGCGTTCAGAGTAGCAGACGGCGTAACTGGTGGAGTGACTGTTACTTTACGCTCTTGCCCAGAGTAAGCCGCACCCCGGCGCGCACGGTCAATGGTTGGGAGAGATAACCAATCGGGCTGATGTGTTGCTGACTGAGTAAGTTATCTAACTGGGTATAAACGCCGCCCCACGACTTGAGATTGTAAGTCGCGCCCAGGTTCAGGTTTGCGTAGGCAGAGTCGAGATTGTGATTGGGCAGCAGGAGCGAGTTGCCGAAGTTGGCATCGTTGTAAGCCTGCTGGGTAGAGTCATCGCTGCGGCTGGCGAACAAACCGGTAGCGACCGCGTTCCACTTACCTTTGCTGTCTGTGTAAGTGGCCGAGACAAAGCCGGTATGCGGCGGCCTGCGAAAGGCGCGCGCGCCTACCAGGGGCGAGCTGGCGCCGATCGCGATATCTGGAAACGCCGAGTCGGCGTGAAACGGGCTGAGTGCGCTCGAGCTGAAAGACCGCTGCACGCGGGTGTCCAGATAGGCATAGCCCCCGCGCAGAAAGATGTTGCGTCGCAAGCCGTACTGCACATCGCCCTCAGCCCCTTGGGCGCGGAAGGACAGCGAGTTCAGGTCAGGCGATACATCGCTGCTGGCCAGCAATTCCGTAAGTGAGAACTGTCGCTCCGCGTTTAAATTCGGCAGCAGTGATGGCACCTCGCCATAGGGTACGGACTCAATCTGGTTGCCAAACTCATTGTGGAAGTAAGTCGCGCGCACAACCACTCGCTCGTTGGAGAGGCTTTGCTCCACGCCGCCATCGTAAGAACGAGTAAGTGCCGCGCCGATGGGCTTCACCTGGTAGGTGCTTACTGTCGTCGACCCGCCGTTCGCCAGCAGAAGTTCGTACAGCGAATCGTTCTGCTGAAAGAGTGTTGGCTCTTTGTATCCTCTGCTGAAGTTGAAGTTGAGCCGAGTGCCGTGAATTTTGCCCGCGCCGGGTCGCACCAGGTAGTAAGACGCGCCAAGATGCGGAGCTCCAACTATGCCGTAGAGTTGGTTCTTCTCCACCCCACCGCCAAGCGTGTAGAAAAGCCGGTTGCGGAAATCCCCCTGAAAGGCAAGCGTGTAATCGTAGTTCGATCGTTCGACAGATTCATCGATCCCGTAGACCGGGTAGCGATAGGCGCCGCGCTCATTCTCGTAGCGAAAACCGGCAACAGCGGTGAGGTGGGGCGTGAAGTCCTTATCGGCTTGCGCGTAAAGCGAGTCCTTGTTGGACACAGAGTTAGACGATGCAGGGTAACTACCTGCATAGTTAAGAATCGATTGGCCGCTGACTGTGGAACCATTTGCACCAGTCACAGTTACTTGTCGTCCGAGGTAAACGCCTGAGGCCGCCACGTACTCACCCGTAGGTGCATATTGGACGTACTGCTCGCGCTTGCGCGCCAGTCCGTAGTTCAACGAACCGTGCAAGGTATCGGAAAACGTGTGATCGAGCACCCCGCTTAAAAATATATTCTGATCACTCTGCCTGGCATCGTTGGCGACCAGCGTGAACACATATTGTCCAGGCACGCCTGTGGCTGAAACGCTATTGCGAGCGCTGGCTCGCAGGCTCGTATGAGCATCAAGCGCGTAGCCGAGATTTGCACTCGCGGTAACATCGTGGTAAGTGTCGCCTGCGAGCGAGTTCGTCGTCTGCAAATTGCTAAAGCCGCCATAGTAATCAAGCGCATTGCGCGTCCCGCCGCCCTGCACCTGGTTGCGGTACGTTCCAAAGTTGCCCCCATCGCCGTCATAGATCAGCGACGGAAACGGCGTGCTGCCCCGCGGCGTGAAAAGCGCAACAACGCCTGCGCCGGCATCTGCCCCGAAGAGCACGCTGTTCGGCCCGCGGTAAGCTTCAGCACTGGCAATACCGGTTGTCGAAAGATTCGCGTAATCAAACGTCCCGCCGATATCTTCAAGCGGCACACCATCGAGCAAAACCTTGTTCGCATCCGAGTTGCCGCCGCGGACAAACAGCGATGTCTGGCCGCCGCGCCCGCCCGTCTGGACCAGATGAAAGCCGGGCACGGTCCCCAGCGCGTCGGTGACATTCGCCCGGTTTTGGAAGTCGAGTGAGCCAAGCCTGGTGATGGAAGCACTTACCTGCGCGGCCGGCACCGGAGTTCCGGTTGCCGTGACCACGATCGCCTCCCGCAGCGTCTCCGGCTCAAGCGTGATATTTTCGAATACGCTCTCAATCGCCCCGCCGTAAAAACTTTCTGTCGTGACCTGCCGAAACGATGTGCCGGTTGCGAGCACATAAAAGCGTCCTACGCTGCCGGTGTTCAACTGGTAGCTGCCGTCTGCCCCGCTGCGTACCGTCGCAACCACCTGCCCGTTGTCGATGAGCGCAACGATGGCGCTTGCAATAGGTCGTCCCAGCGGATCGACGACTGTGCCACGCACGGAAACGGCACGGAGAGCCGGTGCGCATGCAAGCAGGCCTAACGCCAGTGCAGGTCTTCGCATAAGCGTTGCGGCAAGCAGGCGCACAGATGAGCGCGCGAAAGACATAAAGGCGATTCTCCTTCGTTCGCCGCAGAGCGCTCAAGCGAGGCACGAGCGCGGGCTACTGACCTGCACCGGCCAGAAAACCTGGCTCCAGCGGCTTGCATGCTGCGTCCACTTCTTTAAGATACAGACGCGGAAGATACTTTCCTGTTGCACGGCAATACTGGGATGCCCGGCCGCCGGCATGTTCATGGACTCATGTACCGATCGACCGGCTCGAAACAGGTTATGAGGCCGCTTGCCCTGCAAGGGTGTCGGATCTGGCGCGTGTGAATGGTGACCCCGGGAAGACTCGAACTTCCGACCTGTGGTTTAGGAAACCATCGCTCTATCCACCTGAGCTACGGGGCCACACTACGCTTGCTTCCTATGCAGTTTAGCAGGCGGACGGTGGCCCTACTCCTCACTTCACGTGGTGGCAAGCTCTCGCATATGGTTACATTGAAGTTCCGTCTGTCTTCAATCTGCAGTACGGAGCAAACTTCGGGACCTGTATCCTACAAACGTCGTCCATCTTAACGTCATAACAGGATCGCATATTCATGATGCAGAACACTCGTATTCGAGAAGGCCTATCGTATCCCCGGGGCGCAAACTGGGACGGACGAGGTACCAATTTTGCACTCTTTTCCGCGCATGCTACCCAGGTTGAACTCTGCCTCTTTGATGAAGCCGGGAAGAAAGAGGTCGAGCGCATCACGCTGCCCGAGCATACCAATCAGATTTGGCATGGCTATATGCCCGACCTCGGTCCAGGCCAGGTCTATGGCTACCGGGTGCATGGACCCTACGAACCAGAGGCCGGCCACCGCTTTAACCACAACAAGCTGCTGCTCGACCCCTACGCGCATGGACACACGGGAGAGCTCAAGTGGGATCCGGCCATCTTTGGCTACACGATGGAATCTGCTGACGACCTAACCTTTGATGAGCGGGATTCGGCACCCTTCATGCCGAAGTGCGTGGTAGTCGACCCGGACTTTGACTTTAGCGGAGAACGCGGGCGCCGCAGTGTCCCATGGGACCAGACCATCCTCTACGAGCTGCACGTGAAAGGATTCACCAAGCAGCGCGAGGACATAGCCGAAGACCTGCGCGGCACCTACGCCGGTTTGGCCTGTCCGCAGATCATTGAGTACATCAAGTCGCTCGGCGTCACTTCGGTCGAACTACTGCCAATTCACACGTTCATCAACGATAACAACCTGCTTGAAAAAGGCATGGTCAACTACTGGGGCTACAACTCAATCGGCTTCTTTTCGCCAGATTCGCGGTACGCCTCGCACCGGCCCAATACGCTCAAGGAGTTTAAAGAAACGGTCGCGCGGTACCATGAGGCGGGGCTCGAGGTTATCCTTGACGTGGTCTACAACCACACCGCGGAGGGCAACGAAAAAGGTCCGACGCTCTCGTTTAAGGGCATAGACAACGCCAGCTACTATCGGCTCCTGCCCGACCAGCCGCGCTACTACATAAACGACACAGGCACCGGCAACACTGTGAACCTCAGCCATCCGCGTGTGCTGCAGATGGTCATGGATTCGCTGCGCTACTGGGTTGAGTCAACCAGCGTCGATGGTTTTCGCTTCGACCTTGGAACCATTCTCGCGCGGGAGCCGAATGGATTTGATAACAAGTCCGGCTTCCTCAAGGCCTGCTCGCAGGACCCGCTGCTGGCCTCGGTCAAGCTGATCGCCGAACCATGGGATTGCGGTCCTGGCGGCTACCAGGTGGGCGGCTTTCCTCCGGGCTGGGCAGAGTGGAACGACAAGTTCCGCGATGCGGTCCGTGACTTCTGGCGCGACGAGGCGCCTGCCTCCGCGCTCACCGAACGCCTGTGTGCTTCTCCGGACTATTTTCACTGCCAGGGCCGTAAGCCATGGTCTTCGGTCAACTTCATCACCGCGCACGATGGCTTCACGCTGAACGACATCGTCACCTACAACGAAAAGCATAATGACGCGAACGGCGAAGACAACAAGGACGGTAGCAGCGATAATCGCTCTTGGAACTGTGGTGCGGAAGGCCCGACGGACGACCCTGAGATCAACCGCCTGCGCTCTCGGCAGATCCGCAATATGCTAGCTACGTTGCTGCTCTCGCAGGGCACACCGATGTTGCTCGCCGGCGATGAATTTGGACGCACGCAGCAAGGCAATAACAACGCCTACTGCCAGGATGGCGAGATCAGCTGGCTGAACTGGGAGTTACAGGAAAAGGGACGGCACCTGATCGATTTCGTCCGCCGGCTCACCGCGTTGCGGCACCGGTTCCCTATTCTGCGTCGTAACCGTTGGCTTACCGGTGAGTACAACGAGGAGTTGGGCGTCAACGACGTCACCTGGATCAACGCCAATGGCAAGGAGATGGAGGACCAGCACTGGGGCGACGGCAACATGAAGTGCTTCGGTATGCTGATCGATGGACGAGCTCAGCCTACCGGCATCATCAAGCGTGGTGAGGATGCAACCCTGCTGATCGTGATCAACGAGCATAGTGACATGGTGGGCTTCACGCTCCCGGAGTGCGCGGGTGGCGATACCTGGTCGCTGCTCATCGATACCAACTTTGAAGAGAACGATGCGAAAGGCTTATTCCAAACCGGCGATACCTACGATGTCACGGAGCGCTCGGTGCTGCTTCTGGCGCTCAAGTCAGAAAATGCGCAGAAGGAGCAATACTAAAAGCAGCATGAGAATGGCCTCTCCTTGTTTAACGGTTACAGTCACGGTGAGAGTGCATGACGCGTGCATCCGTGTGAAGGAAGGATCTTGGCTCGCCTCCCGATGACGGGCAGCAAGCCAGCTTCTCCGCTTCACACGGTGCGCAACAATGTGTTTATGGTAGCGAGCGCATCAGCAAACACACACCGGAAGACCAGGTCAGGACTCCAGCATTACCTCAGCGGCCGTGTGAACCCGCTTATCATGCGATCGCGCCTGCCCCCAACGATGGAGGCAGCTTTGATTGCGGCCTCGCTTCTTGGCAGTATAGAGAGCTCGGTCAGAACCCTCAACCAAGGCGGCCGCTTCCATGTACTCGAGCGGCTTGAGTGAAGCGCAGCCTACCGAGATCGTGACCCGGCCGCCGCCGTTATCTTCATGAGGCATGTCGAGCAGGCGAACGTTGTAACGAACCTGCTCAGCCAGGCTGTAGGCCCCTTCAGCGTCAATGCCGGGAAGCAGAATGACGAACTCTTCCCCGCCGTAACGCGCCACCAGATCGCCCCCGCGCTGCGGAATATCGCAGATGGCCTTCGCTATAGCTTGCAGGCAAAGGTCGCCAGCCGGATGTCCGTAGCGGTCGTTGTACTTCTTGAAGTTGTCCGCATCCAGCATCAGGACGGCGACAGGGGACCCGTCCCTCAGTCCGCGTCGCCATTCTGCCTCCAAAGCTGCATCAAAGCGCCTCCGATTGGCCAGGCCCGTGAGTCCATCCGCGGTTGCGAGCGCCTCCATCTGCAGATAGGCATGCTGCAGCTGCGAGGCGGTGGACTCCTGCTGCACCCGGACCACGCTGATGGGAAAGGTCATCAGCATGGCGAGGATCATGTAAAGCTGAACCACGATGATCCTGTAGGGCTCGTGAACGCCGCTAATGAGCGAGAACGGACCGCTGCCGTGCAGCGTGGCGTGCGTGACGATGGGCGCGATGATGTTCATGGCCAATACCGAACCGCTGAAGCCACAGCGAATGGCCACCAGGAGCAGTATCGGGCTGATGATAAACGAGATCGGATAGAGGCTTTGATGAAAGACGAACCAGCTGGTGAAGATAAGCAGCGACATCACGCTGAGCGTGCCCGGGAGCTGTGGCCGGCGGAAGAGCGCATATATGTCCGGGCTGATCATCGCGAGTACCAGAGGCGTAGACATGGTGATACCTACCACATCCGCCAGGCCCCAGCGCAGCACAATAGGCCAAAAAGCCTGATGGAGCGCGATCTGGTAGTAGGCGCCCATCAGCAGGCTTGACAGCGCCGGGCCGAGCAAAACGCCTGAAAGCACAAAGGTCCACACCAGGCGCGGCTTCTGCAGCCAACCGGTCAGGGTATAGAAACGAGGCAGCATGAAAGCGGGGATCAGCACCTCGATGCAGTTGGAGATAGCAATGCAGGCTGTCTGGGAGAGAGAACCGGCGCCAAGCGGCAGGCCGAGAATGGTCGCCATGCTCACGCCGAGCAAGATGAATGGCCAGTGCCGGCGTCGCGAGATGACCATCAGCGCCAGGGTGACGCCATTCGTCGGCCACCAGACTGGCCATCCATGATCAAAGAAGGCCACTGAAGGCAGCATTCGTTCCATCAGGAAGATCAGCGTGATCAGCAGCGCCACAGAAAAGGAGCGGCCTACCATATCTTCCCGGCTCAGGATCGCTCGCGCTCGCTGAATCATGTCACTACGCCGCATGCTTGACCGATCTCACCTAGGAGCTACGCGTCCGCGCAGCTCTGAACCGGTATAGCCCTCTCACATCTCTGGAGTGCAAACCCGGCCCGCTACCACTTGTATCGGCAAGTCTCGTGTGAATATCAGCGGATAACCTTCATGAGGCCCCAAGGTAACCGTTGCTTTGGACGGTATGCTAGGCTGCGTGGTGGTGAATCAGAATTTGATTGAGCTTTTTGCAGAGGAATATCGGGTGTTGCGGCCGAGGGCGCCCATGCCAGCGATCAAGGCGCGCTTCTATCGATTTACTAGTTTGAACACGACGATCCGGCTGCGGGAGGGGGAGCTTCGTGTTCACCTGTCGGACATTCTTGAGGCGGCGCCGGAGCCCGTGCTCCGGTCGATCGCGCATATTCTGCTGGCCAAGCTTTACCGCAAGCCAATTGATGCGGGGCACTCGAACCGCTACCGGCGCTTCACGATGTCTGAGGCGGTGGTTCGCCGGACCGAGCAGATCAGGCAGATGCGGGGTCGTAAACGAATCGTTTCAGCCCAAGGCGAACGTTTTAATCTCGATGAAGTCTTCGAAGCGCTCAATCTGCGCTTCTTCCATGGGCTGCTCGGACGACCGGTTTTGACCTGGAGCGAGCACTTGGCTCGGCGGTTGCTGGGGCACTACGACGCTGCGCACAATACGATTATGGTGAGCCGGGTCTTTGACCGGCCGGGTACGCCGAGGTATGCAGTTGAGTATCTGATGTATCACGAGATGCTGCATTTAAAGCACCCGGTGACAGTGAGGAAGGGGCGCAGGTGTGTGCATCCGGCTGCTTTCCAGGCTGAGGAACGGCTGTTTCCGGAGCTCGCAGCGGCGAAGGCTTACCTGAAAGGACTGCAGTAGAGTAGGCGATTGGCAGGAGAGCCTAATGCGTTTCGGCGCACTTTGACGCGCCATGGTAGCTTGTCGGTATGCGTTATGTGGATCAAGCTGCCGGTTTGGAGAGCTTAAACGCGAAAGTATCGGTGCTTGGTTTCGGGTGCGGAGCTCTGCTGGGCCGGGCGGGACGACGGGAGTCGCTCACTGCGCTCTCAGCGGCTGTGGATGCTGGCATCACTTTCTTCGATACGGCGCGCTCTTACGGCTACGGTGAAAGTGAGAGTCTGCTGGGAGACTTCCTCAAAGGCCGCCGTCACGAAATGGTCCTGTGCACCAAGTTCGGTATTGTTCCGTCGGGCAAGGGCAGCTGGAAGCAGAGGCTGAAGCCTTTAGCGCAAAGAGCCATACGTATCTTTCCGGGGCTTCGAGCGGCAGCGCGACGCCAGGCAGCGACCGAGAGTACCTCCGGACAGTTTTCCGTTCGGGTGCTGCGAGCATCGTTTGAAACAAGTTTGCGCGAGTTGAAGACCGATTATGTGGACATGCTGCTGCTGCACTCGCCGCCGGCCGAGGTGCTGGACCAGGACGATCTGCTCGAAGCGATGGGGCGGCTGGTCGACGATGGTAAGGTCCGGATGGCAGGGATCTCCGGCGAACAATCAGTGATTGCGGAGACCTTCCACCGTCGTCCAGCGGTGTTGACAACAGTACAGTTCGCGCTGAACAGGATGAACCTTGAGTTCACACGAGAGATCTCGCAGCCTCGAGCTCAGGAGTTATTTCTGGTAGGCAATCATCCATTTGGCGGTGCTGCAGGCGTGGCATCCACGCTCAAGCGTATCGCAGAGATGCGCACAGCGGAGACGCTGCCGATGGAGTTGCGAGAAAAGCTTGCATCGGGCGACGCCCAACTGATGCCGGAGATACTTCTCAACCTCATCCTGAGGGGAACCGGAATCTCGGCGGTGGTGCCGGCAATGATGCGGCCAGCAAGCCTGCAGAGCAATGTGCGGGCTATTGAAAACTGCCGCTTTACCGGCAGTGAGCTTCAGCTGCTACGGAATGAACTGATCCTTCGCCCTTAGAGCATGCTCACAGATATTGACTCCGCCGTTCAACCAAGTACCTAGGATGGTGTAGCCACGAGCGTGCGAAGGTGGTCGGCCAGCCGCAAGGTCAGGGCCATAAGGGTGAAGGTGGGATTGGAACTGCCACCGGAAGGATAGACCGCACAGCTGGCTACATAGAGGTTGTTTAAGCCGTGTACCTTGAGGTCGGGATCGACGACGCTGGTCCTAGGATCCAAGCCCATGCGCAAGCCGCCCATCGCATGGTAGGTATCGCTGATTGCGGGCCGCACTCCCTCAAGCAGGCCGGGGGTCCAGTCGAACTCCGGGAAGCCGGCTGCTTCGAGGTGTTGCTTGAGAATATGAGCAAACTTGCGGGCTGTTTCATATTCAGCATCGCCTATACGCCAGTCGACGATTGCCTTGGGAAGGCCGAGTTCGTCGGTATTGCGGGAAAGCCGGATGCGGTTCTCAGGGCTCGCAGGCTGTTCGAGATCGATGTTCAGCCACATAATTGCACGTCTGCTGACAGCGCGCCGCTTGCGTACTTTTGACGACCAGAGGAGCCGAACGATGTCCCCGGTGCCGCGAAGCATGGGGGCGAGATTCCGGGTAAGAGCTTCCCTTAGGCGACCCCGCTGGACCGAGGTAAGCAGGTTGCGCACTGCGGCTATGCCTGAATCTTCAGGTTCCTGGATGACGAAGTGAGCCATGACGGCGAACAAGCCCGCGTCGCGCTGGAGCTCGGAGACAGCCTCGATCTTTGCTGTGTGAAGGACGCCATTGACGAAGAAGGGACCCAGACGTTGTGCCACCTGCGCCTTGGCCGCGGAGGGCAGGACCGCGGCGTGGAGTGAGACGTGGTCGTGAAAGAAACGGCCGATCTGGTCAGCCGAGTTGGGAACGCCGGGGGAGGAAAGCAGCAGGCGCGAGCTTTCAATCGTACCGCAGCAAACGATCACCCGTTGGGCTGTGAAGGTGAAGGACCGGCCATGGTAATCGAATACGCAGACGGAGCTGATAGTGGCGCCATCGCCTTGAAGAGAGGCGACGTTGGCATGCGTGTAGATGTGGATGCGTGGGTCGGCCAGGCACTCCCGGCCCACGGTCTGCGCGAGGTTGCGCTTGCTGAAGGGTGCCCACTTGGAGTAGCGCAGACGAAGCTGGGGCGGAAGGGCTACGGGGGGATGACCGAGCGCAGGCAGGAGCTCCTCGGTGAAGGGCAGACCTCTCACGTTGAAGATGCGCTGCACTTCGTCGTAGTAGGGAGAGATTGCAGAAGGCGCCAAGGGCCAGGAAGCAGAGGGCGCGCCAGGCAAGGGCGCCAGGATATCCGGCGTGAAGGGCAGAAGCTGGCCCCCCCATCGAATGGAGGAGCCGCCAAAGGCACGGAAGCGTCCGTCGGTCGTGCCTGTGTGCGTCGAGGCAGCCATTTCCGTGGCGTAGAGAGATTGACTGCGGTCTTCCAGGTCGAGACCGCCGGCCTCGAGAAGCATGACGTCGAAGTTGAAGCTGGCCAGCTTACGCGCCAGAATCAGACCGGCGATGCCCCCGCCGATGATGCAGAAGCTTGCGCTAGGGGAGGAGCCAGCTTCGAGTTGCTCGAGATCGATGTGCATTCTGGCCCCAGTGGTCTCTGTGATTAGTATTGCACCACGGCAGAGCACACGAGGCTAGTCGGCCCAGGACTGCAGGTGCAGCGACGATCTCGCTTTTGTGTGTCATGATGCGCGTCGGACGAATGGCTGCTCGAGTCAGGAGGAGCGTCTTGTGCGTAGGTTGGTGGTAAGAGGCATTGTGCATCATGTCCATAGATGGCCGTCTGGACATGCTGGTTTGATCAGCCGGCTGCAGCTCACACCATGGGAAGCCAGGGTCAGATGGGCTGGGTGAAGGAAGTATCGGGCGTGGGGGCGAGAGAGGCGAGAAAGCGGCTCACTCGGTCGGCAAACTCATGGG
>CAXTMM010000007.1:0-406 GCA_964245415.1 uncultured Acidobacteriaceae bacterium | reverse complement strand
CTGCGTAGGGCAGGTGACCGAGGCCGGGGAGCAGGTCGAGCTCGGCGCCGAGGATACGCTGGAGGGTCTCGCCCGAGGCCAGGCTTACGGCGCGATCGTGTGTGCCCCAGAGGAGCAGGCAGGGGACGCCGCGGAGGCGACGCAGGAGGTGCTTGAGCTGGGACATGTCTGCGGTCCAGCTGCCCAGGACAGAGAGCACGTAGTCCACTGTCCCGGGAACGCGAAGCGAGCGGACGTAGTTCTCAAGGATGCCGGGCTGGAGGCGGGCCGGGTCGCCGTACATGCGCTTGAGGGCAATGGCTTGAAGCCGGCGGGGAGCATGCGGGATGCGGCGGCCAAGCCACTTCCCTGCGCGGCTCGAGAAGAGGCGGATCTGGGGGCGGGAGCGGGAGCAGAAAGGGTTGGC
>CAXTMM010000006.1:40354-54372 GCA_964245415.1 uncultured Acidobacteriaceae bacterium | reverse complement strand
ACCCTCGCGCACACCTACCGCTTCCGCCCCTACGGCGACCACTTCCAGTACGGCTGGGAGATGGCCCGCATCGCCCGCGCCCTGGTCACCGGCTACGGCTACGCCGACCCCTTCAACGGCCACACCGGCCCCACCGCCTGGGTCACCCCTGCCTACCCGCTGCTCATCGCCGCCGTCTTCAAGCTCACCCGCGTCTACACGCTGCTCTCCGCCTGGCTCCTGCTCGCCATCAACTGCGTGCTTTCTGCGCTCATCGTCCGCAACACCTGGGAGATCGCCTGCCGCTGCTACGGCGCGAAAGTCGCACTGTGGTCAGCCTGGCTCTGGGCGCTCTACCCGGCAGCGATGCAATACGCTGTCCGCTGGCTCTGGGAGATGACCCTTACCGCCTTCCTCTTCACCTGGGTGCTCGTCCTCGCCCTCCGCATGCGCGGCATCGGTGACCCTGCGCAAACGAAACAAAGCACGCCACTTATCTCCCTCCAGACACCTCGCCGCTGGGCCGTCTTCGGCCTTCTCTGGGGCCTTATCGCTCTCGCCAACCCGGCCGTCCTGATCTTTCTCCCCATCTGCGGCGTCTGGATTCTTGCCGGCGCCGGACAGGCCTGGCCCCGCCAGCTCCCCAACGCCGCCTTAGCCGCCCTCGTCTGCCTGGCCCTCATCGCGCCTTGGACTTACCGCAACTGGCGCGCCTTCCACCACTTCATTCCCATGCGCGGCAACTTCGGCGCCGAACTTTACCTCGGCAATGGCCCCGGCGCCGTCGGCCTGCTCATGGAGTACAACCATCCCGGCGAGTCCGAGCCCCAGCTCCGCGCCTATCGGCAGATGGGCGAGGTCGCCTACGTCGCCATGCGCGGCGCCAAAGCCAGGGCCATCATCGCCCAGGACAAGCCCCGCTTCCTTATGCTCTCCCTCAAGCGCCTCTACTACACCTGGTTCAGCGTCCCCCACCCCGCCGACGACGCGCCCTGGGTCGAGTACGGCCGCAGCCTCAACTTCCAGTTCACCTCCCTCGCCGGACTCTTCGGCCTGGCCCTCGCCTTGTACAACCGCAAACCCGCCGCAGGCCTATTCGCATGGGCTTTCCTGCTGCTCCCTTTTATGTACTACTTGGTAACCGCCCACGCCCGCTTCCGCCACCCCCTCGAGCCGCTCATCACAATCCTCGCCGTTTACCTGTTCCAGTCCGCCGAAAAGAGCTGGCGCAGATCAAAAAGCCCGCTTCTCTAACCCCTTTCTGGAGCGTTATACGGCGGACAGTTTTGACACTTTAGGCACAATTTGTACAGTATGTCTACTAACCAGAGTTTACAAGCCTGGCCTGCCCGGTCCACGGAGACGGACCTACAGCCTGGGGTGCAGCTTGTGGAAGCCGGTGGCCTGCTGGTAGGCGCGGGCGAGCGCGCATAGCCTGGCGTCCTGGTAGTGTCCGCCGAGAAAGGTCAGGCTCACGGGGGTGCCGGGGCCGCCGATCGAGTCGTCCTCGCCATCATCGACGTGGGGAGGTGTGGGCGCGTCGGCGCCGCGCAGGCCGTTGGGGACGATCACTGCCGGGTGGCCGGTGAGATTGGTGGCGGGCAGCTGCTCGTCGTCGCTGCGGGCGACGATGACGTCGACGCTCTCGAAGAGTTTCGAAAGCTGAGCGATGGCGAGCGAGCGGGCGCGGTTGGCCTGGATGTATTCGACGGCAGGGTAGAAGCGGGCGACGCGGAAGGTGTTCGGCCAGTCGTCAGGACTTTGCTCGGTGAGCAGCGCATCGCGCCCGGTCATGGTCAGCTCGTCGAAGGCTGCGGCGGCTTCGGCTTCGAGCAGCGGCACCATGGCGTCGTAGGGGAGCTTGGGCAGCTCAACCGGGGTCAGCGTGAGGCCCATGGCTTTGAGGGCCTCGAGAGCCGCGACATCGTAGCGATGGTCGTAGAGATGACGGGCGTGGGCCTGCTCGTGGAGAGTCTGGTTCTGGAGGCGGCGCTTGGCAGCCTCGGGGGTCTCCGCCTTATCCGGCGCCGGGATGGGATCGAGCGGCTTGGGTGTGTCAAAGTCCGCGGCGAAGTAGCCAACGCGCAGGCTGCGCCAGTCAAGCTCCGCGTCCCAGCAGAAGGCCGCGTCGCTGGTGGCAAGATCGCGGCCATCGGGCCCGTAGATAGCGCTCATCACCGCTGCGCAATCCTCGACCGCCCGGCAGATCGGCCCCAGCTTGTCCATCGTCCAGCTGAGCGCCATCGCTCCTGTACGGGGCACGAAGCCGAAGGTCGGGCGCAGGCCTGTGACTCCGCACCGCGTCGACGGCGATGAGATTGAGCCGAGGGTCTCCGAACCGATCGCAAAGGCGACGCAGCCAGCCGAGACGGCTGAGGCTGAGCCGGCAGAAGAGCCGCTCGAGCCCTGCTTCTGGTTCCAGGGATTACGGGTGCGGCCGCCGAACCACTTGTCGCCCATCGCGAGCGCGCCGAGCGTGGTCTTTGCGACCAGCACAGCGCCCGCCGCGTCGAGCCGTTGGACGACAACCGCATCCTCATCAAAGCTCTGGTGCTCGTAGCCGCCGGCGCCCCAGGTGGTCGGGTAGCCCTTGACGGCGAGCAGGTCTTTCGCGCCCCAGGGCAGGCCGTGCAGCGGGCCTTTGTAGCGGCCGGCCGCGATCTCGGCATCGGCCTCACGGGCGTGGGTGCGGGCGCGCTCTTCCGTCAAGGTAATGACGAAGTGGAGCATCGGGTCGTAGCGCTTGAGGCGCGCGAGGTACATTTCGGTGAGATTGGTCGAGGATACCTGGCGGCGGCGGATGAGGTCGGCTAGCTCCATCACAGGTGCGAAGGCCAGCTCTTCAAGGTTGGCAGGCGCGGTCGAGATCGCAGGAGCTTTGCTGTAGCGAGCATGACGCCTGTTACGGTCAACGATGGCGCCGGGTGGCAAAGGGTTGAAGACGTAGGCCGGCGCAATGCTGTTTGGCAGGTGCAGCTTGCGGATCTCGGCACAGGCTTCTCGCTGGTTCTGGAGCCGGTCGAGCATGGCTGCTTTGTGCCCGGGCGCGATGGTGACGCCGGCAAGCTCCGCGGCCTGCTCGAGCATGGCAGCGGTGACATGGAAGGCTGTGCTGCCGCTTGAGGCTTGCTGCGCGGCAAGCGTGTAGAGCGCGCCGGGAAAGAGTGTGGAGCTCAGGCCATAGCAGCCGAACAGAGAGAGAAAGGCGCGACGGTCGAGCGGAGTTGGCAAGGGGCAAGCCTCGATCAAGGGGTACTCCGAAGTATGCCATGGGAGCGAGATACTCTTCTGCGGTTGACGAAACGCCAACGCTCGGGCAGAGTCGTGAAGTCAACATTTACGTGGGGGATTTCTCCTTGAAGATTGTTTGTCTAGTCGCGCGGCTGCTGCTGGGGCTTGTTTTTGTGGTTTTCGGCCTGAACGGATTTCTCCACTTTATCCCCATGCAGCCGCCGCCCCCGGGGCCGGCCGGCCAGTTCATGGGCGCGCTCGCGGCCTCACATTACATGGTTCCGGTGTATGCGCTGCAGGTGATCGGCGGGCTGCTTCTTCTGCTCGGCCGGTTCGTTCCCCTAGGGCTCGCGCTGCTGGCTCCGGTGGTCGTGAATATCCTGCTCTTTCACTCGCTTATGGAACCGAAAGGGCTGCCGATCGCCCTGTTTGTGCTGGTGCTATGGATCGCAGCAGCCTGGGGCGTACGGAGCGCTTTTGCGGGGCTTCTGTCCGCCAGGTTGACGGAGAAGACGGCGAGCCTCTAGATCAGCGCTTCAGAGCGAAGCGTTGCTCATGCCAGGTAGCTCGTCCTTCGCCAGCAGGATGCCTTGCGCGGAAGGATACATCTCCCACGGCATCGCTTCTCCCGCCGGTCGCAGCATCTGCCGAGCGCCGGCAGCGGGGATTTCGGCTTCAAGCAGCCGCACAATCGCGCCCTCTGTGAGCGGCCGCGAGAGCAGGAAGCCCTGTACTCTGCCGCATCCAAGCTCGCGCAGGTGCTCAAGCTCTGCCGGAGACTCGATCCCCTCAGCAACGACCTGCTTGTTCAGCGTGGAGGCCAGCTGCAGAACCATGCGCACCATCTCCGCCCGTCGGTGATCGCTATCGAGATGACGTACGAAGCTGCGGTCGATCTTGACCACGTCGAAGGGAAAGCGCAGCAGGTAGCTCAGCGAGGAGTAGCCAGTGCCGAAATCGTCGAGGCAGACGTCGATGCCGAGCGCGCGAGCCTCACTGAGCACCTCTTTGGCGGCGTGATAGCCGCTGAGCAAAACGGATTCCGTGATTTCGAGCTTTAGCAATCGTGGATCAAGCCCGGTTGCGCGAAGAGTCGACTTGATCTCCTGCAGCAGACCGGGCTGGGCAAACTGCGTGCCGGAGACGTTGACACTGACGGTCAGGCGCGTGTTGAAGCGCCGGTTCCAGGTCTGGCACTGAGAGCAGGCCTGGTGTAGCACCTGCTTGCCCAACTCAATGATCAGGCCGGTATCCTCGGCGATGGGGATAAAGTCTGCCGGCGAGACCATGCCTCGCAGCGGATGGCGCCAGCGGGCGAGTGCCTCAAAGCCTTCGATCGTGTCAACGCCGGCAGCGGCGCGGTCGAGCGCGCTGGCTGCCTGGCCGCGTTCGTCAGCCTGTCTGTCTCGCGGCGCCGCACCCGGGCTGCACAGCTTGAAGATGGGCTGATACTGGACTTCGATCGCGTGGTCAGCGAGCGAGGCGCGCAGGTCTGTCTCCAGGCCCAGCTTCCGCTTGGCCGCGATGAGCATGTTGGGAGCAAAGGTCTGTGCCCTGTCCTTGCCGCTGACCTTGGCCTTGTACATGGCGCAATCCGCGTCCTGAAGCATGGTGTCGGCAGTGGCGTCCGGCGTGTCCAGCGCCAGCCCTATCGAGGCTGTCACGTGGATCAGCCGGTCTTCAATCCTAAGAGGATGGCGCAGCTGCTCGTTCACCCGCTGACAGAGGTCTCCCGCTTCCAGTTCTTCCACCTGGTCAAGCAGGATGACAAACTCGTCGCCCCCATGCCTGGCCACAATGTCCTGGGGGCGCACGGCTGCGCGCAGCCGGTCGGAGACCCGGATCAGCAGCTGATCGCCAAAGGCATGGCCCAGACCATCGTTGATGATCTTGAAGCGATCAAGATCAATAAATAGCAGGCCGATGCGCTTGCCTGTCTCCTGCCCTGCGCTGTTCGGCTGGGTGTGGAGTTTGAGCCGGCTGGTCAGTTCCTGCCGCAGTAGAGCCCGATTGGCCAAGCCTGTCAAAGGATCGTGCAGCGCGGTATGTTGCAGCCGGTCATGGGCCGCATGCAGCTGCCACTCCCGCGTGCTGGTGCGAACGGCGAAGAGGAGCGTCGAGGCAATCAGGGTCAGAACGCCCGCGACAAGGCTGTGGCGCGCCAGCACGGCTGAGCCGGCGAGCGACATGACCGCCATGCCCAGCGCGCTCATGCCATGCAGATGAGT
This sequence comes from uncultured Acidobacteriaceae bacterium, assembly GCA_964245415.1. GTDB lineage: Bacteria > Acidobacteriota > Terriglobia > Terriglobales > Acidobacteriaceae > EB88. The sequence continues at coordinate 48,934 of CAXTMM010000006.1, read as the reverse complement.
TGGAAATGCGCTGCCGCGGGTCTTCCAAAGTTCGATCCATGGCAGCAGCCGCGTGCCGTATACAGAGCTGGCACAAAACGCCGTAAAGGGCAGAGTCCAGCATAGATCGATCAACGTGCCGGGCTGTACACCCAGGCTGCCCAGCGCTGTAGCGACCACGGAGAACAGGTTGTAGGCGACCGTATAGACCACGACATTGCGAAAGAAAAAGCGCTCCTCGCCCGGCTGCGAGATGGAGTAGCGCAGCGTGATGGCGAACAGCATCGCCAGATCTTCAACATGGTAGGCGAAGGGCGGACGGATGATGCCCGGATGCGGCCAGATGAGCACGAACAGGACGCAGAACAGCAAACAGGATTGCGCCGTATCGAGCCATCCGACCGGATCAAGCCGCCGCGACTGCGAAGGATGCGCGGCAACCAGCAGCAGAGGAAAGGCAAAGATTAGCCACAACGCATCGCTCATCATCCGGTACTGCTCGCCCGTGATCGTAAACAGGCTCAGGAGATAAAAGAGCTGAGCACCGGCCCACAGGAGAAAAGCTGCAGAAAGCCGGACCCAGAGCCGGCCCTGGTGTCTGACCGCAGATCGCCGCGCCCGATACATGCACAGGGCTGCGCATAGCAGCGGAGCGAGGGTCTGCAGCACGTTCGAGGCTCTCGCCGGGTGCGCCAGCAGCAGAAGCACCGTGAGGTGAGCACCCTGCAGGGGAAGGGCTGCCAAAAGAAGGGCCTGCATCCAGTTGTTGGCCTTCGGCAGCATCGCCTTGTTGCCAGCGCGCGCCGAGGGAGACGCCATCTCTGCATCCATGTAAGTCTCGGCTCAGACTCCCTTATCGGAAGAGCCAAGGCATCTCTCTAGGCAGAAAAGGACTTATTTTCCCCCTGTCCTCGCTTGGAACAGGTATGAACGTGCGGACGGACGGGGGAGGTCTTCGCCAGTTACCGCAGGCCAGGAGGGTGGCGCAACGCGCAGGTTGAAGGCATCTGTAAACGCGCTTTGAAAGCCAGGGCACGGGCGAGGCGCTCAAAACCCGGAACGCCCGCACCGGTCTGTCTACTGCTTGAGGCTAGTCATATCGATCACAAAGCGAAAGCGGACCTCGCCCTTCTCCACCTTGTGATATGCGTCGTTCACGTCGGCGATGCTGATCAGCTCGACATCCGGCCCAATGCCCTGAGCAGCGCAGAACTCAAGCACCTCCTGCGTTTCAGCAATGCTGCCGATCAGCGAGCCGGCGACGCTGTAGCGATGGAAAGCGACTGCCTGGTTATTGACCGGCGCCAGTGGCTCCAGCGCACCCACCACGGTCAGGGTGGCATTCCGCTTCAGCAGCGGCAGGAACGGATTAAGATCGTGCTTTTCTGGGATGGTGCTGAGGATAAAGTCGAAGCTGGCCTTGTGCGTCCTGGCTGCTTCTTCGTCGCCTTCGAGCACTCCGGTCACGCCCAGGCGGGCTGCTTCGTCAAGCTTTTCCCTGGTTGAAGTGAACACGTACACGTCGGCGCCCATGGCTTTGGCCAGTTTGGCCGCCATATCACCCAGGCCGCCAAAGCCGACGATGCCGACCTTGTCGCCCGCTTTGACACCCCAGTGCTTCATCGGCGACCAGGTCGTCACCCCTGCGCACAGGATCGGCGCAGCGACTTCGGGCTTCAGCCCGGCAGGGATTTTCAGCACAAAATCTTCCGGTGCAACCAGGGTGGTCGAGTAGCCGCCATAGGTATTGTCGCGGCCATACGTGTTGGTACGGTCGGGCGACTTCTTAGCCGGGATCATGGGGCCATTGTAGGTCGCAAGCCAGCTGTTCGGGCCCTGGCAGTAGTTCTCTTCGCCTGCCAGGCAGGCCTCGCAGCCGCGGCAGCTGTAGATCATGCAGCCCACCCCGACCAGGTCGCCCACCTGGTGGCGGGTGACGGCGCTGCCTGCCGAGCGGACCCGTCCGACCACCTCATGACCGGGCAGGCAAGGGTAGACCGTGTTCGACCACTCGTTCTTGACCTGGTGGATATCAGAGTGGCAGACGCCGCAGTAAAGAACTTCTATCTCAACTTCGTTTGGCTTGGGGTCGTCGCGTTCGAACTCGAATGGCTTGAGGCTGCTGAAGGAATGCTTGGCAGCATAGCCGATGGACTTGATCATTGTGGATGAACTCCCGGGGAAGATAAGGAGTTTGATGCTCGCGTCGGTCCGCCGGCCGATCGTCTCAGCTGTTCAGCTTCACATGGTTCGCAGGCACGGTGAAGGTTTTGAGCGCAACGAGGTTGGCGGTAGGCTGCTGGATCGTGGTCACCGCCTTGAAATCGCAGGTCAGCTCAGACGGGGTCAGCGTCAACACCGCGTAGCCATGCGTGGAGGAGTCCCAGTACTCGATATGCGGGTTGAGCGCGCGGATCAGCGGCTCGAGCAGGTTGGGCTCAACGCCGAACATCTTGGCCGGGACGGACGAGCTGGGCAGGTCGATATCGGCCAGGATCTCTTCTTCGAAGTTGGCAGAGGTGATGGAGCCGACCATCAGCTCGACACCCACATGCGGGGAGAAGAGCAGGTCGTCGAAATCTGCCTTGAGGTAGCCGGCCAGAAAGGTATGGAGGTCACCGGTGATCGCGACCAGGTTCTTGACATTGGCATGCTGAAAGGTACTGAGGAGCGACTTGCGCTCTTCGCCGTAGCCGTCCCACTGATCGAGGTCAACGTAAACAGCAGTCGCTTTGAGCTGCATGAGCATGACCTCATTGGCCCAGATTTTCCAAGTGGCGGACGAGCCGGTCACCTGGTCGATGAACCACGCCTTCTGGGTCGCGCCGAGCATGGTGCGTTTGGAATCCAGGATCTCGGGGCAGCCGAGGGAGAAGTAACGCTGGCCGGCGATGCCGTTGCCGCAGGGCGGCCCATCGCGGTAGAGCCGCTCATCGGTGACGATCACGTCCGCGAGCTTGCCGAGCGAGAGCTTGCGGTAGACCTGAATGGACTGCTCCCAGCTCTGGGTTGGGTCGAAGGTCACGTCGGCGAGACCGTACTCGCTCCAGGCCTGGTTGGCCGCCTGGCGCAGCGCGGGCTGCTGGGTGGTGGCGGTTACGGGCGCTACGTCGTCATCCGGATGGTAGTCCTGGTGGCAGTCATTGGCGAACTCGTGATCGTCCCACAGCTGGATGTAGGCGAAGCGCTCGTGCACGGCCTGCTGGTTCAGGTCGCTTTTGTAGAGCTTATAGAGGAAGCGGTAGTCCTCGACGCTGGTCGGGATCGTCGTCGAGCCGCTGGGGAAGGTCGGCACCGCGCGGATCGAAAAGGCGGTCGACTTGATCGTCTCATAGATGTAGTCGCCGAGATGGATGACGTAATCGACGTTTTCCTGCGCCAGGTAGGCGAGCGCTGTATAGAAGCCGTTGCTGTAGTCCTGGCAGACGACGTAGCCGATCTTGAGCTCGGAGAGATCGGCATCGGCGGCGGGAAGCGTCTTGAACTGGCCGGTGCGGCTGGCTACCTGGTCATAGATGAAGCGATAGAAGTAGCCGGTGTAGGGCTGGAGGGCAGCGTTCGCGATGGGGAACTTAACCGTGTTGTCCCTGTCGGGATCCAGGTTTGATACGCCTTGGACGACCACAGAGGTCGCACGGAAGCCGGCATTGGTCGCTATCTGCCAGCCGACCGTGTCAGCGTATGCGCCGCCCTGCTGCGATGGATCGATACGGGTCCAGAGCACGATGCCGCCTGCCTGCGGATCACCGGAGGCGACACTCTGCGGATAGACAAGACTTTGCCGCGCCGCGGTCTGTGCCGGGTCGACGGTAAAGATGGCGCTGACGTCTTCGGGCGTAAGCCCGGCACTGGCCGGCTCCGTAACAAAAGGGACGGGCCGGGGGTAAGAACTGGCATGATCCTGGGCAAACATGCGATCCACCTTGGTAAGCCAGGCGAGTGTACCAGCCGCAGCCGCTGTCCTGACGAAGTAACGACGATCCATGACTAAGCCTCCGACGGGGTGATCGGGAAGCCACAGTGTCGCGCAAAAGATGTACATCTAGGATCAAAGGGAGGTGAATCGTATCGAATCGTTCGTGTCGCTCGACCCGTTCATCTGCCTCGGAAGGAGAAGTGACCCAGAGGTAAGCCAGAGAAAGCGCTCGCCCGGAATAAGGCAGGAGCGAGGATAGATCGCTGCTTTTCACTCACTCCGTCGGTCTGCGATAGAGAGGTTCCCAGATGCGCGCTCAGATGTCGAGATTTTTGACATCGAGCGCATTGTCTTCAATAAACCTGCGCCGTGCTTCGACGTCCTCGCCCATCAGCGTCGAGAAGATACGCTCGGTCTCGGCGATATCCTCGAGCTTGACCTGCAGCAGGGTACGTCGCTCGGGGTCCATGGTCGTGTCCCAGAGCTGCGGCGCGGTCATCTCGCCAAGACCCTTGAAGCGATTGACCTGATATTCCTTGCGGCCCTGGTCGATGACGTACTGGAAGAGCTCGCCCGCAGTCGCCTTGGTGACCGGCTCATGCGAGGTGCGACCGGCCCGTCGCGGCGCCGGAGTGCCGGCCTCGCGCTCGCCGGTGGTCTCTACGTCGGTGTCTTCGGGGTCCGGCTCGGGTGGGGCGGCGGCCTTGCCGGCGTACTCGATTGAGAAGGGGGTGATGAGCTCGGCGCGCAGGAGGCCATGCTTAAGCATCATCTGGCGGTACTCAGGGGTCGAGGCGAGGGTCCAGTCGATACGGCGGAGAGCGCCTTGCGCGTCGGTAAAGCTTTGCGACCAGGTGCGGTGCTCTTCATCAAGGGTGAGCGGGTGAACGGCCTTGAACTGGTACTTGGGCGCGAGCTTTTCGAGCTCGGCGTGAACGGCGGCAAGCTTGGGCGGTGCGCTGCCGTCTTCCCCGCCTTCAAAGTCCGAGCGCCGGAGCAGCTCGTGCTTGCCGAGCAGGTCGAGCACCTCATTGTTGCGCAGGCGGCGGTTGAGCTTCTCGTAGAAGCCTAGGTACTCGTCGAGCTGGCCCATGAACCTGGTCAGCGCCGGCCCCTCGAGCTGGCCTGCCCAGCCGCCCTCGGGCGTGACGCCATACTTGACGACCATGCCTTCGGAGGCTCGCTTGACCATGACCTTGACGAACTCGCGCTCGTCCTTGATGTACTGCTCGAACTTACCTTTCTTGATGCGGAAGAGCGGCGGCTGCGCAATGTAGACGTGTCCGCGCTTGATCAGCTCCTGCATGTGGCGGAAGAAGAAGGTGAGCAGCAGCGTGCGGATGTGCGAGCCGTCCACGTCCGCGTCGGTCATCAGGATGATCTTGCCGTAGCGCAGCTTGGCCGGGTCGAAGTCGTCCTTGCCGATGCCCGCGCCCAACGCGGTGATCATGGCGCGTATTTCTTCGTGGCCCAGCATCTTGTCGTAGCGGGCCTTTTCGACGTTGAGGATCTTGCCCTTGAGCGGCAGGATGGCCTGGAAGCGGCGATCGCGGCCCTGGCGAGAAGTGCCGCCTGCGGATTCGCCCTCGACCAGGTAGAGCTCGCACTTCTCCGGATTGCGTTCGGAACAGTCCGAAAGTTTGCCGGGCAGGCCGCCGCCGTCAAGCACGCCCTTGCGGCGGGTCAGGTCGCGGGCCTTGCGCGCAGCCTCGCGGGCGCGGGCGGCGTCAATGGCCTTGTTGATAATCTTTTTGGCAATCTGCGGATTCTGCTCGAGAAACATACCTAGCTTTTCGTTCACTAAAGCCTGGACAGTCCCGGCGATGTCGGAGTTCAACTTGCCCTTGGTCTGGCCTTCAAACTGGGGCTGCGAGAGCTTGACGCTGATGACTGCGACAAGGCCTTCGCGAACATCATCGCCGGAGAGGTTCTCCTTCATGTCTTTGAAGAGCCCGAGCGCCTGGCCGGCGGCGTTGACGGTGCGGGTCAGGCCGGTCCTGAAGCCGGAGAGATGAGTTCCGCCGTCGGCGGTGTTGATGTTGTTAGCGAAGCAAAAGACAGTTTCGGAGTAAGCATCGTTATATTGGAGCGCGATCTCCATGTCGACGCCGTCGCGCAGCGCCTCCATCATGATGGGCTGCTCGTGGAGCACGATCTTGCCCTTGTTAATGTGGCGGATGAACTCGGCGATGCCGCCGGCGTACTTGAAGTCCGAGCGCTTGGCGTCGCCGGTCTTCGCGTCGATCGTCCGCTCGTCGATCAGCGTGATGGCGAGGCCCTTGTTCAGAAAGGCGAGCTCGCGCAGCCGCTGGGCGAGGGTGTCGTAGTTGTACTCGGTGACGGTGAAGATCGATTTATCGGGCAGAAAGTGAACCTTGGTGCCGCGGCGCTTGGAGGTGCCGGTCTCGCGCAAGAGCGAGATGGGCGCACCCTTCGAGTAGTCCTGCTCGTAGGTGTGGCCGTCGCGCCAGATCTCGACATCGAAGGCCTCGGACAGCGCATTGACGCAGGAGACGCCGACGCCATGCAGACCGCCCGAGACCTTGTAGGTAGACGCATCGAACTTGCCGCCGGCATGGAGCTTGGTCAGCACGACCTGCACCGCGGGCATCTTCTCGCCGTTGTCAAGGGTCTTCATGTCGACAGGAATGCCGCGGCCGTCATCCGTAACAGTTACTGAGTTGTCAACATGGATGATGACATCGACGTGCCTGGCGTAGCCGGCCAGCGCTTCGTCAACAGAGTTGTCGACCACTTCGTAGACCAGATGGTGAAGGCCCATTTCGCCGGTCGAACCGATATACATCGCCGGGCGAAGGCGCACTGCCTCGAGGCCTTCGAGTACCTTGATATTGTCGCTGGTATAGCTGTTGACTACCTCACCAGCATTGATCTGGGGAGAGTTCAGAAGTGTGGACGGTACAGCGTGAGCTAATTCTTTGGTGGACATGAAACTCCGCAATGCAGGCTTGAGGAGTGGTGTGCGGGAGGGTTATTGCGCTTGCGCAGGCGCGTGCGACCCGATGGTAAGCGACACACTTCCGTGCATTTACGCAATTTTACCACGTTCAGCACGATGGATACGCCAGTTCCCGGACGCGAACCTCTGTTCCCGCGCTGGTACTTGCGTAACTCCATTACGGGAATTGTATTTCTATTTCAACTTCGTGTAGCTCACAGAGCCTTATAGTTAAGCCACAGAGAGCCGTCAATCTCTGTGCGCAACAGAAATCAAAATAGAGTTCCCCAGGAGCCCAAAATGAAGAACATCATCGTCCGCACTGCCGTCGTGGCGCTTTTTGCCGCTGGTTCACTCGCCGCTCTTTCCGCCGACCCCACGCCGGGCCCAAAGGATGGAAGCCCGATCCCGATCTGCTACCAGTGCGGTCACGGCGCTAACGGGAATTAGCGAAAAGCGTCCTCGCCATACGTTGTCTAGCCTCCTTGCGAGGCGGACCGCACTTTATGGTGTTGCTGCGAGTCTTGAAACCAGATACCTTCACATTCGAGACCGCGCGTGGACGCCAAAGCCATCCTTTCGTTGTTGACCGGTGCAGAGCTTACGCTCTTGCTGCTGGCTGTTGCAGCGGCAATCTATGCGAAGATGCACAGGAGTTTTGTCGCCGTGATCTGCTTTCTTGGCAGCAAGCTGGTGGTCGCGGCGACATACTCCTACATCAGTCTTCACTATCCCGTGGGCACACGTTACTCTGCCCGGGCCTACGGCTACTACTGGGATGTCTACTGGGTGATGTACCTGGTAGGCACGGTCGCGGTCTTCTTCTCGATTGAACAGATCATACGCAAGGTGCTGTCCCCGCTACCCGGCGTCTCCCGGCTCGCGGTCCTGATCTTCCGGTTCACCGGCATACTCACCTTTGTGATAGCTGTGACCGCTCACCTGCCAGAGGTGCGCACTCTTCCGTGGGAACCCTGGATCAACGCCTTCCTCATGTCGGTCGCGCTCTGCATGTGTGTCTTTGAAGTCTCGCTGATGTCGATGCTGATTGCGGCGGCGCCGCGGCTGGGACTATCCTTCCGCACTCGCATGCTGGGTCTGGGCCTGGGCATCTGCTTTCTCGGCCTTATGGACTTTCTCTCGCTCGTGACCGCCTCCATAAGCGCCAAAGGCGGAGCAGCCTGGGGTGGGCTCAGCCTAACCAGCGAAGTTGTCGTCGATGGGACACTATTGATGTGGATCGCGTACTTCGTGCTGCCCGATCAAAGGCGAGGACCACTGCGGCTTACACGCTCGTCAACCCTGATGCGCTGGAACGATATTGTCAACCAGCTCGGGATCGGCCCACAGCCCGTGGCTGAACTGGCGCCTTCGTTCATGACCGATGTGGAAATGGTGGTCGAACGCATCATGATGCGCAATCCAGGACATAAAATGTAGGGTGCAGAGCCGGCAGCAGGCACATGCGTTGTCAAAAATATCGCGGCAACCGAGCCTAGACAAACCTTTGCAGACGATGCCGGCCTAATTGCCGCTCCCAAGAATCGCTGTGTCAATCTTCCGCTGCTGAACGGGTCTCAGCGCGGTACTCCCGTCACCCGCGCAATTATTCGGCTGCGACCGGCTCGATGGCGACAAAGCGCCCGCTTCGTCCGCGATCGACAAACTTCACCCGCCCGTCGACCTTGGCGAAGAGAGTGTCATCGCTGCCGATGCCGACATTGAC
>CAXTMM010000006.1:35798-40344 GCA_964245415.1 uncultured Acidobacteriaceae bacterium | reverse complement strand
GTGTACCACGCTGCCGGACGATAATCAAGCCGACGGTCACAAGTTGGCCGCCAAACGCCTTCACGCCCAATCGCTGCGCGTTCGAGTCGCGACCGTTTTTTGAACTTCCAAGACCCTTTTTATGTGCCATTCCATTCGCTCCTGCGCGCTTTTGCTATGAGCTATCCTGCGCGATGATCTTAGACTAAGGGTCCCGTCAGCATGCTGCGCGTTTTTGTTTTTTCGGTAAGAACGCGAGCGCTACTGCGCCTTGTAGCTCGTGCCATCAACCATGATTTCGTTGATGCGAACCTCGGTAAAAGCCTGGCGGTGACCCTGCAGCTTTTTGTACTGCTTTTTCCGCTTGTAGTGAAAGACCAGGATTTTGGCGCCGCGGCCTTCACCGACAACGGTGGCCAACACCCTGGCGTCGCCGGGCTTGGCGACCGTGCCTGGCTCACCCGAAACCGCGAGCACGTCCGCGAACTCGATGGCGCCGTTTTCGTCCGCGGCTGCCTTTTCGACCTTCACCACGTCGCCTGGAGCGACACGGTACTGCTTTCCACCTGTGCGAATCACTGCGTACATAACAAATCCCTCAACACCCCGCGCACGGGATGCAGTCTCTTGAATCTTTAGGCTGGCAGGTGCGAATAAGAACCGGGTACAGACTCAAACCTCACTCGCTACCCTGGTGAGGCGAATCAGCGCACCCTCAACTCTGGTCTAGCGGCACGACAGGCGCAAGAACCAGGCAGGACCGCCGGACCTATGTAGTGTAGCGGCCAGAGGGGGCCTAGGTCAATGGGATGGCCAGATGCTCACTTAGAGCCTCCGACTTGCCAGTCAGCGACCGCCCGCGCTTCAGGCGATCGCGGCAAGCGCGGCCTCGAGCGTCGAATCACCGCGCATCAACTCAGCCAGCGCTGCCGTCTCAGAGTCACGCCCACAGCTCAGCACCGCCTTCACCTGGCCGCCTTTCCGATAGAAAGCCACAAATTCGAGCCCTGCTACGTCGCCACGGGTGACGATCTCGTCCCACTCCTTTGCCTGTCCCAGGTAGCCCAGACGCTTGCCGAAGTGGAAGGTCCAGAAGAACGGCACGCCTTCATACCGTGCAGGCTCTCCGAGCATCGCAAGCGCTGCAACCCTGCCGTGCTGCTCAGCCAGCCGCCAATGTTCGATGCGCGTGCCGTCGACGTTGGCGATATCGCCAGCGATCCATACGCGTCCAGCAGTGCGCAAGGTGGCATCGGTCGCGATCCCGCCTCCCTCGGCGGCGAGCGGCAGGTCGTGCTCGAAGCCAAGCTCCGGCTCAACACCCACACCCAGGATGACCAGATCGGCCGGCACCAGCGCTTCTGTCTCGGCCTCACGCACCGACACACCAGGGCTCGTGATCCCCACGATCTCGGCGTCAAGCCGGAAGCGCACACCCTTGCTCTCGTGGAGAGCCTTGACCGCGAGCGCTACTTCCTCGCCAAACTTCTTCGCGAAGGGCAGCGCCTCATGACCAACGACCGTCACCTGCAGGCCCTTCTGCGTCAGAGCCGAGGCCGCCTCGAGCCCGATAAAGCTCGTGCCGAGGACCACCGCCGTCTGCTTGCCCTCGGCTGCCGCCAGGATCCGGCGCACGTCGTCGACATGCCGGATGGTGTGCGCCAGCTCGGCTCCAGGAACGGAGAGCCGCTTCGGCTTGCCCCCGGTCGCAACCAGCGCGCTGTCAAATTGGATCGATTCCCCGTTGCTCAGCCGCGCGAGGCTTCCGGCAGCGCTGAGCGAGACAACCGAAGCCTTGATCCGCTCGACGCCCAGCTTGCCAAAGAGCCCCAGGCTGACCTTCTCCAACGGCATTTCGCCGCTGAGCGCCTGCTTGCTCAGTTGGGTGCGGTCGACAGGCTCCTCCGTCAGAGGATCAACCGCAACAATCCGGCCGGCAAAGCCGCCCTGCCGGAGGGTGGCGGCGGCCATCGCTCCCGCGGCGCCGGCCCCGACGAGCAGGATGACCGGCTGAGCGGCTGTCCGCGTCGCGGGTAGGCTAGCTAGCGGCAGCGGCTCGGGATCGACCAGTATCTCCTCGCGGTTGAGGGACACAGCGTAGGTCTTGAGCGGCTCCATCGGCGGAGGCTCCAGCAGCTCGCCTGACGGCAGCGCGAAGGAACCCATGTGCCAGGGGCAGACCAGGCGGCCGTTGCAGACCGCTCCCTTTTCGAGCGGCGCGCCGGCGTGCGGACATTTCGCCTGCACTGCGATCACTCCACCCTGGTCGTGAATGAGCAGGATCTCGGTCTCGCCAACCTTGACGGTCTTCTTCGCGCCAAGCGGCAGCTCCGCCGTACCCAGCACTCGTACCTGCACCATATCTCTCCTCGACTTCTTTAAGCGCAGAGCGCTTCAAATTGGACAACACAGGTTCTCGATCTCAGGCGTGAGACCACGACTGGCCCGTGCATTTCCACCTCGGGTTCAGATGCACGGAGCATGGGGAACGGGGATGGGCTCGCTTTCATGGGTTGTTGGCAGGGCAAACCTGTGAGTGCTTGATACTCTGGAGCCATGCCGCTCCTCGAGGTCTCGCGCCTGAGCAAAAGCTACCCGCGCCAGGGACCAGGCGCGCTCGGCCACTCGCTCGTGGTCGATGATGTCTCGTTCCATCTCGCCCGCGGCGAGACGCTCGGTTTGGTGGGCGAGTCCGGCTCCGGCAAAAGCACCATCGCCCGCATGGCTCTGGGACTGGTCGAGCCGTCGAGCGGGGCGGTCCTGTTCGACGGCGCGCCTGTCTCCGGCAGGTCCGCTCGCTCACTGCGCGCCATGCGGCGGCGTATGCAGCCCGTCTTCCAGGATCCCTTCGCCGCGCTCAACCCGCGTATGCGGATCGCCGATGTCCTCGCCGAGCCGTTTCTCATCCACAAGGATGAGCGGGGACAAAGCAAGCCGACACTCCGTGCCGCGTGTGCCGAACTGCTCCGGACCGTTGGGCTTGAGGAGTCCGCGCTGACGCGATACCCGCACGAGTTCTCCGGCGGCCAGCGCCAGCGCATCAACATCGCCCGCGCGCTCGCGCTCCGGCCGGAGTTGCTGGTGCTCGATGAGCCCGTCTCGGCGCTCGATGTCAGCGTTGGCGCGCAGGTGGTCAACCTGCTGCGCACCCTGCAGCGCGAGTTCTCGCTTACCTACCTGTTCATCTCGCACTCCATGCCGCTGGTGCGGTATCTCTCGACCGACATCGCCGTGCTGCGAGGGGGCAAGCTGCTGGAGCTGGGCACCTGCGCGCAAGTCACAGGCTCGCCCCAGAACCCCTACACCCAGGCGCTGATGGCTGCCACTCCCGAGATGCATAGCCTCTAAGCACGGCTTAGATACAGGCATGCGTTGGGGCTGGAGCCTTCCCTTCTAGAATCAAGCTACATGGTACTCACCCCGCACGCGTCCCTGGCCTGGACGCCCTGGCGCACAGTCTGGCTCTGCACTGCCTCACTCACTGCCGGGCTGCTCAACGCGGTCGCTGGCGGCGGCTCGTTTCTGTCCTTTCCGGCGTTGCTCAACCTGGGCGTGCCTCCCATCCAGGCCAACGCCACCAACACCGTCGCGCTCTGGCCAGGGCAGGCCGCCTCCATCGTCGCCTACGCGCGCGACCTGCGGCAGAATCGCCACCTCGTACTGCCGCTCGCGCTTGCAGCGGCCGTCGGCGGGGTGTCTGGCGGCTTGCTGATGCTGCATACCGGGCAGGCGACATTCCTGCGCCTGGTGCCGTGGCTGCTGCTTGTGGCTGCGTCGCTGTTTGCCGCGAGCGATCGCATCTCGCAGGCTTTGCAGAAGCGCACGCGCGGCAAGCGCAAGCTCAGCGAGGCGGAAGAGGCAGAACTCGTCAGCCGGCCTTCGATCGTGCCGCTGGTCTGCGGCATGCTTCTGGTGACGATCTATGTCGGCTACTTCGGCGCCGGAGCCGGCTTTCTGATCATCTCGCTGCTGGCTGTCTTCGGCATCGAAAACATCCACCAGATCAACGCGCTCAAGGTCGTCACCACCACGCTCGCCAACGGGGTAGCCGTCATCCTCTTCGTCGTCGAAGGCCAGGTTCTCTGGCAGCATTGCCTGCTCATGATGGTCACCGGCGCTATTGGTGGCTACGTTGGCGCCCGGAGCGCCCGCTACGTCAATCCTGGTCTGATGAGGGCGGCTGTCACCGTGATCGGCTTCACCATGGCGGCCTACTTCTTCTGGCGCAACAGAGGGCTGTAAAGGCCAAACCGCCTGCGCGGCTAGCGGTCACTTCGTGGGGGGGCTTCTGCCTGCGGCGCTTCAAGAGCTGCTACTCCCCAGTGGTTCTTGGGGAGTAGCAGCTCTTGTGCCCCGAAGGGGCGGTATACACGTCACGAAGTGACCGCTAGCCGCGTAGGCGGTTTGGCTCTGATAGCCTTCTCGTATGAGTCACGAGGGCATACGATTCGTCAGCGAGGAGCGCGCGCGCAAGGATGCCGCGGCCGATCGCGAGCTGCCTGCGGGCGCGACCGAACCGGTGAAGGTGCGTGTGCTCAAGACCGAAGGCACCGGCATGGTGATCGAC
>CAXTMM010000006.1:0-35788 GCA_964245415.1 uncultured Acidobacteriaceae bacterium | reverse complement strand
GGCGGGATGGGCACCAGAGCCACTGGAGCTTTCCCTGGCTGCGCCTGGCCTGCCCCTGCGCCACCTGCCACGAAGAGCGCGAAGCGGATGGCCGCGAGCCGGGCGTTGCCAAGCCTAAGGCCGCGAGCGACCTGCTCCCGCTCTACCAGGCGCCGGCGCGCCCTGACTCCGTGCAGCAGGTGGGCAAGTACGCGATCAGCTTCCACTGGAACGATGGGCACTCGAGCGGCATCTTCTCCTGGGATTACCTGCGCCGCCACTGCCTGTGCGACGCCTGCCAAGCCGAGCGAGTTTAGTCCGCTTCGGCGAGCAGAGCCTCGAGGCTGTCGAGCGCCTCATCGACGCTTGCGGCAACCCGGATCAAAGCGCGATTCGGCGGCTGCAGAAAACCTTCCTCCACCGCGTGGTCGAGAAAGCTCAGCAGCCCGTCATAGAAGCCGAGCATGTTCACCAGCACGCACGGTTTGGCATGGACGCCGAGCTGCGCCCAGGTAAGTATTTCGAGGAACTCATCGAGCGTGCCATAGCCGCCCGGTAGCGCGAGGAAGGCATCGGCGCGATCTGCCATCAGGGCTTTGCGCTCATGCATCGTGCCGACGAAGTGCAGCTCGCTTAGCCCTCGATGCGCGATCTCGCGCCCTTCCAGAACCGCCGGCAGCACGCCGACTACAGGCGCGCCGGCAGCAAGCGCCGCGTCCGCCAGCGCGCCCATCAGTCCAACTGAGGCGCCTCCGTAGACCAGGCCCATGCCCCGCGCGGCGAGCGAGCCGCCCAGCGCCTGCGCCGCTTCCAGATACTCCGGCCGCGCCCCAGCGCTCGATGCGCAAAAGACAGCGATCCATTGCCGTCTAGCTTCAGCTTGTCTGCTCATCTCTGGCCAGTCTACTCGCGCTGTTTTGCCGGGCGCCCGCAGGACGGGCACCGCTTCGGCCGCGTCAGCCGTTCAGACGCCGCGGCAGCCAAGTGTCCCGTCATGAGCATGAGCCTGAACAGCTAGAGCGCCCTTCTCAGCCCTGCAAGCCAGGGTCAGTTCGGCGTCCGCTTGCCGTCGAGCAGCATGGCGGCCGCCTTCTGTGCACGGCTTACACGGGTCTCCTGCTTCTTGGCGCCATCAATCCACACCGCATACTCCTTGCGGCAGGAGTAGGACAGCGCAGCAAATATCTCACTTGCCTTGCTGTTGCTCTCGAAAGCCGCTTGCAGCTCTGCCGGAATCGTGACCGTGCGCTCGGCCGTATCCAGTTCGAGCACCAGGTGTACCGCGTCGCCGGCCGCGGCCTTTGCTCCGGCAAGCATCGCCTTGTTCGCCATCAGGTAGTGCCTGCCCTCGCCCTCAGGCGTAAGCGAACTTCGAAACGAATGCCCGTTGATCGTGCCGGTGACAGGAATCAGCCCACGCCGCCCAAACGCCTCCGCCGCGTCAAAGGGAATCAGGATGTGCGTCCAGGCGCCTCTTGGGCCGCGCGCGGTCAGTTTCACGTCACATTCTCGGAACATAGAGTCACCCTCCATCCACAGCACGCAGGCAGAATACCGCAGGAGAGTGATGGCGGGGGAAGAAGCTAAGACAGCAGCCGCATGCCGGGCAGTTTCGAAGCCTGCAAGTCGAAAGTGACAGTATGAGAGCAGCCCGACCGTCGTCCGGATACGGCGATGTAGCAGTCGGCGAAATCGGCCCTTGATGCGCGGAATTGCTCCAGCGCCTCCGTAACAAGCTCGGCCTCCTCAACTCGCAGGACCGCCACTTTCAATAGGCTGCCCAGCCCGGCAGCGATTTGCTCGCGGGAAAAGCGATACCTTCTGGACAAAACCCACGCCAGCTCACAGATAACAACAAGTGATACGTAGCCTGGATCACGCTCGGTCAGCGCTTCGACCCAACGTCGCGCAGTCGCGCCCTGCTGCGCATCATCGTCAATCATCGTGCGCAGCAAAACGTTGGTATCAACGCCAATCAGCTGCGTTTCTCACTTTCAAGGTATTCCCGGTACTCGCGCATAATGCGCTCGTCCTCCTGCGCATGGAACTCTGCGATTCCTTCGTTCATTTGCTCGATCGTAACGGGCGGCCCATCGTACTTCAGGATGCCAAACAGATCCATGATGGAACCAGTCTTGCGTGTCATTTCATAGCTGCCCGTCTTCGGATTCTTGTTGAAGTGGAGCCGGTCGCCTGACTTGAGACCCATCTCTTTCCGTATCTCCGCCGGAAGGGTGATCTGGCCCTTCGAGGTAAGCACACTGGATGACATGAGCATCCTCCTGCAGTGATCTTACCACCTCCTTACCACAAGTAAGGAGCTTGGTTCTCCGTTGCAAGGTAAACTGGAGGTACCCTGATTCCGAGAGTCTCCTTTGCACCGCTTACTCCAAAACATGAACCCGCAGCAGCAGGCGGGCGTCGAAACAGTCGACGGACCAGTCCTGATACTGGCCGGCGCGGGCTCGGGCAAAACCCGCGTGATCACCCACCGCATTGCCTACCTGGTGGAAGAGCGCGGAGTCGCGCCTGACTCGATCCTCGCCGTGACCTTCACCAACAAGGCCGCCAAGGAAATGGCCGAGCGGGTGGACAAGCTGATGGGCGCCAGCACACTCGCCAAGCCCGTGCTCTCGACCTTCCACAGCTTCTGTGTGCGCATGCTGCGGCGGGATATTGAGGCTCTGCGGGTGGACGGCCAAGGTCTCACGCGGACGTTTGCGATCTATGACGACTCGGACCAGCAGCAGCTGGCCAAGCAAATCATCCGGCGCATGGGCCTCGACGACAAGCAGCTTACCCCGCGCAACGCCATGGGCAAGATCAGCTGGGCGAAAAACCACATGCTCGACCCGCAGGAGTTCTATCTCCAGTCCGCCGACCCCCTCTCCGAGCGGATCGCCCACATCTACGAGGCCTACCAGAAGGAGCTCCGCAAGGCCAACGCCCTCGACTTTGATGACCTGCTGCTCGAAGCGGTCCACCTGCTCAGGGCCTCGGGCGAGGTCCGCGAGCGCTACAACCGGCGCTACCGGTACCTCCTGATCGACGAGTACCAGGACACCAACCGCCCCCAGTACGAGCTGATGAAGCTGCTTGCGGGCCCCGAGCACAACGTGTGCGTGGTGGGCGATGAGGACCAGAGCATCTACAGCTGGCGCGGCGCGGACATCAAGAACATCCTCGAGTTCGAGAAGGACTTTCCCGGCGTCAAGACGATTCGCCTGGAACAGAACTACCGGTCTACGCAGATCATCCTCGAGGCCGCGGGCGCGGTGGTCGCGCAGAACCAGCAGCGAAAGGGGAAAGACCTGTGGACCTCGCGCGAGGGGGGCGCGAAGATCGGCTACTACGAGGCACCCGACGGCGAGAACGAGGCGCTCTTCATCGCCGACTACCTGAACAAGTACCTGCGCAAGGCCGCCGAAGACCAGGAGAGCCCGCGCGCGGCGGTGCTCTATCGGACCAACTCGCAGTCGCGGCTGGTGGAAGAGTCGCTGCGCCGCTACGGCATCAGCTACACGATGGTGGGCGGCTTCTCGTTTTACGAGCGGGCCGAGATCAAGGACATCCTCTCCTACCTCAAGCTGGTGCAGAACCCGCACGACTCGATTGCGCTGCAGCGGGTCATCAACACCCCGCCGCGCGGCATCGGCAAGACGACGATGGACACGCTCGACCGGCTGGCAATTGAAACCGGCGCCAGCACCTGGACCGCGATTGGCCGCGCGCTCAAAGACCAGCTGCTGCCTTCGCGTGCCCTGATCGCGCTGGACAACTTTCGCCGGATGATCGGTGATGCGCATGCGCTGCTTGCGCCGGACTTCGCGGGGAAATTAGCCGGCGATCTGGCCGGTGACGCCGATGCAGAAGCAACGCTGGCGATGAGCGATGTGCATACAGTCGGGACACGCGCTGATGTGCCGGTCGACCTCGACGTGACCCACCACGCGTCCGATGACACGAGCTTCGACTTCGGCGATGCGATGAGCGACCCGGACGAAGACCCCGCTCAGGGCACGCTCGGCCTGGGAGAGTTTAACGAGGATGCGGCCGCCTTTGATCCCGCCTCGTTCGGCAATGCCGCCGAAGCCCAAACAACGCTGCTTGACGCGACTGCGTTCAACCCCTTCGCGGAAGAAGAAACGCCGACCCGCGGCAAAGCCGGTACCCGGGCGCGCACGCCTGCCGCTAGCCGGCAGCAAAGCCCAGCCGAGATTGCTCGCGAGGCTCGCGAGGCCGAAACAGCCGCAGCCTTCCGCAAACCCGGCGATCCGGCCACCCTGCCCGAGCTGATCCGCTTTATCAACGATCGCTCAGGCTACATTCGCGCGCTTGAAGAAGAAGGCACGCCTGAGGCCTTCTCCCGCATCGAGAACCTCAAAGAACTGGCCAACGCGGCCCAGGACGCGCAGAGCCGCGGCGAAACGCTTGCCGAGTTCCTCGACCACGCCGCCCTCGTCTCAGACACGGATAAGTTCGACCCGGACGCCCGTGTGACCCTGATGACGCTGCACGCCGCCAAGGGCCTCGAGTTTCCTGCCGTCATCCTGGCCGGGATGGAAGAAGCGCTCTTCCCCCACTCGCGCTCGCTCACCGACCCTGCGCAGATGGAAGAAGAGCGCCGCCTCTGCTATGTCGGCATGACGCGCGCCATGGACTCGCTCGTGCTGACCCGCGCCCGCTACCGCCGCCGGTACGGCAGCGACATGCCCGAGGCGAGCGTGCCCTCGCGCTTTCTTGAAGAAGTGCCCGCGCACCTGATCGAGCCCGTAGGCGGCGGCGCCAGCCTCGCCGCGCAGGAGCGCGTAAGCGGCTGGGGCAGCTACGGCGGCAATCGAAGCATTTACGCCGGGGGCGGCTCGCGCTATTGGCGGGGCAACAGCGCTCCCGAGCCGACCGGTGAGCGCCACTACAACTACGAGGATGAAGACCAGCGTCCGGTGGCGCAGGCCGCCGCGTACAGCCGACCCGGTTCGAGCGCAGGAGCCCGGCCGGGCATCGGCCTGAAACCAGGCGGTGCAGGCTCGCTCGACAACATCGCCCAATTTTTCGGCGGCCGCGGCGTCAGCATCCCGCGGCCCAAGCTTGAAATTGAGCCCCCGACAGGCGCCACCGGCTTCAAGGCCGGCTCACGTGTGCGCCACCCCAAGTATGGAGAAGGCCACGTCGTCCGCCGCGAAGGCGAGGGCGAAGACGCGAAGCTAACTGTAAGCTTCCACCAGCACGGCGTTAAGAAGCTGGTTGAGAAGTTCGCCAAGCTCGAACGCGCGTAGGTGGCTTTCTCCCCACCCGGGCAGACATATCTCGGGGACCATCCTGGGAATAAGCGTCGTTCGCGTTGTTATCCACTGCACACTCTTTGGCAACCGCGCCCGCCCACTTTCATCTCATTCATGATGAGAACGGCACTCCCTCAACCTCATCCATATCTACTGGACCGCGTGGGCGGCATCTGCGCAGTCAAAGAGTTCTCGCTTGTGCAAGGCCAGCTGCACGTTGTACCGGAAGCAGAAAAACCGCTCACCGGCATGTATCACCTGGTTTACCGTTGCGAAGATCACCCGCACTCTGACATCAAGCAGGCCGTCTCCTGGGATGGCGAGCAATGGTCGTTGGTCGAGCTGCTCTCCTCAGAGGAAGACTTGGACGTATGCTATCCAGGTCCACGCGAGGAACAAGGCGCATCGCTCAGCGATGCCAGCCCAAGAGCGTAATCTGCGCAAGTCTCCATTCCTCCGTCTCCACCTGACCTTTATGAGTGTAGAGAAATGGCCGCCGCGATCGAAGCCGGCACCTGCGGAGAAAGCGGGAGCGCCCAGAAGAAAACAGCGAAGGTGGATTCCTCGCGCACAAAACGTCTGCCCTGAAATGGCTAGCTACCTTATTCCGGGCCGGTCAGACTATCTGTAGTAAAAGGGTAATAGCGTAAGAGTCGCAATATCAAATACAAGGAAGTCCCATGGCAAACACAAAAAAGATTGAAAGCACGGAAGAGCGCAAGGCGATCAAGCGCGCAGCCCGCAGGAAGGCAGCCCCCAAGGCGCCCCGCACCGGGGCACGTGGCGAGAGCAAGCAGAAGGTCAAGAAGGCAGCACGCGGCGCCAGCAAGCGTTAAGTGCATCCTCCGGCCTGGGCACGAAGACGCAGGCCGGCGTTGTCTCCTCCGACGCAAGCACTGTGGTAGGTTGGTCTCCTATCCTGCTCGCGATCCTGTTTGAGGAGCCAACACCCTGCCCAGTCAACTCTTCGCCAAGAAGTCCATTGACAAACTGATCGCACAATCCTGCCAGCCAGAGCACGCGCTCCGCAAAACTCTGGGCCCCATTTCGCTCACAGCGCTCGGCATCGGAGCTGTCATCGGGTCGGGTATCTTCACCGTCATCGGCACCGCCATCGCGGGCGAAAAGTTCGATGACTCCTCCATCCTCAACACCCCAGTAGCCGACTATCTGGTGCACCATACCGCGATGCAGGGCCGGCCCGGCGCCGGTCCGGCGCTCGCGCTCTCGCTTGTGCTGGTCGCGATCGTCTGCGCCTTTACTGGCCTTTGCTACGCCGAGCTTGCGTCCATGATCCCGATCGCCGGCTCCGCCTACACCTACACCTACGCGACGATGGGAGAATTAGTCGCCTGGATCATCGGTTGGGATCTGATCCTCGAGTATGCCTTTTCGAACATGGCGGTTTCAGTCGGCTTTGCCGCGCACGTGGTGGATTTGCTCGATTTTGTCGGCGTCCATCCGTCGCTGCGATGGATCTCGCCCGCCTACCTGCCGTCAGGATTAAGCGATCTCGCGGGTAAGCCCCTGTATGCCTCCGGCTGGCATTTCGGCTTTAACATTCCCGCGTTTCTCATCGTGATGTTGTTGACAGTCGTCCTGGTGCGGGGCATACGCGAGTCAGCCAAGACAAATAACATCATGGTGATCCTCAAGATAACCGCGATCATCATTTTCATAGTCGCAGCTTCAAGCTATATACATCCATCCAACTGGCATCCCTTTTATCCCAGCGGGTGGTCCGGCGTACTTACCGGCGGCTCGATCATTTTCTTCACCTACATCGGCTTTGACTCGGTCTCAACCGCGGCTGAAGAGTGCAAGAACCCGCAGCGCGACGTGCCTATCGGCATCATCGCCACGCTTGTCGTCTGCACGATTCTCTATATCGGGGTCGCTGTTGTACTTACCGGCTTAGTCAGGTGGGACACGCTGATCGACGACGCGGCGCCGGTTGTCAATACGCTCAAGAAGCTGGCGCTCCAGCCCGGCGGCCATTCGCTACAGTGGGTTCGCCTCGTCGTGCTCATCGGCGCATTGCTGGGCATGATTTCGTCCATCCTTGTCTTTCAGATCGGGCAGGCACGAGTCTGGTTCGCCATGTCGCGCGATCGCCTGCTGCCCAGCGTGTTTTCAAAGATTCATCCGAGGTTCCGCACGCCTGCCGTGTCAACCTGGGTCGCCGGCATTCTTGTCGGCGTGCCCGCGGGCCTGCTCGACATCGGCACTTTCTCTGACTTATCGAATATCGGGACGCTTTTCGCCTTTGTGCTCGTCTCGATCGGCGTGCTCATCCTGCGCTACAAGGACCCTGCGCGTCACCGCAGCTTCCGCTGCCCCGGCGGTCCAGTGCTTCCGGTGCTCAGCGTCTTCTTCTGCGTGCTGCTGATGGCCGGCCTGCCAATCATGACCTGGTTGCGCTTCTTCGTCTGGCTTGGCATCGGGTTAGTCATTTACTTCGTCTACAGCCGCAGGCGCAGCGAGTTTGCAGGGATGCGCTGAGTTATGAAGTACTCATATCAGCGACCGCATGTGACTGTGGTGCTTTTCATGCTGCCGCAGCCTTAAAGCAGCGCAGGCGCATGTACTCTCTTTGCTACGAGAATGCTATGGAAAACTTCCGGCTCCGCATCTTCCGCGCTGTTGTCCAAAGCCTCAACTTTCGCGTGGCGGCGGAATCACTGCTGCTCACCCAGCCCGCAGTCTCGCAGCAGATCAAGGCGCTTGAGTCCGAACTCGCCACTCCGCTATTCGATCGCTCGAACGGCCGCATCTCGCTCACACCAGCCGGTACTGCACTGCTACCGTTTGCGCAAAAACTTAAACAGCTCTCAGACGAAGCGCGTGAAGCAGTCGCAGGCGCCGCCGGCACAGCAGCAGGAGAGCTTTCGATCGGCGCCTCGCTCACTTTGTGCTGGAAAGGGCAGAAGCGCTCGCGCCTCGCCCTACTGGTCGCCGAAGAAGCGTACTTAGATCGAAATCCAGCGGTAGTAAATAGCAGCGAACGAAACGCTTGCGACGAAGATCCATAGGGTGACGCCCTGCACAAACGGCCGCATCCCCACCCGCCGCAGGGTGTGCGCGGAAAGGCTGGTGCCGATAAGAAACAGCGTCGCCGTCAGCCCGGTTCTGCCCAGGTGGCTGAGCGCCGCGTAAGTGGCCGCGAATCGCGGCAGATAGGTGCTGATGACGCTCGCCCCGCAGAAAAGAAAGATGAACCAGGGCACCGCCACCCTCTGCGCCTGCAAACCCACTGGCTTCCGGCTCGCGCGCATATAGCTTGCGGTCACCAGCGCGAGCGGCACAATCCATAGAGCGCGGGCCAGCTTGACGGCAGTGCCGATGGCAAGCGCCTGCTCGCCGTACTTAGCTGCCGCCCCTACCACCGAACTCGTGTCATGAATCGCGAGCGCCGCCCACAATCCAAACTGGTTCTGGTCCAGGTGCATTGCCGCGCCGATTGCCGGGAAGAGCAACAGTGCCACTGAGTTCAGCACGAACACTGTGCCCATGGAGATGCTGATCTCTTCCTCGTTTGCGTCAGTGATTGGTGCGATAGCAGCGATCGCGCTTCCGCCGCAGATCGCGGTGCCGATCGTGATCAGGTATGACGCCTTAGCGCCGATGCCGAGCAGCCTGCCGAAGAGCAGCCCCAACGCAATGGCACTGGTGATGCTGATCGCGGTATAGAGAAACCCCGAGCGCCCGGCGTGCAGCACCTGGTGCAGGTTCATCCTAAAGCCGAGCGCCACAACCGAGATCTTCAGCAGCAGCCTGGCCAACGAGTGGCTCTCCTGCCGAAAAGGATGCTCGAGGGTAAAGCCGAACGCGACACCGCCCACAAGGGCGACCGGCGGGGAGATAATGCCGCTCGCAGCAAGCAGCAGGCCTAAAACGAAAACTATTTTGCTGTCAAGAAATCTGCTGCCAGCCAGGTTGCTCATCGGGTGTGCCCTCTCCAGCTAAGATTCGGCGCATCGAGGATTCCGTCCAATCAGAAATGCTTATGAGCCATCAAGCATTCGTCGCATCAAGCAGGGAACTGTGCACGCAGAGCTGCTCGCGCTCCGCATCGATCGCCTCGCCGTTGCATCGAAGTGAGTGTCATTCACCCCGTCAGGAGACCCAATTTCATGCCCCAGGCCCATGGCTACGCTGCACAGGACCCCAAGACACCGCTCGCTCCTTTCTCCTTTGAGCGCCGCGCACCAGGCGAGCGCGATGTCGTCGTCGAGATCGAGTACTGCGGCGTCTGCCACTCTGATATCCACCAGGCACGGAACGAGTGGAAAAACTCGAAGTATCCCATGGTTCCCGGCCATGAGATCGTCGGCAAGGTCTCGGCCGTCGGCAACGGCGTGACCAAGTTCAAGGTCGGCGACGCGGCGGCTGTCGGGGTGATTGTTGACAGCTGTCGCGCCTGCGAGAACTGCAAGGACGGCGAAGAGCAGTACTGCGTGAAAGGGACGGTCGAGACCTACAACAGCAAGACCTACGAGGGAGAGCCGACCTTCGGCGGCTACTCAAACGTGATCGTCACCGACGAGCATTTCGTCCACACCGTCTCACCCAAGCTCGACCCGGCAGGCGTGGCGCCGCTGCTTTGCGCAGGTATCACCACGTACTCGCCCCTGCGCCACTGGAAGATCGGTCCGGGGCAAAAGGTCGGGGTGGTCGGCCTCGGCGGCCTGGGTCACCTGGGACTTAAATTTGCGCATTCCTTTGGTGCGCAGGTAGTCCAGTTCACCACCTCAATGAACAAGGCCGAAGACGCGAAGCGCCTGGGCGCCGACGAGGTCATCCTGTCAAAAGACGATGCGCAGATGGCCGCGCACAAGGGCAGCTTCGACTTTATTCTCGACACCGTCTCCGCACCGCACGATATGAATGCCTATCTCGGCTTGCTCAAGCGGAATGGCGTATTGTGCCTGGTCGGGATTCCCGAGGAACCGCTTTCGGTGCAGCCCTTCAGCGTGGTCGCCAACCGGCGTTCGCTCGCCGGCTCAGGGATTGGCGGCATGCGCGAGACCCAGGAGATGCTCGACTACTGCGCCGAGCACGGCATCGTGTCCGACGTGGAGGTGATTCCGATCGACACCATCAACGAGGCATTTGAGCGTGTCATCAAGTCAGACGTGAAATATCGCTTTGTGATCGACCTGAAAACGCTGAAGCAGTCGTAGGCGGCGCACGCAGCGCGTATCATTTTAAGCGAAGTAAGAGATCTGCGGTTGACTTAACTCGCAGTTTAAGAACAACCGCAGATCTCAGGATGATATTTCCCACGGGTGGGGAAATGAACTAGAACGTAAACGCCTTCAAATATTCGCGGAACTTAGGCCCGAGGTCCTTGTGGCTAAGCCCAAACTCGACAGTCGCCTGCAGCATGCCGAGCTTGTCCCCCGCGTCATATCGAACGCCGTCAAAGTTAAAGCCGTATACCTTCTCGGTCCGCATCAACCCTTTGATCCCATCGGTTAACTGGATTTCGCCACCCGCGCCAAGCTCGGTCTTCTCGAGTTCAGCGAAGATCGCCGGCGTCAAGATATAGCGCCCGATAATCGCGTTTTTGGACGGCGCGTCTTCAGGCTTCGGCTTTTCCACCATCCCATTCACATCAAAAAGCCGAGGCTTTCCCGGCACCTCTGTCCCAGCGAGCACACCATAGGCGGAGATCGCCGGACCCTCCACCACCTGCGAGGCGATAATGGTGCTCTGCACGTCATCAAACGCGTCGATCATTTGCTGAAGGCACGGCACCGTCCCGGCAATTACGTCGTCGGGCAGCAG
The DNA here is from genome assembly GCA_964245415.1 of uncultured Acidobacteriaceae bacterium. Taxonomy (GTDB): domain Bacteria; phylum Acidobacteriota; class Terriglobia; order Terriglobales; family Acidobacteriaceae; genus EB88. The sequence goes on along the minus strand of CAXTMM010000006.1, from coordinate 24,737 downwards.
CACCGCAAAAGGTTCGTCTCCAACCAAATCTTTCGCCACCAGAACTGCATGGCCCAGGCCGCGTGCTTCCCTCTGCCGCACGTACACCAGCTGCGCCATCTCGGCGACGGCACGGGCAACAGCAAGCAGCTCCGTCTTGCCCTTCTTCTCAAGATTCGCTTCGAGCTCAAAGCTGGTGTCGAAGTGATCCTCGATAGCAGTCTTGCCCCGCGCGGTCACGATGATGATCTCTTCAATCCCAGCGGCAAGCGCCTCCTCAACCCCGTACTGGATGATGGGTTTGTCAACCAGCGACAGCATCTCCTTAGGGATAGCCTTGGTCGCCGGTAAAAAGCGTGTGCCGAGCCCAGCCGCGGGGAAGACTGCTTTGCGTACCTTGGATTTCATCTGTCGTTCATGATCCTTTCCGTTCGCACTACCATCCTGCTTATTGTGACAGACAATCGTCAAACGGCGAGCTACAGCCGGGTCACAGGCCTAGAGTGTGGGCGAGTCGTCCCCCAGCAAAGCCTTGCGTACTACCTTGATCGGCGCGCCGCCCTGCTTCATGAAGTCATCATGAAACTGCTGCAGCGAAAAGGCCGCGCCCTGCTTCTGCTGCAGGTCGGCACGCAGCTTCATGATCTGCAGCTTGCCGAGCGTGTAGTAAAGGTAAGTCGCGTCAGAGGTACCGCGCTTGGTCTCGACCGTACCTACCGATCGGGACTGGTAGCCATCCGAAACAAAGAAGTCCACCGCCTGGTCAAAGCTCATTTGACCGGTATGCATTTTGATGCCGACCACGAACCGCGCATCCCGCAGCAGCGCATCCTGCAACTGGCCCAGCCGAATCAGATTTGCCTCCCGCATATCCTTTGCGCCGGAGCCAGGTTGGCCATATCCCTGGTCGAGCATCATCTGCTCGCAGTAGTGCGCCCAGCCCTCTACGTTTGAGCTAGCCGTGACGATCTTGCGCACCTTGCTTAGCTTGGTAGTGTTGACCCACAAAAACTGCACGTAGTGGCCCGGGTAAGCCTCGTGCACCGACGTGCTCACAATCGTGCCTACGTTGAACTCCGACATATGCTCGGCAATGTGTTCGGGCGTCCAGTTCTTTTCGGGCAGGGTGACGTTGAAGTACGCCGTCTTTGAGTTCAGCTCGAACGGTCCCGGAGGGTCCATCGACGCCGACGTCGTCGCACGCATGAACGGCGGCGTCTCTTCCAGCACCGGCTGCACGTCCGACGGAATGGTAATGATTTTCCTCTCGCGGATAAAGCCGATTAGCCCATCGAAGGTGCCGTGGAAATTCTGCAGCAGCTGGTCCGGCGCAGGATGGATCGTAGCCAGCTCGGCCAGCACCTCCTTCGGGACCTTCGACGCATCGACCTCCTTGGCCACGCGGGTAAACTCAGCCTGGTTCTTGTGCAGATCCGCGTAGGCCACCTCAAGCAGCTTATCGAGCGGAGTGTCGACCATCTCGTCATAAGCGAGCTTCTTTGAGAACGTATCCGGGCCGAAGCGGAAGTCACCATTCGAGCGCGGCAGCAAGTCGGTCTCGAGCCACTTGCCGTATTGCTGAAGTGCCGCTATCACAGCGGCGTTGGTCTTCGCGAACTCGGCCTGAAGCGCGGCATCGGTCGCGTCAGTAAAGGCAGCAGGCACATCATTCTGGAAGAAGCTGATCAGGCCCGGCATCTGCTCGATCGCGATCTCGGTGTAAATCTTCGGCGGATTCTTGAGGTTCTCGCGCGCCGCATTGAACACACCCGGCATCTGCTTTTCACGCGAGATCAGCGACCGCAGCCGATCCTTGGCTGGGGCAAACTTACGCTCCATCAGCACAAACGCGCTGCCGGTAATGCCGGACGAGTAATTATCCGGATTCTTCTCCCACATACGAATCGTCTCGAGCGAAAGCAGCTGCGAGCGCAGGTTGTTCTGCATCATGGCCAGGTCGGCCTGCGTGCTCTCATCGAGTCCTGCGGGGGAAAGGGCTTCAAACCTCTTCAAGAAATAATGCAGCCCGCGTATCTCGGTTTCGATCGTAGCGTGGCTGTAGTTCTCGAGCTTTCCGTCGTAGGTGTGAATGCCGAGCACAGTCGCGTAGCTTGGTTGATAGGGCAGCGATGTGCTGAAGTACTGATCGACCAGCGATTGAAAGTCCTGGGCGGCCTGGACAGAGAGTGGCTGGAACAGGGCGCTCAGGATCAGAGCAAAAGCGGCTAGGGAATGCCTCACAGACTCTCCTCAATCAAACCCTGGATGTGCCATCATAGCGGACACGATCAGGAACCACTAGGCGCTTACCCGCTCCTCGATCGCAAGCTCATCGAGCAGCAGGCGGATTTCGATCAACACGTCTTCCGGGGCAGCCGAGGCCAGCGGAAAACGCAGCACCCCCTGCGGCGTAAACTGGGCGCCCTTCTTCGCGTTCTTCGCGACCAGCCGCATAACGTGCCCCGGATAGATTGCCGCAATGGGCTAAAAAAGCAGGTGCACCTGGTCGCGCTTGAGATCCACCTGCGAGACGCCCAGACGTTCGCACTCGGCCCGCAGCGCGGCCGCCTCAAGCAGGTGCGAAACACCCTCGGGCAGCGGGCCGTAGCGGTCGGTCAGCTCCGTACGCACATCGGCAACCGATGTCTCGCTTCCGGCAGCGGCGATGCGCTTGTAGATGCGCAGCCGCTGGTTCTCCTCCGGAATGTAACTCTCGTCGATACGCAGCGTGATGCCGAGGTTGAGCTGCGTAACCGGCTGCTCGATGACATGCTCGCCCTTGATCCGGCTCACCGCATCCTCCAGCATTCCTGAGTACATCTCAAAGCCGACCGCCTCAATGTGCCCGCTCTGCTGGCCGCCCAGCATGTTGCCCGCGCCGCGCAATTCTAAGTCAAGCGCGGCGATTTTGAAGCCCGCGCCCAAATCTGAGAACTCCTTCAATGCCGCCAGCCGGCGCCGCGCAACGTCAGTGAGTTCCTGCTCAGGCGGAATAAGCAAGTAGGAGTAAGACCGGCGATTCGAACGGCCCACACGCCCGCGCAACTGGTATAACTCCGAAAGTCCATGACGGTCGGCGCGGTTGATGATGATCGTGTTCGCGAGCGGGATATCGAGGCCGTTCTCGATAATCGTGGTCGCGACCAGCACATCGTACTCGTGGTTCATGAATGCGAACATGACCTTCTCGAGCTCGCCCTCATTCATCTGCCCGTGCCCAACGATGACCCGCGCGGCCGGCACCAGCTCGCGTATCTTTGCGGCTAACTCATAGATAGACTCAACCCGGTTATAAACAAAGTAAGCCTGCCCACCACGCTCAAGCTCCAGTTCAATCGCCGACCGGACTAACTTTTCGTCGAACTTCGCGACCACTGTCTGGATGGCCATGCGGTCTTTCGGAGGCGTCTCAATGACGCTCATATCGCGCAAGCCAACCAGCGACATATGCAGAGTACGCGGGATCGGCGTGGCCGACATCGTCAGCACATCCAACTGTGCGCGTATCTGTTTCAATCTTTCTTTATGACGCACGCCGAAGCGCTGCTCTTCGTCGACGATAAGCAATCCAATGTCGTTGAACTTGAGATCCTTCGACAGCACCCGGTGGGTGCCGATCAGGATGTCAACCTTACCCTGCTCGACCTGCTCGAGGATCTCTTTCTGCTCCTTCGCGGTGCGAAAGCGGGAGATCATTTCGATGTGGATCGGGAAATGGCGAAAGCGCTTTTTGAACGTCTCAAAGTGCTGGAAGCTCAGCACGGTCGTTGGCGTAAGCACTGCCACCTGCTTACCATCCTGCACCGCCTTGAACGCCGCCCGCATGGCAACTTCGGTCTTGCCGTACCCCACATCACCACAAAGCAGCCGGTCCATCGGAAGCTCGGATTCCATATCCTTCTTGATATCCGCGATCGCCGAAAGCTGGTCATCGGTCTCGGTGAAGTCGAATGCATCTTCAAACTCGCGCTGAAACTCGTTATCGGACGAAAAGGCGTGACCGCGCGCAGCCTTGCGCTGCGCGTAAAGCTTCAGCAGCTCGTCGGTCATGTCCTCCATGGCCTTCTTGACCTTGGCCTTGGTCTTGGCCCACTGCTGCGAGCCGAGCCGGTTCAGAATTGGCGCCGGGCCGCCTTCGCTCGACCGATATTTTTGAATCAGATCAAGCCGCGTAAGTGGCACATACAACCGCGCCTGCTCCGCGAACTCGAGAATCATAAACTCGACATTCACCCCATCCTGTTCAATCTCGCGCAGGCCCATGTACTTCGCGATACCATGCTCCACATGCACGACATAGTCGTTGACGGTAAGATCGCGAAAGTCGGAAACAAATGCAGCGGTCTTCGATTTCTTCGCCGCTGGCCGCGCTGCCACATCAGCATCGTCCGAAAAATCGTTCACCCCAAAGACGACCAGATTTGCATCACCAAGTGCAACGCCATTTGCAATGAGCGAGCGCACCAGGATAGGCACAGGCCGCTCACCCGCTCGCTGCTTGCGGTCAGCCTCGCCGATCTCACCGGCAGCCGACTCCGACCGCCAGCCAATCCGATACGGCACATCGTACTCGCGCAATAGGTTCGACATGCGCTCCATCTCGCCCTGATTCGCCGAGACAAGCAGCATGCGGGTCTGCTGCTCAATAAGCGTGCGCAACTGTTCAACCATGGCCGGGATAGACCCATGAAAGCGCAGCGTCGGGCGCGACTCAAACGCGATCTCGCCTAGCGTCGTATCGTCTTCCAGCACATCGACGATGCCTAGCTGGTCTAAGTCAAGCCCCGGATGATTGCTAAGTTGCGCTAGTAATAACTCGGGCTCACGATAGATGTCAGCAGGTTGGATAAGTGAACCGATCGCCGCCCGCTCATGCCGCTGCTCAATTTTGTTCCACCAGCGCTCCACCTGGTTGCGAATCATTCCGGGCTCTTCCACAAAGAGCATACAGCGCGGGAAGAGCCCGAGCAGCGTAGTCGACGCACCCGCAACACCAGCAAAAAACTCCCATCCAGGAAACACGGTCACGCCGCCGGTGGCAACCGAGTGCTCGACCAGCTTATCAACCTCATCCATGTCATCCAGATGCGAGCCGCTCAGCCGCGTGTGCACCGCAGCCAGCAGCCGCTCGGTGACCGGCGTCTCTGTCAGCGGCAGCAGTATCGCTTCATCGAGCGGCGCGAGCGAACGCTGCGATTCAGGATCAAAGCGCCGAATCGACTCCACTTCGTCTCCGAAGAACTCGAACCGCACCGGCCGCTCGGCTTCAGGCGAGTAGACATCGAGAATGCCGCCGCGCCGCGTGTACTGGCCCGGCATGTCGACGATGTCGGTGGCCGTGTATCCAACACTCGCCAGGTGCGTCGTCAGCTCGTCGAGATCATGGTCCTCGCCGCGCTTGATCACACGCGCAAGGTCGGCATAGTACCGCGGTGGGAAAAGCTTCATCGCGGCGGCCTCAACCGGCGCTATCACGATGGACGCCGCGCCGGTCACAATCTTCCACAGAGTAGCCGCGCGCTGCTCCTGCACCTCAGCGTGCGGCGATATATGCTCAAACGGCAGCACATCATGCGCGGGCAGTTTCATCACTCGCTCCGGCGCCAGCACCCCCGTCAGGTCGCAGGCCGAGCGCAGTGAGAGATACAGCGCGTCCGCCGCCTTGTTATCAGCCACCAGCACCACCGCCGGCATACGCGCTGCACGCGTAAATAGCGGCAGGTAAAGAGCCCGTGCCGTCGCCGTAAGGCCGGACACACGGCGACGCCCGCGGGCCAGCGAAAGATGGCGGGCGGCTTGCTCAAAGGCTGGCGAGCGCTCCAGATCCGCGAGCAGTTCACGGACGAAAGGGAGAATCATCTTCCGCCAGTTTACCAGCCTCCTTGAGCGCACGAAGCACCCGTAACTTCGTAGCAGCCATGTGGAGTGATTAAGCTGGGAAATTAGCCTCGCGGCATTTACGTTGACATCCACAACCGCATTTGGTACGGACGTAGGCCGGTCACTTTACTGCCTTTCGCGCAAGAGGAAACCCCTATGACCGGAAAGCAGTGAAACCCTGATGTGGCCGCCCGGCTGCTGGGCGCCGCGGTCACAGGTTAGCCTGGGCAAAACAAGCCCCCAAACCGGAAGCGTTCTTGACAAAGCACGCGCCTATCGAACCCCCCGCGTCCGTGCCCGCCGCGGATGAGGATTACTTCCACGACATGGATGGAGCGATGCCGCTGTCTGTCGACGAGGTCAAAGGGGGTAATACCTGGACGTCTGAGCCGGCGGCGACGACCACTTACGGGTTACGATTGCAACCCTCAGTGCCGGCTCGCTCGACTTTTTCACGACGCTTTCTTCGCACCCCAGCTTTGAGCTTAGTCGAGATACCCGGTGGAACTGTCTGGGTCTGGTCAATGAGCCGTGCTTTGGAAGCAGCGGCCCTGACCCGGAACGCTTTGCGCTCTCGCTCGACAAACGTTCTGCTAACTGCCCTCCCGATCCGGTTGAGTTGAGGCCAAGTATCCGGGCATCAAAATACCTGTTCAGCGAGAAGTGGCTGCTGCACTTTCGTCCACTTCCGGGATAGTACAGTTTTCCCAATCGAAATATAGCAGTAGGAAGAGTGCTTGCGTGCCACTGCTGCCGAGTATGCGCGAGACTACACGCTGCTCGATGGTGGAACCTTTGCGCTCCCATTGCCCAACCGGCATATGCCCGACGTTAACTTTCAGTACTTCGGCGACGCCACCCGCGAGAAGAATGCCGACCTCGAAGCAGTCGTCGACGGAGTTAGATTTGCGCGATCGATCAACCTGTGTCTCTCCGTTACAGGCCTTACCAAGGGTGAACGTATCCTCGACGCAGCGTGCGAACCTGAGGATGACATGCGCGCGTATGTTCGCCATCAGGCCCGGGGTCACCGCGCCTCGGGCACGAATATAAAAGGCGCCGACGACGATAAGGTGGCAGTACTCGACAGTCGCTTCCGCGTACGCCATACAACCGGCCTGCGCGTTGTCGATGCTCCTGTCTTTCCCAAGATAGCGGGCTACTTCATCGTCTCAGCTGTTTACATGATCAGCGAGAAAGCTGCTGACATCCTGCTTGAAGACGCAGCAGCGGTGCGCATGTCTCAAGAGCAGGAGCGTTCGCGCACAAGCGCGCTAGCGCCGGTAGGACGTTGACTCCGGGCATGACCGGAGTCATAGACTCCTCTGCTCTCGAGAAAGTTGACCATCTTGTCCTCGGCTATCAATGCGGAGACACACGCCATGTACGGGATCAACTCGCCGAAGACACGCGTCTCCACAAGCACACCGTAGTACAACATAAACATGAACCATGCCGGGAGCGCCCACAACCAGGACCGCAGAACCGCATCCGCGATGTGCCTGCGATAAAACAAGATGACAGGCAGCACATACGCAAAGGTGCCCAGGACCTGCGGCCAGGTAAAAGGGACAGCAATGATGCTGAGGTTGAGCGAGACCCGCGGCTCGATTTCATAATTATTAGATTTCTATATCTGCGAGATCTACACGTGCCAGCCCAGCCAAAACGCAAGTAGAGGCAAAACAGTCATCAGCGTTGTACGCGTATAGCTTTGTCGCCAGTCAAAACGCGGCCCCCTGCCGCACTGGGCCAGCACGTAAAAGATGAGCAGGAGGAGCGTCGTCTCTCGATTGAACGTTCCAACCACAAACACAGCAGCAAGCCAGCATGCATGCTTCCGCGCATAAATACAAAAAAGTCCGAGCGAAAAGAATGCCAGACTGGGAAGATCGTAAATAAAACGGTAGGAATGCATGGTGAGCAGCACGTATGTGTTGAGCACCATAAGAAGTGTAAGTGGGTATAGGTACGGAGTAAGCAGCCCCGTGGGTGAACTTAGCACATAAAGTCGGCGCGCCCCCAGACCCGCGACACAGACGCAAAGCAGATCGATGCCGGCCTGCACCAGGCCCTCAGCCCGCACGCCGTTTGGGAAAAACCCTCGCTGCACCGTGAGCCATGCTGCCGCACTCTGAACCGCAGGCGAGGCGTGCGCCCAGCGCATCGGCCTCATCAACAGCAGCCTGTACTGGAAAGGAATGCGCTCTCGCCCCTGCTCGTATGGCAGAAGCCTGATGTGACACTCGACCCGGGCCAGATAGAACCAGACTACCTGCACAGTAGCAAGCAGGTTGAGCGCGAAAACGACCAAGGGTCCAACTCGAATCGGCCGGGTAGAAAACTGTGGCATATTACCTATGCTTGTTGATTGTGCTCAAGATTTGCGTAGCTGTATACACCGGAGCATTGACGCGCTCCAGCAAGATAGTGGACTTATCCTGGTAGTCTATCTTCCAGGCATGTGTCTGCTGCAGCAGATACACAAGCGGCGCATCCCGCTCGAACAAAACATAGCGGATCTTGTACTTATCCAAAATCTTCAGGCTATCCTTCAAACGGATAAGATCAAGGTAATCCTTAAAGATGCCGGCATACTCGAAGATATCGACGCGGGAATCAATGAAGATAGGAATCTGACGCGCATGCCACTCCAGATATCCTCCCCACAGGTAATCATTCAACACGTTTCCCTGCGGCTGAAAGGCATGTAGAAACACCAGCGCATGATCTGGAAATGGGTGATCACCAGAAGCCTGCTCTTCCGCGCGGGCCAGAAAGTGATGCACACACACACCCATCAGCACGCAAAGAATAACTCCATTCAGCCGTGGCTTATTCTGCTCTGGACAATAGGCGGGTACCCAAGCCAGGTCTTTTGCGATAAGCGGGAAGATCAAGATAGAAGCTAAAAACAGGAAACGCGAGTAAGTGAACGCAGAGTAAACCCCTACAAAGAGAAAGAAAAGCTCATAAACAGCCCACTTGCGGGAACGAACTAACTGCGCGAAAAAGACGAGCGTAAGCGACACAAGGAAAACATGACCGCGCACCGAATGACAATCGAGTGTCACCCACTCATCTACATTTGCGATGTTCAGCTTCTGGCGGAATGCCAGATTGAATGGATAGGCTACCAACCGCCACCCGTAAGGATTGAGGAACACGCTGGCAAGACTTAGACTCGTCGCTCCCGCCAGCACCTGAAACTGGTCACGCGTCCAACTCTTGTTTTCGATAGCTCCCACACTGATGCGAAAACAGCCGCAAGCGAGGAAGCCGATCAGCACAACCATACCAATGATCCACGATCCATGCGTGTTTACCCAAATACCGAAAAGAAGCGGCAGCATCCAGAGCACTTTGCGAAAAGCCCGCGGCGAATCGCCAAAGTAGCGCTCGAGTATTAGCAACTCGGCTACCAGACAGATCCATCCAAAGAGCAGAGTTCTCGGCCCAAACGATATGGTCGCAAGAAAGCTCGCGATTACCGCCGGGAGCAGGGCGGCCTTTGGATTTTTCGCATGGCGGCCGGCAAGGTAAAACACGCCGAGAAAGATACACTCGAGCGCCATAGCGGTCACAAGAAATAATCCGCGGCTGCCCATGACTCGCCAGCCGAGATAAAACGGTACTTCAGCCAGCCACTCGTGGTCCATCCAGGGGGCGCCAGACGTCGTGAACGAGTACATATCTCTGGTAATAAAAGAGTGGATAGCGATCTGGTACTCCGCATTGCGTAAGTGCCACCAAATATCCGGGTCTGCCATCGTTCGCGGCACAAACAGGAAGACGCAGGTGGCCACAACCGATGCGAGCAGCACGGGGAAGCTAAGCGAGCGTTGGCGCAAGCTGCGGTGGACGGACGCGGTCGCGTGCAGTGTCACTGTCATAAGGAGCGGCCGGGATATCCAGTACGATTGAGATTTGTATGACCTGCGTTGGAAAGTTCCGGTTTCGTGGCCGCAGAGCGAATCAGGACTCGGCTCCTGCTTAAACTCTTATGCAAGCAGAGACAGCGTCGATTGAGTTCGGTCTGTTCCGGATCAATCGAAAATCGAAGCAGCGCTTGTTTGTACCGAGACTATCCCGTGAGTAGTGGCAGCAAAGCTTGAAATTAGCTCCTTTGGCACTTTCGTACTGCTGCTTGACGGTTCACACTTGCTCATCCGCAAGGGAACTTGGCAGAGTAAATCAGTTGCTTTGCGCGGATGCCGCAGAGTGCTTGCTTTGCCGAAAATGCGGCGATGCAGAAATGATGGGATGCAGTGTGCCGGCTGGTTACGAACGTTACTAAACGTTTTGGCGCACGCACCCGATAATCAGGTTACGGCGATCAGCAATTGGTCCCTTAAATTGATTGCGATCAGAATGTTCTTAGGTGACAGGAGAAATCACATGAAATATATCAAGCAGCTCATTCGTACTTTTGCACACGATGAATCCGGCCAAGACCTGATCGAGTACGCGCTCGTCGCGGGATTGATTGGGCTTGGAGCCGTAACTGCCATGGGCGGTCTCAGCGGCGCCATCAGCAATGCATTTAGCAGCGTAAGCAGCAGATTGACGAGTGCGGCTGTCTAGGCAAGCTTCTACAAAGCGAGACAGCAGCGATGCAGCCAGGTATGCAAGCAGCTTACCCGCCCTGCTCGCAGCCTTGTACAAGCCTTGCTGCAGCGAAACATGTTCGATGCTGCTGCGGCGGGGAGTCACTTGCGGCACACCTGAGAATCTCTGTGGGTCAGGTGTGACACCTGTTTCTGCGACAGGCGCCTGATGCTGTTTAGCTGCCTGTAGAAAGTTTGCGGGCTAAGACAGCGAAATATATGGGCGTAGCCCGGCGACAGATAGAATGCGGGCGCCGCTATCGAACCATCATGCTCTCTTCCACGGGGATGTCGCTCTGCGGTCATCTTCAAACTTCGGCACTACGGAGCGTCCAGAGGGGAGCGGCCTCTTCTTCTCGCTTGCAACTCCAGAATTTACCCTGCCGGAACATATCAATCGATTTGCGCGCATCGGTGCCCATGATGACTGCTTCAGCGGAACACTTACTATTCGCCGCGCTTGCGCTCGGGTGTGCCGCCGTTGCATCGGTCTACGATGTGCGCGAACGCAGGATACCCAACCATCTGACTGGCAGCTGTCTGCTGGCCGGGCTGCTGCTCCATCTAGGGTTGGGTGGCTGGCACGGTCTGGGCTCTGCCGCGCTGGCCTCGGTCACCGCGGGCGGCCTCTTTCTGGTCTTCTACCTTGCGGGTGGAATGGGCGCAGGAGACGTAAAGCTGATGGCTGCTATCGGAGCGATCGCGGGTCTAGCTCCCTTGCAGTTGCTCATTCTGGCAACCGTGCTGGCCGGGGGCATTTTTGCACTTGGCCTCGCAGGCTACCATGGCCGGCTGCGTCAGACGCTGGTCAATGTCGCTGCCCTGCTGCTGCATCACGGACGGGAAGGAATTCGGCCACATCCGGAGATGAACCTTACCAATGAGCGCACTCTAAGGCTGCCTTTCGCTCTGCCCATCGCGGCGGGCTGCCTTGTCACCCTCTGTACGCTCGCCTGGGGAGTCCGGCCATGAAACAGCAGCGAACAGCCATGGCGCTGGTCGCCGCGCTCCTGATCTCAGGGGCGTGCACCTTTGTCCTGGCCCACACGATCAATCATCAGGCAGCGCCCAAGAGCATTCCTGACCTGATGTACGCAGCTCCATCTAGGACGCTGCAGGCGGGCGAACTTCTCAAGCCGGACAGCATCGAGTTGGTGGCATGGCCCGGCAACAAGCCCCTGAGCGGTGCCTTTGTAAAGATCGAGGGGCTGGTCGGCAGAGCTGTGCTCTTCCCCCTCGACAAAGGTCAGCCGATCCTTGATCGGGACGTATCAGCGGCGGGCGTGGGCGCGGGTCTGGCGGCAAAGATCCCGGAGGGGATGCGCGCGATTGCGCTTCGTTCCGACGAAGTAGTTGGCGTAGCCGGCTTCCTCACGCCGGGGTCCCACGTGGATGTTCTGGGGACCTTTCACTCTGCCGCGTCGCCAGATCCGATCACGGCCATCGTTCTCGAAAATGCCGAGATCATCGCCGTAGGCCAGCGCGCGCAGCCTGATCCTGAAGGCAAGCCTGCACCTGCGGTCACCGTGGTGACCCTGTTGCTTACGCCCGAAGAGGCAGAACGCGCAGTACTCGCAAGCAGCCAGGGCAGCGTCCACTTCGTGCTCCGGAACGGCGCCGACCTCGATCACCATAAGAGTCTGCCCATGATGATGTCCATGCTCTCAGGATTAGCGCCGGCACCGGCACCGGCGCCGGTAGCTCAGCCCGCTGCGCCAGCGCGAGTCCGTCCTCCCGCGCCTCCGGGACCTCAGATTGAGACCGTGCTCGGCAGTGCATCCTCTGGCAAACCGGATGGGAGCCCTCAGCAGTGACCCTTCAAACGTGCACACGAAAGCTCCGAGCGCCGGGATGCGGCTTGATGGCAGGCGCCTTGTTGCTCGCAAGCGTCGCCACCCTGGCCAGCCGAACCGCGCGGGCGAGCGGGCTTGGCAAGCCCGGGCATGTGCGAGCGTTTGACCTGCTTCCCGCCGCATCGCTGACGCAGAGAGCCGGTTCGCCAGCCGTACTTCAAGCGGCTCTTCAACCCTCCTCTTCAGCGGACCCGTCCTCCCCATCTGTCCAATCGGCGAGTACCGCCGACATCCTCCATGTTCCAGTAGGGCGCTCGGTCGTGCTTACCGCCGCCGCGCCGCTGCGCCGCCTCTACGTCGGTAATCCGGCGGTCATTCAGTCCTATACCTCGGGGCAGCGGGAGGTCGTCATCACCGCCAAGACGGCGGGGGTGAGCAGCATGGTCCTATGGGATACGGGGGGCGGTCACCGTCTCTACACCATCTCGGCCGATCTTGATCCCGGCGCCCTCCGCGGTGCTCTTGAAAATGCTTTTCCAGGCGCCGACCTGCACGTCGAGACCAGCGAAGGCAAGGTGGTGCTCTCCGGCACTGTCGCTTCGCAGGCTGCCTCCGATGGCGTGCTGAAGCTGGTCAACCTGTACGCCAAAGACGTTATTAACTCGCTTCGCATAGAAGCTCCGCGGGCTCAGCAGGTGCAACTGAAAGTGCGGATCGTCGAAGTGGACCGCACGCGGCTTGAACAGCTTGGCATCAACTTCTTCTCCGGCGGCAAGAATACCGCTGGAACCACGACACAGCAGTTTGGCAGCACCGCCATTGCGCCCAGTTCAGGAAGTGGCGGTGGCCTGATCAACCTGACCGACCCCTTGAACCTGATCTTCTTTAACTCCTCCCTCAATGCAGGAATTAATATTCAGGACCTCGAACAAAAACAGATCCTGCAAGTACTCGCCGAACCTACCCTGACTACGGTCAGTGGCCAGCAAGCTCGCTTCCTCTCGGGCGGTGAGTTCCCTGTTCCGGTAGTCCAGGGAGGCACCGGCAACTCGACCGCCATCACCATCGTCTTCCGGCCTTACGGCATCAAGGTGGACTTTACCCCGACAGTAAACAGCGACGGTTCCATCCACCTTAAGGTCGCCCCCGAGGTCAGCGCGCTCGACTACGCCAACGGAGTCACGATCTCCGGCTTTGCCATCCCCGCTCTCTCGACGCGGCGCGCCGAGACTGAAGTCGAGATCAAGGACGGACAGAGCTTTATCGTCTCCGGGCTGCTCGACCGCCGGGTGACGGACAACGTGAACAAGGTGCCGGGCTTCGGCGACCTGCCTCTTCTCGGCCAAGTCTTCCGCTCCAAGAACTTTCAGCATTCCGTTGTTGAGCTGGTCGTCGTGGTTACCGCGAAGCTTGTCGACCCGCTGACCGACTCCACTGCTCCGGTCGAGCCAAAGCTTGCGGTGCCCAACATGGAGCCGAGCAAGTTCGATTCGATGATGAACAAGGAGTGGAAGACCGGTGATGCATCCAGCACAGAACCCAAGGCGGACCACGAGTGAGCGAGCGCGCTGAAAGAACCAGTCAGGCCGTCTTCTGCGTGTGCGCCGACGAGGCCGTCGTAGCAGCCGCAAACGCCAGTACTGAGAAGGTAGAGGGAGCGGCGTTTTTCGGCGAATTCCGGGACTACATCACCGCCGACAAACGACCCCAATTTTCTCCCACGCTCAAGAGCGCCACCACCTGTGTCGCGCTGGTCGACTTTGATAAGAATTCTGAGCTCGCCCTGCAGACGGCAGAGCGCCTGCAGCAGCTCTTCGTTAAGAAGATCAGTATCATAGCCGTCGGCTCCGGTCTCGACGCAGCATTGCTGCTGCGTGCGATGCGATGCGGCTGCACGGAATACCTCTGCAAGCCGGTCAAAGTGGACGAGTTGCAAGCGGCGCTGGTCCGCTTCCTCGAGAGCATGACCATCTCTCCAAACCAGCAGCATAATGTGGGGCGCGTGATCGCCTTCTTCGGCGCAAAAGGCGGGGTCGGCACGACGACGCTGGCCGTACACCTGGCGACTTACCTGGTGCGTCACCATCATAAGAAAACGCTGCTGATCGACCACAAGCACCAGCTTGGTCACGTAGCTCTTTACCTGGGCCTTAAGGACACGCGCTACCATTTCGACGAGCTGCTGCGCAATGTGGAACTGCTCAACGGCTTTGTCATTCGCCATGAAAGCGGGCTTGACGTCATTGCATCTCCCGAAACGGCGACCGTGCACCATGAAAGCAAGCGCGACGAACTCGAGCGCGTGATGGACTTCCTGCGGCGCGAGTACGACTACATCCTGATTGACTCCTTCGTGGGCTACCAGGACTCGAAGCTATCGATCATCAATCAGGCGGACGAGATCTACCTCGTCTCGACTCCTGACGTGGCATCCCTGAGGGACCTGGCTCGCCTGGTTGAAAGCATGAGCCTCAGCGATCTGGCCATGAGCAAGCTGCGACTGGTTCTCAACCGATCAACGGCAGAGGACTCTCTCAACGCCACCCAGATCCAGAAGGCCATCCACTTTCCTGTTTCGATCGCCATCGCAAACAACTATCTGGAGCTGATGCAGGCCATCAATGAAGGCAAGCCGATCCTGCCCTCAGCCAAGACCACGTTCAACCAGCAGCTGCTGGCCTGGTCGCACCAGATTGTCACCGGCGTCACCGAGCCCGAGAAGCCGGCCGCCAAAAAAAAGGGTCTTGCCTTCTGGCGATGAGCGGCTGCCCGATTCACCTCCTGCGGGTGGTACACAAGCTCGTCATGCGGCGCTCATGCACGGTCTATTTTGATTCGAACCTTTTGAGGAGAAGCACCGATGTCTGAAGTTTCCATGTACATGACGCCACCACCGAGGCCGGTCAGCGTTCCGGACTCCCGAGTTACGGCGGTGCTGACCGACGAATCGCGTCATGTTCTCAAGACAGCGGTCCACAATGAGTTGATCAAGCGCATGGACCTAGCCAAACTCGCGCTGATCCAGGCTGACGGAGTGAGCGGAAGACCGCGTCTGCTGGCTATTATTCTGCAGCTGGTCGGGGAACAGAGTGTTCCGATGAGCGCCGCGGACCGAGACATACTAGCCAAGGAGGTCCTCGATGAGGTCTTCGGCCTGGGCCCGCTCGAACCCTTGCTCCAGGATTCTACGGTCAACGACATACTGGTCAATACCTGCAACATGGTGTACGTAGAGCGCCGCGGCGTCATTGAAAAAACAAACGTGGTCTTCAAAGACAACGCGCACCTGATGCACATTATCGACAAGATCGTCTCAGCAGTGGGAAGGCGGATCGACGAGTCCTCACCCATGGTCGATGCACGCCTGCTCGATGGATCGCGTGTCAACATCGTCATTCCGCCACTGGCTGTCGACGGACCGCTGCTCTCCATCCGCAAATTCGGCAGCAAGCCGCTCGGCGCAGAAGACCTGCTGCGCTATCAGGCGCTTACCCCGGCCATGCTCAAGCTGCTCCAGGGCGCGGTGAAAGCACGCTTGAATATCATCGTCTCGGGCGGCACAGGCGCCGGCAAGACCACGCTGCTGAACGTGATCTCCGGGTTTATCTCGCCCCATGAGCGCATCGTCACCATCGAGGACTCGGCCGAACTCCAGGTCAAGCAGGATCACGTAGTGCGGCTCGAATGCAGGCCGCCGAACCTTGAAGGCAAGGGCGCTGTCCGCCAGCGCGAGCTGGTCATCAATGCACTTCGTATGCGGCCTGACCGGATCATCCTCGGCGAGGTGCGCGGCGAAGAAGCGCTCGACATGCTCCAAGCCATGAACACCGGCCACGATGGCTCGATTACCACTGTGCACGCGAACAATCCGCGCGACGCAATCGCGCGCGTCGAGACCATGGCCATGATGGGCACGCTTGCACTTTCGGAGAAAGCAGTTCGCGCGCAGATTGCCTCGGCCGTCGACGTGATCATCCAGGCATCGCGTATGAGCGATGGCAGCCGGCGTATCACCCACATTAGCGAAGTTACCGGCACAGCCGGCGATCTGATCAGCATGCAGGACCTGTACCTGTTCGAGAAGAAGGGCCTGGGCCCGACCGGCCGCGTCAAAGGCCGCTTTGTTTCAACCGGCATCGTTCCAAAATTTTCAGAGCGTCTGCAGGCTGCGGGCGTTCAACTGGACTCGAATGCCAACGAGGAAGCGATCGAAGTCTGATCGGGGAGAAGCAACCGTGATTATCCTGGTGTTCGTCTCTGTCCTGCTCTTGTCCCTCTCCATCCTCTTGATCGGCACGCGCAAGAAGACGCTGACCAAATCTCTGAAACTGCGCCTGGAGGGTATTCGCGACTCGGCCAAGAATGCCACCACGGGCGCGCCCCTGCTTGACCTCACCGAAACAGAGCGGCCGGGCTTGATGGTTGGACTGGGTGAGTTTGCTTCGCGATATGGGTTCGGGAAAAGTCTTTCCCTGCTTCTGCTCCATGCCGACAGCACCGCGACCATCGGCAGTGTCCTGCTGGCAAGCCTAGCGACTGCCTGCGGCGCAGCTTTCCTTACGTTCTTGTTTGTCCCGCTCCCGGTCATCAATGTTGCCGTATTCGTCTTTGGTGCGATGGCGCCAACCCTTGTACTTCGCATGAAACGAGGCCGCAGGCTCAAGAAGTTCGCCGCCGCGATGCCGGATGCGATTGATCTCATGGCTCGCTCGCTGC
Source organism: uncultured Acidobacteriaceae bacterium (assembly GCA_964245415.1). Classification (GTDB taxonomy): domain Bacteria; phylum Acidobacteriota; class Terriglobia; order Terriglobales; family Acidobacteriaceae; genus EB88. Next base: position 7,762 of record CAXTMM010000006.1, on the reverse strand, counting down.
GGGCCGGCCACTCCATCGGCGCGGCGCTCGAGATGGTAGCCGAGCAGTCGCCCGAGCCCCTGGCGGGCGAGTTTGCCCGCGTCTTTCAGCAGCAGCGGTTCGGTCTCCGCTTTCGCGATGCGCTGCTTGAGATGGCTGATCGCGTCCCTTCAGCCGACCTTCATTTCCTGGTTACCGCCATTCTGGTGCAGCGGGAGACAGGCGGGGACCTGACCGATATTCTCGACCGTACCACCCATGTGATTCGCGAGCGCGTACGCATCGAGGGAGAGGTTCAGACCTACACCGCGCAAGGCCGGCTGACTGGTTGGATACTTAGCCTGCTCCCCGTAGTTCTTCTCGTCTTGATCAACATGATCAGCCCAGGCTACTCGCACATGCTTTTCACCGATCCGACGGGGCAGAAGATGCTCTATGCCGGGGGCGGCCTGATCATGTTAGGGGCTTTTCTGATTAGCAGAATCGTCGACATCAAGGTTTAAGGAAGATAGCAGCATGCTCCTATGTGAACAATGATTGCCATAACTGCTGGAAAACGCCTCTACAATTTCCCTTCTGTCCAGGACACCTGCTATGAAAATGATCCAAGCGGGAAGACGCACCTACTAATCGAGAGGCAGGTATAGCGACCATGAGCTATCTCTTCTATTTTGCCGTGACGATGGCCCTGTTCTCAGCGTTTGCGCTGCTGATCTCTTTCGTAAGCTCGGGCAGCAATCGCGCCGCGCTACGGCGCATCCGCGAGGCCACGCAGTCCATCGAAAAGGGGCTGGTGGACTCACGCCGGGACCGCGCCGGCCGCTTCTTAGCCGACCAGGTACATACGCTCCGTGTGCGCATAGGCCTATCAGAAACCGCCACACTGCGGGACCGCATTACGCAGGCAGGCTACCGCGGCGCGCTTGCAGCGGATATCTACATCGCCGCGCGCGTGCTTCTGCCCATTCTCGGTCTTATCGGCGGCTCCGCGATCCAGTCCAATCGCGGGTTCTGGATGATTTCCTTTCCAGCCGTAGCCTATCTGCTGCCCGACATGATCCTGCAGCACCTGGTACGCAAGCGCCGCGAAAAGATTCGCATCAGCCTTCCCGACGCTGTCGACCTGCTGGTAATTTGCGTGGAGGCAGGCCTCGGTCTCGACCAGGCGCTGCTGCGCGTAGGGCAGGAGTTGGACGTCTCGCACCCGGAGATCACGGCCGAACTGCTGCAGATCAATCGCGAGCAGCGAGCGGGCAAGCAGCGAGTGGACGCCTGGATGGACATGCTGAAGCGCGTCGAACTGCCCGACCTGCAGGCCTTCGTCAACATGCTGGTCCAGACCGAGCGTTTCGGAACACCTATCGCCAAGGCTCTCAGTAATTTCGCCGACGGCCTACGCCTCAAGCGGAGGCAGACCGCGGAAGAGATGGCAGCCAAGACCACAGTCAAGATTATCTTCCCACTCGTGCTCTTCATCTTTCCGAGCCTGTTTATCGTGCTGCTCGGTCCTGCTGCACTTACCATCTCGCGAGGCATCGGCAGCTTGAATCATTGAAGAGAACGCTCTAACCAGAGTAACCTCCGGCTGCGATTCATCGTCACAAATTGAGGATTCCGCGTTTAACTGGTAGCGAGCTCTTTTATAGATTGTTTCGTTCTGACCGAGTAAGAGAACGCAGCCTGTGAAAGAGCAAGCGATACACACCACCAATTTCGCGCTGCCCCTGCCTTACACGGTACAGCCTAAGCATGAACGTCAAGCAAATGCAGCAGAGATTGCTATGCCGTTCCTCAACTCGGGATCAACGCTCACCAGCGGGAAAGGAATGATTCTTCATGAACACAGTTATCTTGGTTCGCGTCGTGGCAGCTGTTCTGTTTGTCGTTGTTCTGTCCGTTCTCGTGATGCGCCGTAAGAAAGCAGCCTAAAGCAATTTCACAGCAGGTGTGCTGGGCTGGGAGAGGCTGCTTCAGCAATATGACTTGCTGCTCGGACTTGGTTGAATGTGGCTTTTCAAAGAAGAAAAGCCACATGAAGCAGATCCTGGCGCCCTAGATTCTTCGTGGGCCTGCTTAAAGAACGAGCACGACTTATGGACTTCGAAGACACTAAGAACGCCGCCAAGACTTGGCCACAGTGCATGTCTCCGCGGTCCCACTTCTCGATAGCACTTTGCCGGACGGTACAGGGCCCAATGCGACAGCGCTGATGCGGCGTCTCCTAGCCTCTGCTCCTTCTTTCAAGAAAAGATCTGCTCCTCTACGGATTGGCCGGCATGAAGGAGATGACCTTGTTGAAACCCGGAACCGGCAGCCATGCACGTCTTATCCCTGGTAGATGTGCGGTCGCCGATCAGAGCTCCGCGTATGTTACCTGGAGCTCGGCGGTCCTCGTCGGATGAATGCGCAGACCCAACGCCTTATGGTTACAAATCGAACCATGAGCACAGTGCTTTGTCCGGCCGCTACTGTCGCCGATACGACACTTACCCGGCTCGTCGGATTGCTCGGCCACTCGCCGCTGGCCCCGGAAGAAGGGATGCTCATCAGACCTTCTTCCGGCGTACACACCTGGGGCATGACCTTCCCCATCGACATAGTTGCACTGGATCATGACAATTGGGTGCTTGGCGTCTGGAGCTCAGTGGGCCCCTGGCGTGTGCGCGGTCTGAGCTTCAAGACACGCAGCATCCTTGAGCTGGCGCCAGGCGCGATTCATCGTTCGGCAACATCAATCGGCAACCAGGTTCATATCGCGCACTTTGAGCCCGACCGAAAACAGGAGTAAATCTCTTAACCGACTTCCGCTCGTTCTCCCTGCAGAGGATAGGCAGCTCTCCGCTTTCCAAACAAGACCGCCGCGCACTCCAGGCAGAACCCACCAGGTACAAGGCGATCTATCTCGTCTGACTCTCTTTCACAAACATTTTCATTCCTGTTGCGCGCCAGTCTTTTTCGGAAAGAGCCACAACATGCCGAGTATGGCCGGAGAAGGGAACGTTCAACTCCCCTGCGAAAACAGCTATTGAGTCCACACGGCAAAACGTGAAACGCTCAACACAACGTGGATCAACAAGCCGTTTCCCTCGTGAAGGTGAGAGCAAATGCACAACCCTCTATGGTTCCTGGTACTGAGTCTCTTCCTGCCCCGGCTCGCTCTCTTCATCGGGTGGTACGACGGCTGGTCCTTCGGAGTCCATCCACCGTTAGCCGCCCTGCTGCTCTGGGCATTTCTCCCGCGTGTGCTGGTGCTCATCTCCGTCTACTCACTGCAAGGCATTGGAGCATGGTTCTTTATCCACCTCCTCGCTGCAGTGGTCACATGGAGCGGTTCGGCTGGCGCCGTCTCCCGTAGGCGCAGAGACAGGCTTGACTAAGCCGCCAGAGCAACGAGCAGAGACGTGCGGCCCAACTCGCTTGCGACCTGTTCTGCGACACGCAGAACTAGATCAGCTCATTTGATAACCGAAGGCCCACCACTTGGCGCAAAGATCGCGTCCAGGCGATCAGGCGTGCCCTCCACGCGACCCAGGTGCGGGTAGCGCAAGCCGCCATGATAGTCGATCGTAATGGTTTGGAACTTGTCGCCTCGCTTGAACAGCAAATGCATCGGCACTGTCGTCTTCTCCGCCGCCACGAGCAACGCGCGCAGCACCGCCGGCGTATAAGCCTGCCCGTCCACTGCCTGCAGGTGCATGTCCGGGGTCACGCCTGCCTTGAAAGCAGGGCTCGCCCACCACACATTGCCGAGCGTGCCATCGTTGGCTGCGGTAAACCCAAGCGAAGTCGAAAAGTCCGCAAATGGCGCACTCGCCTGCACAAGCTTGAGCCAATCGGCGGGCGTATCGTCATAGGTCAGCTTGTAACCGCCCCGCACGAAGCCATCCGTCGGCGTCTGCGGCGCAAGTTCATACACGCGCGTTTGCAAAAAGCCAGCCCAGTCATACGGCTGCACCGTGTTCAGCGCCGCGACCACGTCGTCCAGCGTATAAGTCCTGGTGATGTAACTCCCGTTCTCTACCCCAAAGAATAATTTTGCGAAATCATCCAGCGACTTTTTGTCCCCACTTAGCTCGCGTATCTTCGTATCGGCGTCGAGCCATATCAGCATGCCCTCGGTATAGTAATCCTCGGGCCGCTGCCAGCTCACCCAACTTACCGGCGACCGCTGCGAGATGGTTGGTTGGTTGGTCGTGTCGATCATAGGTCGCCAGGTGCGCCCCGGACTGATGTCAAAGTTGGCAGCTACGCGCGCAAATACATCCCTGGTCTCAGCCGCCGTGCGCATGCCGGCACGCGCCGTAAGCACGTTGCCCCAGTACTGCGTCATGCCTTCATACACCCACAGCAGATCATCCTGCATCGGCACATTGAAGTTAGGTGTCCATAGGTCAGCCGGCCTGCGGAACTTACCATCCCACGAGTGCGTATATTCATGCCCAAGCAGATCGCGGCCCAGCACACCACCTGCCCAGTTGGTAAAGTAGTCATGCCCATGCCCATCTTCGCTCGACTGGTGATGCTCAAGGCCCACACCACCCACTTTTTCACTCAGCAGCAGCAGAAAGTCATAATGGTCATAGTGGCGCGAGGCATATAGCTTAGCCGCCTCGGCGACTAACTTTACATGCGCAGCCATCTCCTCCGGCGTAATCGCCAAATCCTCTTCGGCATCGGCAAACACTTCAAGATACACTTTATTTTCCGCGCTCGAGGACAGATCAACACGCTTGTAATGGCTCCCCGCATAGAGCGGCGAATCGACCAAGGTATTGAGCGTGGTCTCCTTGAACTGAACCGTGCTCCCGGTCTGAGAAGCGGTCTCAAGCGCCGTCGCGTACTTCCAGCCCTCAGGCAGCTTGATGCTGGTCGCAAACTTGATGTCCCGGGAAAAATGCCCCGCTGGATACAGCAGCGCATCGTTCCAGGCCAGGTCGGCGATCTCGTCGGAGATCTGGATGCGGCCTTCGTTCGGGCGCACCGGCGATAGATACTGGAAATCGACCTCGATCGACTTTATCCCGGCCGGTACCTTGATCCGAAATGCATACACGTTGACCCGATCGCGGACCCAGGGAATCGATTTGCCATTGGCCGAAACAAAGAGCCCGCCCAGCTTTGAAATAGGCCCGGTCGGCGAGTGATTGCCGGGAATCCACTGCGGGTAGAGCAGCGTTAATTCGCTACCCTCAACCGGGACCACCTCATGCACGCCTACTATCCGGCGTGCATTGTCAGAGAGGTCAACCCGAAGCTCAACGATACCCGGATAAGGGGTATCCAAGGGCGCCGCGATCGGCGGCGGCAGCGGCACAGGCTGCGGTCCGGGAGAGCCCTGCGCCAGGAGCGCGGACGAAAGCACCAACGCGGCGCCGGCAAGCAGCTTGGCGGCGAAACGCAGGAAGGAAAGATCCGGCAGACTAAAGGCTGTAAGCATCTTGCCTAGCAGTGTATACGGCCACGGCCAAAAGCAAGAGCGATCCTGACCACATAATGAACAGTCCAGACTCATTCCTTCCGAGATTTGCGTAGTTGCAGAAAGCGAGGTGCCCGAGGTCTCGCGGTTCAGACCCCAGGGCTATTATTCTTCCCAGAGCCAGTATCCCCTACTCCGACCCACCACCAAGCGTCACACTCTGCTTCACTTGAAGATCATCCGACGACCCGCCCACCGCGATCGTGTACTTGCCCGGCGCCAGGCGCCATCCGTTCTTCGCCTCATCAAACACGGAAAGATACTTAGGCTCGACGTCAACCGAAACATCCCGGCTCTCCCCTGCCGCCAGCTTCAACTTTGTAAAGCCAACCAGCCGCTTGGGCGGTTCCCCCGCAGCAGCAGGAAGCATCGCGTACACTTCTGCGATCTCCTGACCATCCCGCTTGCCGCTATTTGTAACCGTAAAGCTGACAGTCGTTCGCGCAGCGGCCGTCACCTTCAACCCCGAGTACCTATAGGTGGTATAAGACAACCCATACCCAAACGGATAGAGCACAGACTTATGCTCCGCGTCATACCACTTATACCCAACCTTCAATCCTTCGTCATAGTGCACGCTGTACTTCGACATCACGTGCGTTGCCCCAGCGACCGCGCCCGTGCCCTGGTTCTCGTCCTCTGCAGTCAGCTCCGGAATGGTCAGGTGCGGCAGATCTCCATCCCCCAGAGGAAACGTCATCGGCAGCTTCGCCGAAGGATTGACCTCGCCGACAAGAATGTTCGCCAGCGCCGTAGCCCCGCGGCTCCCCGGGTACCACGCCTCGACAATCCCGGCCACCTTATCCTTCCAAGGCATCAACGCCGCAGTCCCCGTCTCGAGCACTACGATCGTACGGGGATTTGCCGCAGCCACTGCCGCCACCAGCGCGTCCTGGTTATCAGGCAGCGCGAGCGTCGGCAGGTCCATCCCTTCGCTCTCCCACTGCTGCACAAACACAATCGCGATCTCGGACTTTGCCGCCAGCGCCGCCGCTGCTGCCGTTTCCGTCCCCGAGTCAAACGTCACATTCGACTCTGGCAGCTTCAGCCTTAGCTGCTTGAGCGGCGAGGTCGGGAACCAGATATGCTCCTGCCACTTCCCCGGCCCGCGCTGGCCTTCGGGCATAATCACGTTGCCGCCCGGCGGGTCCACCTGCGCTGAGCCGCCACCCGAAAGCATGCCCACATCCGCATGCGCGCCAATCACGGCCACCGTGCGTATCTTCGCCGCATCCAGCGGCAGAATCGCTTCCTCATTTCTCAGCAGCACAATGCTCGACTCGGCCAGCCGCTGCGCCACGTCTAGATCCCGCTCCACCTCGACCACGCCCTTCTCGACTGGAAAGTCCACAATGCCAGCCGCGAATTCGGAGCGCAGCATACGGTGCGCATGGTCATCTATCTCGGCCATCGGCACCTTGCCATCCACGACGGCCTGCTTTAGCGCCGCGCCGAAGTACGTATCCATCGGCTCTTCATTGTCGAGCCCTGCATGCGAAGCCTCGACCGTCGAGTGCGTTCCACCCCAGTCCGAAAGCACAAAGCCGGGAAACTTCCACTCCCCCTTCAGCACATCGTGCAGCAGGTAGTCGTTCTCGCACGCGTACTGCGCATTGATGCGGTTGTACGAGCACATCACCGCCGCCGCATGCGAGTCGCGCAGCCCAATCTCGAACGCCAGCAGGTCGCTCTCCCGCATCGCTCGCTTCGAGATTACCGCATTCACAATGTTGCGCCCCGTCTCCTGGTCGTTGATCGCGTAGTGCTTGATGTCGCCGATGATGTGCTGCGCCTGCAGCCCGGTCATCACCTGCCCTACCATCGTCCCCGCCAGGATCGGGTCTTCGCCGAGATATTCAAACGTCCGCCCATTGCGAGGCTCGCGGGTCAGGTTCACCCCGCCACCCAGCGACATGGTGTAGCCCTGCGCGCGCAGCTCGCGGCCAATCAGCGCGCCATATTCGTAGGCAGCCTTCGGATCCCAGCTTGCCGCCGAGCCCAAGTTGGAAGGCAAGGCAGTCGAGTAGCGCCCATTCTCACCGCTCGACCGCACTCCGTACGCCGCGTCGGACATATCGATATTCGGAATCCCCAGCCGCGGCACCCCAAGCGAAAACCCCGCGCCCCCGTTGCCCTGGCTGGTAAGCGCCATCTGCCATTGGGGCACATGCGCCATTCCGTTGCCATGCAGCAGCGCAATCTTCTCATCAAGCGTCAGCTCCTTGAGCACCAGGTCCGCCCGCTCATCGGGGGACAGACTCGCGTTCATCCAAGGTCGACTTCGGGACTCCGCCGGCTTACCCGCAT
>CAXTMM010000005.1:10543-57865 GCA_964245415.1 uncultured Acidobacteriaceae bacterium | reverse complement strand
CGCGGCCGCCATTTGCAGAGTATTCGAGAAATGAACGTTGTCATCCTCGACGTTATGGACGATCAAAAGCTTCGCTTTTAGATTCTCCGCGTGCGTTTGCGGAGAACTCCGATCGTAGGCCTCCTTGTTATCCACCGGCAGACCCATGTAGCGCTCGGTATAGATGGAGTCGTAGTCGCGCCAGTCAGTTACTGGAGCGACAGCAACACCGGCACGAAAGCGGTCGGAGTGGGTCATCGCGTAAAGGGTAAACGTGCCGCCCCAGCTCCATCCCCACCAGCCCAGGCGTTTTGGGTCGAGCTGCGGATAGCGAGCCAGCACCTGGTCGATCGCCGCCAGCTGATCGGCCAGCTGCACCGGCCCAAAATCGTGATACGCCGCCTGCTCAAACTCCCTGCCCCGCTGCCCCATCCCGCGGTTATCCACGTGCAGCACTGCGAATCCGTGCTCGGCCAGCAGCTCGTCAAAGCTGTGCACCGGGCCGCCCCAGCGATCCGCTACCGTCGCAGATCCCGGGCCGCCGTACGGGTTGTTGACCAGCGGCACGCTTGCCGCGCCTGTCATCCCGCGCGGCAGCGTAAGCGAGGCATACATCGTCGTCACCCCATCGGCCGCCTTCAACTCCAGCATCACCGCAGGATTTGCCAGGTGTCGCGCATCGACTGCCGACTGCCAGATCTGCCGGCAAGCCCCGCCCGCCACGCACAGACTCAACGTAGGCGGCGTCGTGCTCGACGAAGCCGTATCCGTATAGCTCCCATGCCCCTCCGCAAACGCCGCCTTGTGGCTGCCCGGGGTGGTCGTTACCGGGCGCTTGCCACTCCCATCGAGCCCCACCGCCCACACCTGCTGCTGTGGCGGACCACTCGCTGCAGCGCCCTCTGTACTGGCGTAGTACACAGTGTTTGCCGCGACATCGACTGACAGCACATCTCCTACCTCATACGCGCCGTGCTCAAGCTCGCCTTCGAGCTTTGCCTCCCCGGCGAGCGGCTGCGCCGGGTCATAGCTGTAGCGGTACAAGTGCGTGTGCCCATCCCGCCAGCTTGTCAGCAAAAACCCGCCAGGCGCATAGAACCGCGCATCGTAAGCGTCATTGAAAAACTTCGCGTCGATCTCGTCATACACCCGCTTGCTCTGCCCCGTCGCAATATCGGCGAAGTAAATATCGCGATGCTTGTGATCCCGCGTCAGCGTCTCAGCCCACACCGTGTGCGCGTCCACCCAGCCCAGCCGCGGTATGTAATCGTCACCGGCACGGATGGGCAGCTCGACCCATTTCGTCTCTCCGCCCGTTGCCGCCACCACACCCAGCCGCACCCACGGGTTCCTGTCGCCAGGCTGCGGATAGCGCTGCATCTCGGCCGTAGCATGGGTTGGGATCCAGTCCGCCAGCGGATACTCGGGCACCCCCGCCTCATTCATCTGCACGTACGCGACGTGTCCTGAATCCGGCGCCCAGGCGTAATTCGTCCGCACCTTCAATTCTTCGAGATAGACCCAGTCCACTTCGCCGTTCAGGAGCGTCGCATCGCCGGTCTGGGTCAACGCAACTGGCTGGATGCTTCCCGACTGGCTGGCTCCTGGCTCGATCACATATAGGTTATGCGCGTGCACGTAGGAGATTGCCTTTCCATCCGGAGAAAACTTGGCATCATCCCCGCTCCCCTGGCCGCTATCCCCTACCTGGCGCAGCCTGGCACCAGCGAGCGTATACAGCCAAAGCGTCCCGTCTTTATCAAAGAGCAACTGCTTGCCATCGGGGGACCAGAGATACGGCGGCTGACTATACCGGTTTCGATGGTCTTTGTCCTTCTCGTTCACCTCGCGCCGAGCTACCGGAGCAAGCTTGGCTTCCGGCGCAAGCAGCTCGCTCTTGCCGCTCTTCGCGTCCACGCTCGTCAGCCCCACCCCGGCTGTGGCATACACGTAGTGGCTCCCGTCCGGCGACCAGGAAGAATCAGATGGTGCCGCCGCACTCTGCACCGCCTGGGTCCCAAAGATCTCAGCCACCGTCCATGGCTTCGTTTGAGCAACCGCTGGAAGCGCGCACACACCCAGAGCTGAAGCCACACAGGCGACTGTCGTGTTGCCAACGGTGATGGCTGCGCCCGGTTTAAGGTCCATAGCTTCAACGCTGAAGGCTTCTGTCGAGTTGTACAGCCCCTGCACCTGAGCCCGCGGCTCCTCGCCATCGCTGGACTGCCGTGCGACTCCGACTTCCAAATGACGCGTGAGCAAGGATGCGCGACTTGGAAAAGATGCCGCCGCTGGAGCCGTCACGGTGAGGGATGGTACTGCCTGTGCGTAGGCCAGGGGCATGACGCCAAGAAGGCCAAGGATGGCAGAAGGATATCGATGGCGACACATGTGAAACCACCTTAGCATTGCGCATGACTCATCGGCGTTCGATTTCGCATGGACGCTGACACTAACAAACTCGCTTGCTGCGGCCCCCGGTACTCTTGAAGCAGCCCGTGCCCTGCGCCGACCCGACAACACCTTATTCAGCGCTTCAGGCCCCTGTAAGTCCCGGTCGTTCATCTGCACTCAGCTCAATCTTTTTCTTCCACAATCCTGAACCAGGTTAGGAGCGATCCTTTGATAGGTCTAAGCCTTCAACAGGTCTTCGATGCGCACGGGAAGGTCACGGACCCGGACGCCGGTCGCGTGATACACGGCTGCAGTGATTGCCGCGGCAATGCCTGCCAGCCCTATCTCGCCGATACCGCGCGCACCCAGCTTATTCAAAATCAAGTCGGGATGGTCGAGAAACGTGACGTCGATCTCCGGTGAATCTGCGTTTGTCGCAACGATGTAGTCGGCGAGATTGTTATTGATCGGCGCCCCATAGCGCTGGTCATACGTTGTCTCCTCAAACATCGCCATGCCCACACCCATCACCACGGCGCCTTCAATCTGGTTCCTCGCAGGCTTCGGATTCATGATGCGACCGCCATCGATGACCGTTACGACGCGCGAGACGTGCAGGCGAGCGATCTCCGGCTCCCAGGTAACCTCGGCAAACTGCGCTCCAAAAGAGTGCGTCGAGTACTTGCGGTTGGGATCGCCAAAAGTCCCGACCGACTTCCCCTGACCTGCTACAGCGCGTACATTGCCTTTTTTCAGGATCTCTTCAAACGGTACTCCAGAGCCTTCGCCCCCGTTCTTCAAGATCACGCGGCCGTTCTTAAACGCGAGCGCCTCACTCTTCTGCTTGTTCAGCGGCGTGCCCTCTGTCGTGGTCGCCGCCATAAAGAGGGTCTGCTGTGCCTTCTCGATTGCGTCGAGCACCGAGGGAATGATAGATGCGGTCGCCCATGAGCCCCCGGAGATCGCCCCCGCAGGCAGGGATGTATCGCCAAGCACAACCTCGATCTTGCTCGTGGGCATACCAAGTGTCTCAGAGACAATCTGCGACAGCACCGTGTAGGTTCCCGTACCGATGTCCTGGGTCGCGGTCGAGACGCGCGCTGTACCATCGTCGCGCAGCTCGACCGACGCTTCGCTCTCCATGCGCTCGGCGATCCACGAGCAACCTGCTACACCCCAGCCGAGTGTCTTTCCATCTTTCTTCATCGAACCGACTTGAGGGTTCCGCTGACTCCAGCCGAACTTCTCGGCACCCGTCTTTATGCACTCAACGAAGTGCCGCGAGGAAAAAGGCAGGTTCAATCCCTCATCCTTCTCCGGTTCATTGATCAGGCGCAGCTCGATTGGATCCATCTTCAACTTCACCGCAAGCTCGTCCATTGCGGACTCCATCGCAAACAGCCCCGGGACTGCGCCCGGCCCGCGCATCGAGGTGGGCGTGCCTACATTTCTTCGCACCAGTCCGGATGTCGCGCGCAGGTTTGCAACGCTGTAGCTGTAGGGTGTTGCCTCGCTGCATCCCTCGCTGTAGTCGTCGAGCACTGATGTGTGGTTGATTGAATCATGCATCAGTGCGACAAACTTGCCCTGTGCCGTTGCACCAATTCGAAAGCGTTGTTGCGTCTCCGGTCGATGGCCGACGTTCTGAAACATCATGTCGCGCGTGACGACCAGTTTTACCGGCCGGCCGAGGTTGCGCGAGGCGGACGCGGCAATGATGGCGTGCGGCCATGGCCATAGCTTGCCGCCGAATCCCGATCCGAGAAACCGTGAGATCACGCGCACGTTCTCAGGTTGCACGCCGAGCATTTGCGACAGCACATCGCGAGAGTTCATGACGGCCTGCGTCGTCTCATAGACTGTAAAGCTCTGCCCATCCCATGACGCCACGCTCGCATGAAGTTCGATCGGATTGTGCGTCTCTGTGGGAGTCGAGTACCGCTCATCGATCGTAACGGCTGCAGTCTTGAAAGCCGCGTCGGGATCGCCGCGATGGCTGTCTACCTTGGCCTCCGGCTCCGTCATCTCCTTCTCATTGAAGTGGTCGCGTAAGTCCGGCTTCTCGGAGTTATACGTCACCTTCACGGCCTTCGCGCCTGCGACTGCCTGCTCATAGGTGAGTGCCACAACTGCCGCCACATACTGGCCGTAATAGCGGATCGTGTCGTCCTCAAACGGCGGCCGTCTCTCATCCACGATGCCCGAAAATCCGGATGGAGGTGCCGACCGTAAGAGCTTGCCAATATTCTGCCGATGGTAGACCGCCTTCACTCCCGGCATCCTTTCGGCGCGGCCGGTATCGAGCGAAGTGATGGTTCCTTTTGCGATGGTCGCGCACACCGGCACCGCGTACAACATACCCGGCAGATGGTAATCGGAGCTGTACATCGCCGCTCCGCTTACCTTATGCGGGCCATCAACGCGAGGCCGCGATCCCTTTGTATTTGGAGGAAAGACCGGCGGAGCAAGAGAAGGCGCAAGTGCCATGGATGACTCCTTAAGCGGTGGCGGTGGCCAGGGTAAGCGCGTGCTTGATGCAGCGCTTGGTTAACTCGATCTTGTAGCCGTTCTGGCTTTGTGCACGCGCTTCATGCAACGCAGCTTCAGCCGCCTTAGCAAACATCGCCCCATCCGCGGGTTTGCCGAGCAAGGCGCTTTCGGCCTCATGGGAGCGCCAGGGCTTGGTGCCAACGCCACCGAGTGCGACACGAACGAAAGTGAGCCGGCCTCCACTCACCTCTGCGACCACAGCGGCCGATGACAGCGCAAACTCGTAGGAAGCCCGATCGCGCAGCTTCAAATAGATCTGCTTGCTCCTGGTTCGTGCAACGGGCAGCGTAAGGCAGGTAATCAGGTCGCCAGGCTCAAGGACGTGCTCACGTTGCGGTGTGCTCCCCGGCATCAGAAAGAACTCGCCGATCGGCACGTCGCGTTCGCCCTTGACACCTTGGATGTGAATGACCGCCTCGAGCGCAGCCAGTGCAACGTTCATGTCAGAAGGATTGGTGGCGATACACTCTTTGCTCGTGCCCAGGATCGCGAGCGTCCTGTTATCCCCTTCAAGCGCCGAACATCCCGCTCCCGGCTCGCGCTTGTTGCACGGCATGGCATCGTTGCGAAAGTACATGCAGCGCGTCCGCTGCAGCAGGTTCCCTGCGGTTGTCGCCATGTTGCGCAGCTGCGCGGAAGCGCCGGCCAGCAGCGCCTGCGAGAGCACCGGATACCCGCTCGCAACCACCGGATGATGCGCCAGGTCAGAGTTCCGCACCAGCGCGCCAATCTTCAATCGTCCGTCCGGCATCTGCTCCACTTTGTCGAGCGGCAGCCGGTGAATGTCAACCAGCGTCGCGGGCCGCTCTACGTTGAGTTTCATCAGATCGATAAGCGTCGTACCGCCGGCTATGAACCGCACGGTCGCTCCCTGCTGCGCCGTGCTCGACGTGGACCCGGCAACCACCGCCTGCGCTACATCGGCAGCCCCGGTAAACTTGAATGCTTCCATAACCGTGCTCCTCTCCCTAGGCCTGCTGCCGGGCGTGCTGGATGGCTGCAACGATGTTGGGATACGCGCCGCAGCGGCAGATATTGCCGCTCATCAGCTCCTTCACATCCGCGTTCGATGGCCCGCATGGTTCCTTCAGCAGTGCGACCGCTGACATGATCTGCCCCGAGGTGCAATAGCCGCACTGGTAGCTATCGTGCTCGACGAAGGCCGCCTGCATCGGGTGGAGATTGCCCGGCGAGCCAAGCCCCTCGATCGTTGTGATCTCGTCGTCCTCATGCATCGCGGCCAACGTTAGACAGGAGTTGATCCGCCGCCCATTGACATGCACGGTGCATGCGCCGCACTGGCCATGATCGCAACCCTTCTTGGTTCCGGTCAGATGGATCGTCTCGCGCAATCCATCGAGCAATGTTGTCCGCGGATCTACCTTGATCCGAACCTCTTTGCCATTGACGCGGAGACGGAGCGCGATCGCGCCTTCGACCTCTTCCGCCTTCGGCATTTCAGCCATCTGGCCCGGCACCGCGGGCTGTGCCACTGCTGCGGCCGGCCTGACGGTAGCGACAGCAACACCGGCCGCGCCGAGTTGCGAGAGAAACGAACGGCGACTCACTCGGCTAGAGGAGCTGCTCTCGGCATCTTGATTTTCGGGAGACTTCTTCTCACCCATCCTGAACATCCTCGCAAAGGTAATTTGGCGCAGGCAGCTACAGGGTAACTTTCTCACCTGCCTGAGCGCGTGTCGAGAGGAGGTTCCGGCCAGCCACGCGGGCGGACCAAACCGGCTCGAGGGTGACGGGAGTCTTGACCAGCGCAGGCAGCATCGAACCGAAGTAAGATGAGTTCAGGTTCCGGGGGCTCGTCTGGGAGATGATACTGCATGGTCGAACGCGGGCGGATTGTCACACTGGCTTCGCGGAATAAAGATGCGGCCGGCGTCCTGGTTACACTGATCCGAGTGGAGGGATCTTCCTACCGAAAGCCCGGCGCGCGACTTCTGACGGTCAACGGAGACTACGCCGGAACTATCAGCGGCGGCTGCCTTGAGGCAGAGGTGGTTAAGAAAGCAGCATGGGCGGTCCGCTCCGGCGCGACCGTCGAACGATACTCGACCATCTTCGACGATACGTCAGAGATCCCGTACGGACTTGGTTGCGGCGGAACGGTCGACCTGCTCTTGGAGCCTTCGGGAACGGAGGAGTTCCGAGCCTTGTGCAAGGCGCTCGAGAACTCGCTTCACGGTCAGGCTGCTATCGTAATAACTTTGCTGCCGAACCAGAACGCTCCATTGCTGCGAGCGGTATTGACATCAGGCGAGGTTGCCTTCTGCAGCGATGGCCTTTCCTTATCGAGCATCGATGCAGCTTTGGCCGGCGAACTCGAAAATGCATTTGTCGAAAGGCTGAGCGCGCCACAGCGCTTGATCGTTCTTGGCGCCGGGAACGATGTACAGCCGCTGGTGCGCCTGGCAACCCTGCTCGGATGGAGCGTCACAGTCGTCGATGGACGCAAGCAACTCGCGCGGGCAGAGCGCTTCCCCGAAGCACAACGAGTACTGGTTGTCCCGGCCGGATCCATCTCAGAGATCGACCTTAGCCCAAACGATGCTGTTGTACTCATGACTCACAGCTACGAACAGGATCGGGAGTGGCTGGCTGCAGTCTTGCCGGTCGCTCCCCGCTACTTCGGCATCCTAGGGGCGCGGCATCGCTCAAGCTTGCTGGTCAGCGAAGCTTCGGCAATGACTGGATTATCGATCGCGGAGTGTTGCGCCCGCATCTACGCTCCGGTAGGTCTTGACCTGGGCGGTGACGGGCCAGAGGCGATCGCGCTGGCAGTGATGGCAGAGGCCCAGGCCTGCTGCATGGGTAGACTGGCTGGTTCGCGCCGGCTGTTGTCAGACGACGTGCTAGCACAGATGACGCGCGGCGATGCCTCACAATACATACAAGCGCATTGCGCGCTTGAGCTAAGCGCAGACTAGGTTGAGCCCGGTAGCGGCAGTCGTGCTCGCTGCAGGAGCATCTCTGCGGCTGGGGACAGCCAAGCAACTGCTCCGGCTCGGGACCGAGACGTTGCTCGAACGCACTGTGCGCGTGGTGATTGAGGCTGGCCTGAGTCCTGTTCTTGGAGTCATCCCGGTCGACCTCACCATTGAACCTGCACCGGCCGGTATGATCCGCGTCGTCAACCAGGAAGCGGTTGAAGGCATGGCATCATCAATCAGGGCCGGCCTGCGAGCGTTGGCGAGTGATGGCGCTCCTGTGACAGGCGCGATTATCCTCGCCTGCGACCAACCTGCGGTTACGGCTGAACATTTGCGCGAACTTGCAAACGGCTCCGCCGAAGTGATCGCTTCAGCCTATGCAGGTCGCAAGGGCATTCCTGTCTACTTCCCGCGAGCAGCCTTCGGAGCATTGCTGGCGTTGCGCGGCGATCTGGGGGCACGCGATCTACTGCAAAGCGCCAAAGCCGTCCCTCTGCCCGGCGGCGAGCTCGATGTTGACACCATCCAAGATCTCGATCTGGCGCGAAAGCTATACGGATATAAAGCCTGAGGTTAACCGCTCTGCGCAGATAAAAGCATCCTAAGCGGGCCGCAATCCGTCTATGTAAGCTGGCCGGATCCGCGTTGGCTGAGATGTGTGGGGTCGAAAGATGAGTGTGCCATTCGATAGCGAGCCTGACCGTGAAGAGCTTGAACAGGAAAACAAGGAGCTTGAGAAGAGCGGGCTGCATTCTGAGCTGAGCAGGCGCCGCTTTATGCAGACGGCTGCCGTCATTTCTGCCGGGATCGCCGTGGGACTGCCAAATGCCGTAAACGCGGAAGTGCCGGGGTCAAAGACGCAGGCGGTCACATTGAAGGTGAATGGACAACCGACGACTCTGTCGCTTGATACACGTACCTCTCTGCTCGACGCTCTACGGGAGTCCATGGACCTCACCGGCAGCAAAAAGGGCTGCGACCATGGACAGTGTGGGGCATGCACCGTTTTGATCGATGGGCGGCGGGTCAATTCCTGTTTGACGCTGGCGTTTGCGGCGGAGGGATCCGAGATCATCACCATTGAAGGGCTGGCCAAAACATCAGACCCGAAAGACGTAAGCGATTTGCACCCGATGCAGGCAGCGTTCCTCGAGCATGATGGCTACCAGTGCGGATATTGCACGCCGGGACAGATTTGTTCGGCTGTAGCAGCCATCGAGGAGCAAAAGCGCGGCTCGCTGTCTATAGTGAGCCTGCATACTGGCAAGTCTGAGCGTCCAGCGATGACAGACGATGAGATCAAGGAGCGCATGAGCGGTAACATCTGCCGCTGTGGCGCCTACCCGAACATTGTGGCTGCGGTCCGCGCAGTAGCAGGAGCGTCGGCATGAAATCGTTCACCTATGAACGCGCGACGGCACCCGAAAGCGCGATCCACGCCGGAGCCGCAAAAGGCGCGAAGTTTTTAGCCGGCGGCACGAATCTCGTCGATCTGATGAAGTATGGAGTCGAATCGCCGACAGCGCTTGTTGATATCAATCATTTGGACCTAAAGCAGATCGTTGCGAATCCCGACGGTGGCGTCACCATCGGCGGGTTGGTTCGTAACTCGGACCTGGCAGATCACTCCTTGATCAAAGCCCGGTATCCGCTACTCTCGCAGGCGCTGCTAAGCGGCGCTTCTCCCCAGCTGCGGAACATGGCAACTACAGGCGGCAACCTGCTGCAGCGAACCCGATGCTACTACTTCACCGACATCAGCTTTCCGGCCTGTAATAAACGGGAGCCTGGCGCGGGTTGCGCAGCGATCAAGGGCTACAACCTCATCCACGCGATCCTAGGCCAAACCGACAAAGGTACGACGAACGGCGAGAGCTGCATTGCAACCAACCCATCGGACATGAACGTCGCCCTGGCAGCGCTTGAAGCCAGCATCGAAGTCGAAGGTCCAAAGGGTAAGCGAACCATCCCGTTGGCCGAGTTCCATAGGCTGCCAGGTTCAACTCCCTGGCTCGACACCACGCTCAAGCCGGACGAGTTGATCGTCGCGGTCACCCTGCCGCCAGCTAGATTCGCGACAAACGCCTACTACCTGAAGGTTCGCGATCGTAACAGCTATGCCTTTGCACTGATTTCTGTGGCAGCTGGTCTCGAGCTGGACGGCGGCGTGATCAAGTCTGTTGGCCTCGCGCTGGGCGGCGTAGCGCATAAGCCGTGGCGCAGTCTAGAAGCCGAGAGGACGCTGGTGGGTAAGCCGGCAGCGCCTCAAGCGTTTCAGCAGGCAGGCGAGATCCTGCTCCATGACGCAAGAGGTTATGAGCACAATACGTTCAAGATCGAAATGGCCAAACAGGGAGTAGTGCGGGCGTTAACGCTCGCCTCCCAGGGCACAACAGATGGGACCCAGGCATAATGGCGAATGAGACAGCACCGACTCCGGTAAAGCAACTCGAACATCGCTATGAAGGCATCGCCAAGGTCACGGGACGAGCAAAATATGCCGCAGAATTCTCGCAGCCGTTTCCCAAAGCGAACCTCGCCTACGCCTACATCGTGCAAGCCACGATTCCAAACGGCACGATCGCGTCGATCGATCGCTACGCAGCGGATTTGGCGCCTGGCATCATTGCCATCCTGACGCCCTTTAACGCACCAAAGCTCAACCCGGGTCCGCCCCAGCCACCTGCACGGCGAAATCTAAGCCTGCTCCAGGATAGGGACGTCAATTACAGCGGACAACCGATCGCCGTTGTCGTCGCGAGATCGTTAAACGAGGCGAAGGCCGCGGCGCAATTGCTGAGGATCAAGTACGCGTCTAAACCCGCGCAGGTGAACTTCAAGGAATATCTCGGTCAAGCACGCTGGCCGAAGAATCCCGGGAAGGAACCAGCGGGCAATCACCGCGGCGATGTACAGGCAGGGTTTGCAAAGTCGTCCGTGATCATCGAGCAGACGTACGTCACTCCCGTGCAGCACCATAACCCGCTGGAGCCGCACGCAACCATCGCCTGGTGGGAAGGCGAAAAGCTGAATATCTATGACGCAACCCAGTATATTTCCGGCGTCAAGATGTCTCTTGCGAAGACCCTAGACATTCCCGTCGACTACGTCCGCGTCGTGAATCCGGTTGTTGGCGGCGGCTTTGGATCGAAGGGTTCCATGTGGTCCCACGTCCCGCTGTGCGCGATGGCCGCGAAGGTGACCGGAAGACCTGTAAAGCTTGTCCTTGAACGGGAACAAATGTTCGGGCCGGTGGGTGGGCGTCCATCCACCATAAACAAGATCAAGCTCGGTGCGAGTGCCGATGGCAAGCTGCTCGCCATGCAGCAGGACGTCATCATGAACGCATCGGTGATGGAAGACTTCACCGAGCATGCAGCCAATCCAACGAAGAACCTCTACATGAGTGCGTCGAACTCCGTGACCGAGAAAGTCGTTGAGGTCAATCTCGGAGTTTCCACGTTTATGCGCGCACCAGGAGAAGCGCCCGGAACTGCAGTACTTGAGATTGCCATAGACGAGTTGGCAGAGAAGCTCAAGATGGATCCAGTGAAGTTACGCCTTGTGAACTACGCAGAGAACGATCCAAGCCACGATCGACCCTGGACAGAGAAGCATCTTCGCGACTGTTACAGCCAGGCGGCCGAGCGGTTCGGATGGTCAAAGCGCAGTGCGATGCCGGGCACCGTACGTGAAGGAAATAAGCTGATCGGGTATGGGATGGCGACTGCCACCTATCCTGCAAATCGAAGTGCGGCCCAAGCCATAGTACGCCTGCTGCCAGGCGGAAGGATGTTCGTAGGCTCCGGCACGCAAGATCTGGGAACCGGCACCTACACTATCATGGCGCAGCAGGCCGCAGCGGGCCTGGGCATCAATCCTGCACTGGTTGAAGTAAAGCTTGGCGATTCAACGCTTCCCAAGGCGCCTGTATCCGGAGGGTCGCAATCCTCTGCCTCTGTGTTGCCGGCTATCCAGGATGCCACCACGCAGCTGAAGTTGAAGCTGGCCGACTTGGCGATAGCCGATGCGGCATCTCCCTTGCACGGACTGAAAACACTAGACATCGAGGCAAAGGGCGGAAAGCTGTTTAACAAGAACAATCCTTCTCAGGCAGACGATCTCGCGGACTTGATCGCTCGCAACGGCAACAAGCCGGTGGAGGCAAATGGATCGGCAGAGCCCTCAGAGTCGAAAGACTCGATGACTTCTAATTCGTGGGGTGCTGTCTTTGCTGAAGTAGCCGTCGATAAAGATACTCACATGGTGAGAGTGCGCAAGGTCGTCGCCACCTACGATATCGGAACACTGCTTAACCAGAAAACCGGGCTCAACCAACTTATGGGAGGCATCGTCTGGAGCATCTCTTTCGCCCTGCATGAAGAGGCGCATGTGGATCCTGTGTATGGCCGAGTAGCAAACGAATCCCTCGCCGAATATCACGTCCCGGTAAACGCCGACATCGGCGTGATTGACGTAACCGTCCTCAACATACCTGATCTGAAATTCAATCCCCTCGGCTCGCGCGGCATAGGCGAGATTGGAATAACCGGAACTGCAGCCGCAGTGGCTAATGCCATTTATAACGCGACAGGGAAAAGAGTGAGGGAGTACCCGATAACCCCGGACAAGATCATGTCTGCTTAAAGTCAGCCTGCTCATTTTGCCTCTGGCGTGTTCACTTCACTCGCGGCTGCGACCAGATTGTCGCCTTAACTGGTACAACCGGGCATCCGGTTCGTTGAATCTCTGCTTTGAAGCCGCGGTCCCAAGCTGGCAGAGGAGTTCTCATGGATTCGATTCGCCCTAACGGCGTCATTGGAACAGCGCCGCCCCGTGTAGACGGTATTGCCAAAGTGACCGGCCGAGCCCTCTATGGGGCGGACCACAAGGTACCTGATACTGCTTACGCCTATCTGACTACCTCTCCCATCGCCCGTGGCCGCATTCGCTCCCTGGACTGCTCTGCAGCTCGTGCTATGCCCGGGGTATGCGACATCCTCACCTACAAAGAGGTAGGCCGCAGGATAAAAGCGGGCGAGCCCCTTCTGGATGGCGGTTACATGTCGCACGCCGTCGCACCGCTCGCCTCCAATCGGATACATTTTTGCGGTCAGATCACAGCCGTGATCATCGCGGACACTTTCGAGATTGCCAAGGCTGCAGCTGAAGTTCTCGTCTTCACCTTCAAGGAGGAACGTCCCACGCCAGACTTTGACGCGCCCGGAGCAAAGGTTGTCAAACCGAAATCCCTTGGCGAAACCGAACTCAAGGCCGGCGACATCCAGCATGGGTTTACCACGGCTATCGCTATGGTCGACGCGTGGTACGAGACCCCGGCTCAGCACCACAATCCCATGGAGCTTTTTCAGACAACCTGTGCCTGGAAAGGCGATGAACTCACCGTCTGGGAGTCGACGCAGAGTGTCCGCGGCGCGCAATACGGTCTCGCCAAACAACTCGGCATCTCTCCGAAAAAGATTCGCGTACTCTCGCCTTTCATCGGTGGCGCCTTCGGCTCCCGTGGCGAACTCGGCCAATACACAGCACTGATCGCCTTGGCTGCCCAGCGTCTCGGGCGCCCGGTCAAGCTCGTCGCCACTCGCCAGCAGGGCTTCACGCTGCGAACGTTTCGTGCTGAGACACGCCACCACCTTAAGCTTGCTGCAGACGGCGAAGGCCACCTCACCGCCCTTGATCACGAATCCTGGGAGCTCACCAGCCGCAACGAGCTCTTCGCTACCGCAGGCTCTGACTCTACCGCGCGCCTCTACGCCTGTCCGAACGTTCGCACTCTCGTCCACAACGTTGAAACAGATCGTCAGGCGCCCGGCTTTATGCGCGCACCGCCGGAGACGCCGTACCTCTTCGCGCTCGAATCGGCCATGGATGAGCTCGCCCATAAGCTCCGGATCGACCCGCTCGATCTTCGCCGGCGCAATGAGACGCTCATCGAGACGGTTAGTAACAAGCCTTACACCAGCCGCTCGCTGCTCCAGTGCATCGACCGCGGCGCAGAGCTTTTCGGTTGGTCTAACCGCAATCCGCAGCCGGGCAGCATGTCGAGCTCGAACGACCTGATCGGCTACGGTTACGCAACTGCCTTCTATCCGACCCAGGTCGGCCCCGCCGAGTGCCGCGTTACCATCACCCCGGAACTTCGCGCCATCGTCGAGGTGGGCACGCATGAGATCGGCACCGGCATCCGTACCGTGGTTGCCATGACGGCAAGCGACCTCCTCGGTATCCCACTTGACTCCATCGAGGTGCGCATCGGCGACTCCCAGCTGCCCGCCGCCCCCATGTCCGCCGGTTCTAACTCCACTGCCAGCGTATGCACCGTCGTTGCGAAGGCCTGCGAAGCCATCTGCCGCCGCATTGCTGTCTCCGCCGTCCAAAACAGATCCAGTCCGCTCAAGGGACAGGGCGAAGAATCCGTCCGGCTGATTGGGGGCAAAGTCACTTCCGGGGCCTTGTCGGAGCCACTCGAAGTGGCACTCAAACGTGCCGGTCGCGGCAAACCTATCATCCAGAATGCCAGCAATAATCCTCATGGCGCTCCACCGCTCATCGGTCCCGCACTCGTTCAACGCGGCAAGCCTGTCATTATGGGCGGCTCAAACCTCAAAGATCGCATGCAATTCGCTTTTGGAGCGCAGTTCGTCGAAGTGCGCATCGAGCGCGCTTCCGGTCAAATCCGTGTTCCGCGCATGGTCGGCGTATACGCCGCGGGTCGCATCATGAATCGTCGCACGGCCTACGCGCAGCTCTCTGGAGGCCAGGTCTGGGGCATCTCCTCCGCCCTGCACGAGGCTACTGAAATCCATCGCTCCAGCGCTCGTTATGTCAACCAGGACCTGAGCGAATATCACGTGCCTGTAGCCGCCGACATCGGCAACATCGAGACCATCATGCTGGATGAGGTTGATCACCTCGTCAATCCACTCGGCATTAAGGGCCTGGGCGAGCTCGGCGTAACTGGCGTCAACGCTGCCATCGCAAACGCTGTATTTCATGCCACCGGTGTTCGCATTCGGAAGCTGCCTATACGCGCAGGCGACCTGATATCGCGGCTTAGTTCTCTATCAAACCAGTAAGAACAACCGCCATCTCGAAACGACCAACTCCACAGCGCAAGCATGTTCGCGTCCCGCGTTCCACCCAGGGGCGACAGAAAACCTCAGCCTTTTGATCGACGTAAATCCTACTTTTTAATGCTACTGTAGTGATTCGACGAGGCTGAAAACAGCGCCACATCGACGCCAACCCTGTACAGAGTCCATGCCTGACCCCTTGATCAGCATTCCAGCAGTTATTTCCAGGAGACTGACTTGAGATTCGTTACCACGGCCATCCTGCTCGGCGCTGCTCTATTCCCCATCTCGGCGAAGGCTCAAAGCGCGCCTTCGACCCCATCAACGGCAAAATCTCCTTCGCAACCGCTTACGCTTTTTGTCTACGATCGCACCCGCGTAGAGGCCTGGCAGTGGTTCGCGGCTACGCCCCACGCCGAGCAGTATGGCTACGTCGAGTCGCTCCTCCGCCTCGGCCTGCAACAGAGGGTGGAACACCTCGATTGGCAGCTGGAACTATCGCAGTCCGCGATGCTTGGGCTGCCGAGCGATGCGGTTTCCACGGTGACCGCGCAAGGCCAACTTGGCCTGGGCGGAACCTATTACGCCAGCAACAGCAACAACACCGAGCCGGCAGCAGCCTCGTTCAAGCAGGGTTACCTGCGCT
This sequence comes from uncultured Acidobacteriaceae bacterium, assembly GCA_964245415.1. Lineage (GTDB taxonomy): Bacteria > Acidobacteriota > Terriglobia > Terriglobales > Acidobacteriaceae > EB88. The sequence continues at coordinate 42,260 of CAXTMM010000005.1, read as the reverse complement.
ACCACTTCAACCGCGACAGCAACACCATTCGGCTGGGACGGTTTGAGTTTTTCGATGGGCAGGAGACCACGCCGAAGAACCCTACCCTCGCCTGGCTGCAGGCCAACCGCATTCAGCAGAGACTGGTGGGCAACTTCGGCTTCTCCAATGGACAGCGCAGTTTCGACGGCGCCGACGCGCACCTGTCGGGCGATAGCTGGGACCTTACTGCGATGGCTGCCCGCGCTGACCAGGGCGTCTACAACATGAACGCAAACCCTGAGCTGAACGTGGACCTGCAATACCTCGCCTACACACGTTATCTGGCGAAGCAACGGGTGCAACTGCGCGGATTCGCCATGGACTACCATGATGGCCGCCCGAATATTGTCAAGACCGATAATCGCGCGCTGGCTGTGCGCACCGCCGACCATCACAACATTCGCGTTGGCAGCTACGGCGCCAATGCCGCGGCGGCAGTGCCCGTTGGCAGATCGACCATAGACCTGCTCTTTTGGGGCGTACTGCAGGATGGACAATGGGGTCTGCTCAATCACCGAGCCGGAGCAGTCGTTGCCGAAGGCGGTATCCGCGCTGACGTTGTGCCCAGCCAGCCTTGGCTGCGCGGTGGCTTTCTGCGTAGCACAGGTGACAACAACCCGACTGATCACGAGCACAATACCTTCTTCCAGGTGCTGCCCACGCCGCGCCTATACGCACGCTTCCCATTCTTCAACATGATGAACTCGAGCGATCAGTTCGTGCAGTTTATGGATAAACCGGCCAAGAGACTAGACCTGCGCACCGACCTCCACTTCCTGCAACCCACCAATGGCCACGATCTCTGGTACACCGGCGGCGGTGCCGGGGACAGCAAAGTATTCGGCTACCAGGGCCGGCCTGGAAACGCGCACACCAGCTTCGCCTCCTTCTATGACGTGAGCGCAGATTACGCAGTCGCCAAGCCGCTCACCTTGTCGGCTTACTACGGCTTTGCTGCCGGCCGCACGGTCATTCATACCATTTACCCTAAGACGACAAACGCGCAGTTCGGCTACTTCGAACTCGTCTACCGTTTTCATCATCCGCTGCGCTCGGCTCCAGCAGCGCAGTAGTCCGTCTGGCGGCAGTGTTCTCTAGTAGTGGGAGGCATCCACCTCCGGTCGTTAACGGTGCGATGAGAGGCGGCTTCGTCATGGCGCCAAAATGGACTTGCGGAAAAAGGGTAGTGCTCGAAAGCAGTCGCGCTGATCGGCGCCACCACTGCCTGGCGAAGCAAGCAAAACTCCCCGATTTGATTCTGGGTTATGCGAGGTCGGCCTTGGTCCCGCCCTCATCGGTGAGCTGCGCACCGAGCAACATGCCAGCAATACCTGGTCGGCCCGAGTTACATCTGGACGAAGGCAGCGGCAGCTAAGCAGAGTGGAGCGGCCGTCGCGCTACCGCAGCTCACATAATGCTTGGAACGTGGTCATGCGCCGCAGCCGTAAAACCAAGAAGGTTCATAGCATTAGTTCGAGTGAACATGAGGTAATCGGCTGGGGATAGAGGGAGTTCCTCGAGAAAGCGCCTGCCTTCACCGGTCTCAGAGTAGGGATAGTCGATTGAATAAAGGAGGCGGTCAATGCCGATAACCGAGTGAGCACATTGAAAAGGAGGCTGACTGAAGTACCCACTACTCGTGACATGAAAGTTTTGATGGAAATAATCTAAGATGGGCCGTTCCAAGTGGCTCACCGCGTCGCCCAGGACAGAAGCAGCCCGCTTAAGGGAGAACGGTAGGTTTTCGCCCATGTGGCCAATAATGATCTGTTGACGAGGAAACCTGTCAAACACACCAGTGGTGATCAATCGGAGAGCATGCAATCCCAATTCAGCATGCCAGCCCCAAGCCGCCGTCGCCAAGCGATTGCCGATTTCGTTCGGCAAAGTCGCGAAGTATGCGTTAAAAACACCTCCGGGAGGCGGTGAGGGGTGCAGGTAAAGCGGAACGCCTAACGATTGCGCAGCTTCAAAGATCGGCGTGAACTTGGGCTCGTCCAGGAATCCTCCTCCGTTTAGACCGTCGACAAGCGTTCCTTTGAACTTATGTGTACTCACACAACGATGGAGCTCTGTTGCTGCTTGCTCGGGTTGCTTTAGGTTTAGACTTGCAAAACCCGCGAAGCGATCCGGGTGCTTCTGCACCGCCAGCGCGAGCTCATCATTTGCAGAGCGCATGAGCGCTGTACATTCAGCGGCATCTAGTTTGTCGACGCCCATTCCACCGCATGAGAGAACCTGCATCTCAACCATTCCGGCATCCATGTCTGCCAAGCGATCTGCTCCCAGATCGAGCAGCTTCGCTTGGAGGCGTTTCATGCCTGGGGTTTGCGGCAGGAGAGCTGACACCGCTCTTTGTATGTCAACGGTCGTGAAGTGTTCTTCAAGCGTGATCCCTCTACTATCCGTGACGTCGTGTGTGGACACTTCAGATATCAGAGCCATGAAGAAATTCCTCCCTAATGTGCGGCTTGGAAACTAGAACGTGGATCCCGGATCAGCCGGGAACAATGGCTCCAAGAGTTTACCTTTCGCACTTACCGGCAAGGCATCCACTAACATGAAGGCGGTTACTGCCGGAACGGCACCCTTGTTGTGCCATGTATGAGTGCCACCTCTCATGATGACTACGTCGCCCGTTTTCAGATGTACGACCTCGCCGTCATCTAATTCCAAATCAATTTCACCTGCCAGAACGATGTCGTAATCAACTGTTTGTGTACGGTGGGTAAACTTCGCGTGCCCAGGAGCCCACTCTGTGACCCGGAACGTCGTACCTCCTCCAGTACCTACCCAGTTGAAATCGTTAAAGCATTTCACAAAGCCTGTTCTTTGCGATGATTCCGCCGCCACCGCATTGTCGACTGGCATCTGATTTGTTGACCACATCTCCGATCCTGTGATGCCCGCCCCCATCCCGCGGGACACGGCATCTATCGTCTCGTTAGCAACAACAACGCATCTTCCTTCGTGGTTGTTTCCAGCTATTATCCTTCTCACTGTCAAACTCATGAGGTCTCTCCCTACAGGTTGTTTGTCGTTGGTCGATTTTTCAACACGGCGCCGCACCGGGCTCCCATCGCCAGCTTGGCAGACTATGCCCGTAGCGCTTCCTGCTTGTATCAGAATGGGAGCAAGTGCAGAATGTTTGAATGAAGATGCCGTCGATATCTCTAATCGGGAGAAGGTACCCTAAAGACATTCAGCAAGGACGAGATGATGTCGTAACACCCGGCGAGCATGACAAGCTCCACAATGCCCCGTGTACCGAAAGCGTCGACCGCTTCCTCGTACAGCGCATCGTCTATCTTGTGCTCAACCGTGAGCTTTTTCGTGATTTGCTGAGCCAGGCGTTCTGGTTGACTTAACTCTTCGGCAGGCTGACCTTGGCAGAGCGCACGGGTGGCGTGCAAAGACAGACCAGCTTTCTGCGCAACAGCGGCGTGGGCATATCGCTCATAGTCAGATTCCCAAATCGAACCAATGGTGAGGATGATAATTTCCCGAACGCGCGCGCTCAACGAGGTGTTTTCCTGCTCAACTTGCTGCAAGCTCAGGAAGGCCTTGTACATTTCGGGACTTAGCAGAACTGGATTGAAAGGACCGATGAGCGTCCCATCTGCGAGATTGGCTTTGAAGCCAGACGAATTTGCCCAGGGAACCATCTTGGTCATAATGAAGTCATAAAGATCTTTCTGTGGCGCCGTCAGGCTGTTAGGTGTGAATAGCGGCAAACGTCCACCAAGATGTTCATTTTGCTCGGGCATGCAAGTCTCCTTCACTGCTTCTGCACTGTGCGCCTAAAAACCTGTCGGTTGCGAACGCCCACTTCCTATTTTCAGGGCCTTCCTGATCTTGCTTACATGCGAGTGTCGAACTCTCACTTACCGGAGAGCGACTCATGCTTTCGGACCTTCGGATAAGTTCGAGAGGTCTACACGCAAGAGCTTAGCCGGTCGCGCGATACCATCAGGCGGCGGCGAAGCTGTACCGCCATCGGAGAGAAAGAAGGCTATTCGCCCGTATTCTCCCGGGACACGACTCCAGGCGCCGCTCGAAGGTCCGATGAGTTCTTCGTTGAAAGGATCTCCTGCGACGCTTTGCGTGAATCCACTGTTCTCGGCAGGATTCATCGAGACGCGGTCGATTGTATTTTGGCGGTGAGTTGCCAGGTAAATGACGCCCGCATCCTCGTCGATGCAGAAGTCATCGCCCATCCTGCCGGCGACCACAAGTTCCGGCTCTCCTGCAGGATCGTGCGTCTCCGGATCAACCGGCACACGCATAAACAGCTTTTTGGCCGTGGCGGTGTAGTAGAGATAATTTGTCTTTGCAGCGAAACGTACACCGTTGACACCGGGCTGTTCGGGCTTTAGCTGCCCGGGATAGTAGCCCATGCTTTCATGTTTTAACCAGACACGAGCCACAGGCGTTCCCCCACCCTGAGGCAGATCCACGCGCCATATCAGGCTCGCGAAAGAGTCTGCTATCAGCAATACACCCGGCGCGACGAGGCAGCTACCGTTCAACCCACGAGCCGTAGTTGGTAGTTGCAGCACCATCTCCGGATGAACCGCCGCGCCAGGACGCCAGCCTCGCAGATCCAAACGGTGGAGGTAGGCCTCGTGGGTAGTATAAAAATTTCCTGTAGCAATGTAGAAGAGGTCCGGTTCGACTTCTGTGATGCCGCACGCAACTTCAGCAAAGGTAAATAGTAGAACCGGAGATACTGTTTCCTCTCCATTCACAGATGGCACAAACCATAACTCATTGTGGTTTGCAACGGTAACCAGGATTGAGTTGTCCTGACGAACAGCGAGGTTCTCAAGAAAGTATTTGGGCGGGAACTGGGCGACCGCCGAGACCTTGGCTTGATGTATCTTCTCAGGTGGCATTTGATCTTCTCCGTGCAGCGGGGGCGAGACTTACTGCTAGTGTCCTGGTTGTGATGCGGAGCGCAGCGATGCTCGGTTTACGAGTTGCCGTAGCTTAGGCGCAATTCTATTTTGCGTTGCGTCCTCGTGTTGATAGCTTCGCCAGGGCATCTATCCTTTGGCGTCGCTATGATCGGGCGCGCAAAGCAAACGAGGAGGATATGGTAGCCAGGAGTTCTTCACCACCGCCACGGTCGGCCTTACCGCCTAAGGGACTTCGGCTTAAGCCAAGGTTGCCGTAGTATCAAAGACTTTTCTTCGAAACCATAGGAGGATGCATGGCAGAAACAGCTGATTTTGGTACATTCGGCCGTTATCAGGAAACCCCGGCCAGTGAAATGGCGCCCGAGATGAAAGACGCTTACGACTTCACCATGAAGCTTCGCGGTGTAGTACCGGGTCCCCACAAGATATGGTTGGCAAACCCGACTTTGTCCAAGACGATCGTTCCGACTGGATACTACTACCAGAAGGAGTCTACCCTCACCAAGGCCGAGATCGAGATCGCCACGAACATCATCAATGGGCAATGGCGCGCGGCATACGGCAACTATGAACATGAACAGATTGGCGAGAAACAAGGCCACCTCGAACCAAAAAGCGTCGAGGCTCTTATCGCCGGTCTGCCAACAATCTTTACGGATCTTCGGGAGCAGTCCGTTTACGAACTCGCTTCAGCGCTTGCCAACCACCGTGTCGTTCCAACCGGCCTTTACAAACGATGCAAAGAACTCCTGGGAGATGCGGGCATCGTCGACGTCACGGTGCTTATGGGCTGGTTCACCATGGTTTCTCTCACTCTGATGGCCTTTGATGTACCGGCGAATGCTGTCGGTCTTGATCAATAGGTAAAAAGCGGATGTCTAAGACAAAAGACGATTTCGGTAGCCGGATACCGCTCCGACAGAGTGGGCCAGGCTAACCGCAAGCCCAGCAAAGCCTCTAGAAGGTGATCAGCGAAACTGCTGTCACTTGGGCGAATGTGGCTGATTTTTTTGGCTGAGGTTTGATGGTGAGCGGTGAACCGGGCCGTTCGACATTGCTGTTGAAGAGCCCGGAACTCGGAACGGCGTTTCCAGTTCTTAAGTGCCGAAGAAAAGATGGCTGGCCTGAGTGAGCGCGTGCGTCAGGTCTTGATTCTTACTGCAGGACCTGCCTGGAAAGCGCCCTTGAGAGTTATATGCTCAGCTGGCGAAGGCACGTAATGCCGTTTTCCTGAGCGGGCTATGCAGGCGCTTTGTAAGGGATCATGTTGCGATAGCTCTCACAGAGAAGCAGGGGACAGCACAGGAGCTTATAAAGCGGCTCGCGGTTGAGTGCACTATCAGGTTTCGATTCGACTAATTAAAGGTTGCGTTCGGACTCTGGGGCATCGTTGATACGGTTCTTCTTGCGGGCCGTTTACGAAACCGTCCATCGCCTGCTGAATACGTTCGCCATTCGAGTAACCCGACATAAGCCACGTGAAATGACCTGTCGTGTACGGGCACAGGATCCGGGACGGTAAGACACAGGTTGTCCACAACTCTGAAGTTCTATCGATTGCTCGTCTTCTCCGCAGCTCGGGAAGGGCGGTGAACCCAGAGTAAACCTTTCCTGAGCGAGTCAGCAGGAGAACTGAAGGAGAGTCGCGTCTTCCATATCCTGATACTCCTGGTACCAGCATAGCGCCGGCTTGTCACGGGAGGGCATTTGCAATAGGGTTGAGCGGGATCGCATTCGCATAGCGAAGCGGACCTATATTGGACGCGCCCGAACACTAAGATGAAATCGACAGTTAAAGGCTTTCATGCTGGATTTGAACGATGTGCGGGTTTTCACAGTAGTGGCGCGAACGGGGACATTTAGCGCAGCCGGTAGAGAACTGCGCCTGCCGACTTCAACTGTGGCGCGTGCCACGACCAGACTGGAAGAACATCTGAAGGTACTTCTTCTAAGAAGAAGCCCTAGAGGTATTTCTTTGACCGACGCTGGTACAGAATTCTTGGTCAGCTGCAATCAGGCTCTCCTGACGATAAGGGTTGGCACCGAAACACTGCAAGAGCGGCGGATTAGTCCATGTGGTCTCATCAGGATCTGTTGTCCCATCGTGTTGGCAAACAGTGCGCTGGTCCAGATGCTGCCGGAGTTTCTGCAACGTTATCCAGACATCCGCATTGCGATCGAAACGTACACAGACGATTTTGGCCGAGAGCCCAGAGAGGATGTAGACGTGTTCTTCAAGATCGTGCCGCCGAGAGACTCCGTCCGGCGAATGCGGAAGTTTCCAAGTACCCTGCGAGGTCTGTTCGCAAGTACAGAGTATGTTCAGCGAGTGGGCAGCCCCCATGTCCCCGAGGAACTGCTCGCACATGCTTGCATCGGCGCCGAGACTTGGAGGTTAGCAAGCGGGTCGGCTGAAGTTCTGGACGTGACGCCAGTCTTTCGAGTCACTACTTGCGATGCCGCCGTCATGTGCGACCTGGTGTTAAGCGGTTTAGGTATCGCTATACTGCCGCTTTACATGGCCCGACAACCAGATGTAAGCAAGAAGCTCGTTCCGATACTGCCCCTGTGGCATCCGCGACCCGCCATCATCTCCGCTCTCTACTTTGGTCCATCTGCGTTGGCACCGAAGATCAAAGTCTTCCTGGACTTCATCGGAGAAGTCCTCGGTACCAAGCGAGATCCACGGGTCAAAGACGCCCCGTTTGAGGGACTGTTTGGAAAGCCCGATGAAGCTTGAGGCTGCAGCATCAGTGGCCACCGGGTCGAAGTGAGTCGGTGAGCGCAACTGCGTTCATTCCTACCTCTGGAACAAGGCTTTCATCTGCTCCTCAGTTCCCAGCTGCTTAAGGTCCGCGGGCGGGAGCACTCGAGACTTCGCAGGTACTCCAAATTCAGTGATGACCCGTTCAAAGCCTCCCGGCAAGTAGAAGTTAAGCAACCTCGCTTCAGGCGAATCCACTCGAAAACTATGAACGCATCAGGCAGGAATGTACGCGAGAGCTCCGGCTTTTGCGCTCAACGTCTCTCCTCCGGCGATCATCGTCAGTTCACCATCGATCACATAGATCGCCTCATCCTGCTCATGAGTATGTGGCGGTGGCCCCGCATCCTTCGGGCAGAACTCTTCCATCAGTGAGTAGGAGCCTCCGGTTTGTTCAGCTGTTGCAAGAATGGTCCACAGGATTCCCTGAGACCAGTAGGCAGGCGCATCGCTGACATTGACCCCGTAGGGCAGACCCGGATTGACGGTGCTCTGCTTCGTCGCTATGTTGTTTCTGGTTGGTGGATCGGCTAACGGTAATGCAACAGCGGGGATTTGTCCGAACTCGCGCGAGCACTCTTCGACCATCCAGCGCGGGGGCATAGGAGTCGATCCTGGTACGGGCGCCTTGCGCTCCGCCGCAGGAGTTGCAAGGCTCATGAGCAGCATTTCGAACTCATCAGGAGTGTAGAAGTTCAGGAGACGAGAATGAGGAGCGTCCACTGTAAAGCTGTATTCGACGAGCCGGGGCACCGAAACCAGCGTGCCCTGCCCGGCCTTTACGGTTTTGCCACCGGCATTGACCGTGCGATGACCTTCAAGAACGTAAAGCCCCTCATCCGAAGGATGACCGTGTGTGGGAGGGCCACCGATCCCTGTTCCGCACACCTGCTCGATCAAGCAGAAGTTGCCACTGGTCAGGAAAGCGCCCGCCAGAGGCATCCATAGATTGTCTATGAGCCAAACGCCGGGCTATTTTGATGTGTGAGTACGTATGGTGAAGTCGGCTCGTTCACTCGTCCCTTCGTATTCCCCTTTGTGACTTGTCTCTTTAGCAGCGAAATGAGCGCTCAGGCGAGCTCGTATGGACGCCGTTCCATCTATGGCAGTGCCTGTCTGCCGCGCTTGAGGAGTGGCTACTGAGCCTTCGGACGCAGATCCCGACAGTACCATCACGGGCTTGATCAAGGTCCGAGCTGCGAGCATAAGGGAGACCTTAACATAGAGGATCGCATTAAATCTACGAAGCGCCCTCCTGCTCGTGTCTCGCATCCGCAAGACCACTCTTTCGGCGGCTAAGGGGAGGTCTCCCTGCGTGGGTCCGAGCGCTGACTGATCTTCCGAACGACCGCGCACATGCTTCACCGACAAGCCGCCCGGCGTCGTTTCGAGCGGTAAGCACGGTTCTTACTTCTATGTCAGGTTTGCCGAGTGACCTTATTGTGCTTCAGGTGCTAGCAACGTGGGACGGGAACAAGCCACTCCGGAGGGCCGGCGCCGATACCTGGGGCGGCTAAGCGGAGGTTGCTTGCAAGCTTCGACGCGAGTATGAAAAGTGAGAGTAGAGAACCAGAGGCTCTAGCGCTGAAAATTAGCGAGGCGCGAATGAGAACTCGATTCTTCCAGTCTCGCTGAGGACCAGCGCGGCTTCAAAAGGTCGGCCGCTCTTGGAGAGAAAACCGGTTAAGTTTGGGGTTCGTCCTCCGGCGCAGAGCGCAGCAAGATCGGCAGCCTTCATGCGGCGGCCAGCAATTGTGGCGTTGATTGTGTAGCCGCAGCCTTCCTTGTAGCGGGTGCAGCCATAGAACTTCTCGTCGCGCGAAATCCGGAGGGCGCCCTGTTTGCACTTGGGGCATGGCAACTCTGTCGCCGCTGGTTTGGTGTTCGTTGCGAGCGACTGTGCTGCCGGCGCGCGGGCAGCCCTGACGGGAGCCGAAGCAGGATCGGCCGCTTTCCAGGTGCGTGCGCGCTTGGCCGGTGCCGTGTTGAGGATCCGCTCGGGAGTGGTCGTTGTGCTGGAGGGTTTGCGTGCGACGCGCTTTCGCGCGGGCGCCGCCTTCTGGAGGGCAGTGTCAACGGCCTTGGCATGCGACGCAGAGCCAGGCGGCCTGCCGGAACTGCTCCAGGCGCTGCTTGCGCGTTGCGCGGCTTGCGGTATGGGCCGGGCAGAGCTGGCGAAGCGAGACACTGGGACACCGTTCAGCTTTGCGAGCTCCAGCTGCAGCTGCGCATCCGCGCCTGCAACCACGTCGCGATACAGCGCCTTCCCTTCCGCGATGTCGTCCAGTTGCTGCTCCAGGTCGCGGGTAAAAGCGTAGTCGAGGAAGCGAAAGCGAGGCTCAAGCGTGTCGACGATGAGGCAGCCCAGTTCGGTTGGAGTGAGAAACTTGCGATCTTCGCCCAGGTAGCCGCGCGTCATCACGTTCTTAAGAATGGCCGGGTAGGTGGACGGCCGGCCGATGCCGATGCTTTCGAGCTTCTTAATGAGCGAGGCCTGGGTGTAGCGGTTGGGCGGCCGGGTCTGCTTGTGGAGCACACGACCGGCCTCGGCGCGGACGGCTGTGCCCACCGGCAGCAGCGGGACCTTGCCGCAGTTGTCGGTTTCGCCATCGCGGGAGGGCTCGTCTTCCTCGGCGTCGTCCCTGGCGGTGAGTGCCTTCCAGCCGGGGGCGGTCAGGGTACGGCCGACTGCTTTGAAGGTGAAGCGTTTGCCATCCGGCGCCAAGCCTGCCTCGCGGAGGGCTGCTAGATGAAGCGTGTTCACGCTGTACCCCGCGTCGGCCAGCTGCGAAGCGACGGCACGCATCCAGATCAAACGATAGACGGCCTGTTGCAGCCGGTCGTCGCCGGCGTGCTCGTCTGGGAAGTGGGTGGGGCGAATGGCCTCGTGCGCCTCCTGGGCGCCACCGCGAGCCTTCCAGCGTCGTGCGCTCGCCGGCAGAGGCAGACCACGTCCGCCTGCGAAGGCGCGGACCTCTTTGAGCGCCTCGACGCTGAAGTTCTGGCTGTCGGTGCGGTGATAGGTGATCGACCCGGCCTCGAATAGCTTCTGCGCAAGCTGGGCAGTCACATCGGGCTTGAGTCCGAGCGAGATGCTCGCGGCCTGGAGCAGCGTCGAGGTGGTAAAAGGCGGCGGCGGAGCCTGGGCGGCGTGCTTGTTCTCGGACGCTTCAACGCGGAATTCGCGGCAGAGCGCAGCGCGCTCGGCCAGCGTCTGGTCTATCAGGTACTTCTCGCCCTTGAGCAGAAACGGCCCGGTCTCCCACTGGGCGCGCCACGCGTTCTTGTCAAAGCTCACTTCGGCGCCGAAGTGCTTTGTCTCCTTGAAGGCCTCAATCTCGCGCTCGCGATCGACGACCAGCCGTACCGCCGGGCTCTGGACCCGGCCCGCGCTCAAGCCACGCTGAGCGGTCTGACGGGAAAGCACGGGCGAGACCTGGTAGCCGACCAGGCGGTCGAGCACACGGCGCGCCTCCTGCGCCTGGACGAGGTGGTCGTCGATCTGGCGCGGCTGCCCCAGGGAGGTCATGATCACGGGGGCAGTGATCGCGTCGAAGGTCACGCGCTGATAGCGGCGTAGATGGAGCGCCTCCTTCAGGTGCCAGGAGATGGCCTCGCCCTCACGGTCAGGGTCGGTGGCGAGATAGACCTGCTCGGCCCGGCCGGCAAGAGTCTTGAGCCGCTTAACGACATCGACTCCGCGCTCTGTCAGTTCGTAGTTGGGCGTGTACTCGGGCGTGGCGATGCCGAGTTCCTTGACGGGAAGATCGCGGATGTGTCCGACGCTGGCCGCAACCTCCCAGCTTCCGCGATCCAAGGCGTCAAGGATGCTCTTGATCTTTTTGACCTTGTTTGGACTTTCGACGATCATCAGCTTCATACGGTGCTTTCGGGCAGGCCAGCCAAATATGATCCCTCAAACGAGGGTACCGCTCGAAGGGGCCAGTCGGCCAGCTGTGCTACCTGAACCGCGCACTGATGGGAGCTACAGCAGGACTGTGACCGTTACCATGGTGAACCGGGTACGATGGAGAAGGAAGCGTGCCTGGCTCGAGCGACTAAAATATGTCGCAAGCCTGGGGCAAATGCGCGGCTGCTGCGGTGAAGGCTGCAGCACTGAGGACGCTCGAAGCGTGCCGCGAACCAGGTGCACGGCGACCAGCGCCTTTCCACGAACAAGTCAGGACTGAACGTACAATGCACCTTTGGAACGATTATGAAGGCAAGACGCTGGCGGGAACCTTTCCGATAGAGACGCTACTGCGCACCGAGGGGCGCAACGCCAGCTTTTCGACCCACGATCGCAGTGGCCGCCCTGCGGTGCTCCGCCTGACAGAAGCGCTCAATGACCAGCAGGAGATGCGCGCTCGCTTCGAGGCGATCCGGGACATGGGCCAGCGCAACCTGGTGGCGATCGAGGACTTCGGCGATGTTGAGATGGATGGCACGCCGCTGATCTACCTCGTCATGGAGTCAACACAGGAAAACCTTGCCGACATCCTGCACGAGCGCCGGTTGACGATCGAAGAGACAGGCGAGATTGCGGCAAGCCTTGTGGCTGCGCTCGAAGCGCTGCATGCACACGGGCTGGTGCACGGGCAGGTCGAGCCGGCGAGTGTGCTTGCTGTGGGGCAGGTGGTCAAGCTCCGCAGCGACTGTGTGCGTCCGGCACCTGCTGGTTTGGAGGGCGAGAGAGCGCGTGCGGAAGACGTGTTCGGCCTGGCAGATGTGCTTCACCGATCGCTGACGCAGCAGCGTCTGCAGGGTGCTTCGGATGCGCTCGCGCTGCCCGAGCCCTACGCGTCAATCGTGCGGAATGTGGTGCGCGGCAGCTGGGGGATCGACGAGGTGGCGAGCGAGGTGCGCCGGTTTGTGCGGCCCGCTGCCGCGCAGCCGTCACCAGGGACGGCTGACGAAGTAGCGGTGTCCAACCAGATGCCGGCTGCTGGCGAAATTTCGCCGCGGGCTGCAGCGGATCAGCGCCGCACTGAGCCTGACCCCTTAGCGTCCAAGGAGTACAAAGCTAGTTTTGCTGGTAGTGCGCAACTGCCCCTGATGTATACCGACGCGGCGGAAGATGATGCGCTGGATTTCACGGGGGATGGACGGTGGAGGGAGCCTCGGACGCCTCAAAGAGATCGTATGCCGATGCTGTTGACCCTGGGAGCGGCCGGCTTGTGTCTGCTGCTTCTCCTGGCTTGGCATTTCACGGGTAACAGTACCAAGGGGAGTGCGAATGCGGCTGGTCTGCCTACGCCGGCCTATATCGCGCCGCCGAGCGCGGTGACCGCTGCGCCGGGTGCGGCAGCAGCGAAGGCAGCTGCGAGTGCGCATACACCTGCTGCCGCTCCGCAACAGGGGCAGGTATGGCGCGTGGTGGCTTACACCTACAACGTCGAAACGCAGGCCCAGGCGAAGGTCCGCCTGATCGCGGAGCGGCATAGAGAGCTCGACCCACAGGTGTATTCGCGTACCGGTCATGCGCCATTCCTGGTAACGTTGGGCGGCACGCTGACCCAGCAGCAGGCGGCCACGATGCGCGATCGCGCGCGCAGCCAGGGGCTGGCTCGGGACATGTATATACAGAATTATTCGCGCTAATTGGTGAGGTAGACGCCGCAAAAGCGACGCGCGGTTTCCTTTTCGATCGCAAACAAGACACTTGTTCCATGCGCCCAGGCGTATAGGTGGGCTTCATGCTGGCGCATCCTCGAGGGACGCGGGTACCCTGTGCACAAAGCGAAAAGGAGTTCGATCCTGCGCATTGATCTGTTCCGACTGGCTTTCGGCGGCATTTTTCTGTCCTGTGCTTTGCACGCTGCCAGTGCTCAAAGCTCGGCATTGCAGGTGCGCCATGATGCCACGAGAGTGTACGGGCCGTACTCAGGTAGCTTTTTGGCCGACGGAAGAGGCCTGGCCAAGCCAATCGACAGCCTTGATCCGGTACTGAAAGCCGATGCGCCGTGGACGCTTTCTGCCTGGTTTGAAAACACGTCAGGAGCTGTGCAAAGCACGTTAATTGCTGGAGTGGGCGATCCAGCCGATGAGGACTCGCGCTTCCTCGCGCTTTCGGCTGGGCATCCTGCTGCAAGGTTCGGCGCGGAGAACATGTTGGTCAGCCCTGCAGCAGTGCCGTCGGCAGGCTGGTACCTGCTGACTGCTATATGCGATGGGGCAAGGATCGCGCTCTACCTTGATGGCGAGCCTGCGGCTGCGGGTGCATTGCTGCTCGGCCCGGTCGCGCCGGTTCTTGAACTGGCGCCGGATTTTCTCTCCACCCAGGAGAGTGCTTTGCATGGAGACCAGCCGCACCTCCAGCCGACCATCCCGGCCAAGCTGACAGGGTGGCATCACTTTGGTGGCCGCATCGCGGACTTCACGCTCGACCCGCGCGTCCGCAGCGCGGACGAGGTGAAGCAGATGGCAGCCGGCCGGCCTGATTTCAACGCGATCCAGTATGAGGATGGATCGAAGCACTGGCCCTATCAAACGAGCCAGCAGGCGGGCTACCTTGCGCCGCAGGATCCGGCGACCTTGCCCCGCAGTTGTGCGCCTTACAGCAAGCCAGAGGTCAAGCCCGAGCCGGCATGGGCGGATGCGCTTGTCGCCGACGCGTCGATAACGGCGCCGGGCAAGGGGCCGGCGAAGTGGACGCTTGCGCATGGCTGGCGCCTTGCCGCCGCGCCGGGCGTCTCTGCGGCAGCGGCGACTCTTTCACGCGCAGGTTATGACGCTACAAGCTGGTACGCGGCTACGGTGCCGGGCACTGTGCTCACCACGCTGGTAGATCGCGGCGTCTACCCGGATCCTGATTACGGCCTGAACAATCTAGCGATTCCGGAATCGCTCAACAAGCAACAGTATTGGTATCGAATCGAGTTTCCGACGCCGGCCCTAACGGATGGCAATCACGCGCAGCTTACGTTCAACGGCATTAACTATGCGGCGGAAATCTGGATGAATGGGGAGCGGCTGGGTTCAATCAAGGGGGCGTTTACCCGCGGCATCTTCGACGTGACCGGCAGGCTCAAGCCCGGCGTTGTGAATGCGTTAGCTGTGCGCATCGCGCCACCGCCGCACTCCGGTATTCCGCATGAGCAGTCGATCAAGGGCGGAGCGGGCGAGAACGGCGGCGAGATGCTGCTGGACGGGCCGACGTTTGTCGCAACCGAAGGCTGGGATTGGATTCCCGGGATTCGTGATCGCAATAGTGGCTTGTGGCAGGATGTAACACTTTCAGTTACGCATGATCTTGATCTCGGCGATGCGCAGGTGGTGACGCATCTTCCGCTGCCTGATACCTCGTTGGCCGAGATCACGATTGAGGTGCCGGTGCGCAATTTGTCGATGATGCCGGTAGAGGCGACGATCATGGCCAGCTTTGAAGGTGCGGCGGTATCAAAGCGACTTACCCTTGCGCCGGGCGAAAACGTAGTGACGCTCGCGCCGGAAGAGTTTCGCCAGTTGCATGTAGACCATCCGCGACTGTGGTGGCCGAACGGCTACGGCAGGCCTGAGTTATACCACCTGCACTTAGCTGTAAGCGAAGCTGACAAGGTATCGGATATTAAGTCAGTGCAGTTCGGTATCCGTGAGGTGACCTACGAACTTAGCCTCTATGACGCCGCCGGGCACCTGCAACGAGTGGAGGTTTCGCCAACGGTCGCGCGCCAGATGCATGAGCGTGTTGTCGATGTATCACACACCGGGATGCGCGAGCTGCCGGTTGGCTGGGCTGCCTCGCTGACCGCGGCGGCCGAGCACTCGCCGGCAGTACGCGCGGTTACCAATGAACCTGACATGACCGACCTGGTGCTGAAAGTAAATGGGGTACGCATCGCGGCGCGCGGCGGCAACTGGGGCATGGACGACTCACGCAAACGCGTGAGCCGCGCGCACCTTGAACCGTATTTCAGGTTGGATCAGCTCGCCAATGTAAATATGATTCGCAACTGGGTCGGGCAGAATACCGAGAAAAGTTTTTACGACCTGGCGGATGAGTACGGCATGATGGTGTGGAACGACTTCTGGGAGTCAACGCAGAACTACAACGCCGAGGCCGAAGACCCGCAACTGCTGCTGGCAAATGCGGGCGACACGGTGCGGCGCTTTCGAAATCATCCTTCGATCGTGAGGTGGTGCGGGCGCAATGAGGGAGTGCCGCAGCCAGTCGTCAACGAGGGCCTGGCCACACTTCTTTCCGAACTCGATGGCACACGCTACTACTCGCCGTCCTCAAACCAGCTTAATCTCCGTAACAGTGGCCCGTACAGTTACAAGGATCCAAAGCTTTACTATGACACGCTGAACCGCGGCTTCTCGGTCGAGCTTGGTATCCCGTCATTGTCAACGCTCGAATCATTGCAGCACTCGATTGCGCCTGCCGACCAATGGCCGGTGAGCGATGCGTGGGCTTACCATGACTGGCACCAGGATGGAAACGGCAACGTGGCTCCGTTCGTAGAGCAGATGGACCGGCAGTTTGGTGCGGCCACGAACCTCAAGGATTTTGAACGCAAGGCACAGATGCTTAACTACACGCTGCATCGCGCGATCTTTGAAGGTTTTAATCAGCATTTATGGGCGCCGAACAGCGGGCGCATGTTATGGATGACCCAGCCGGCCTGGCCGAGTAATATGTGGCAGATACTTAGTTCGGACTATGACACGCAGGCGTCTTTCTACGGCGTGCAAAAGGCGGCTGAGCCAAGGCACATCCAGCTTGATCTGTCCGATGGCGATGTTACGGTGATCAACACGACGCTGGAAACGCTGCAGGGAGCAAAGGCTTCTGCCGAGGTTTACTCGCTCGGGAACACGCGCCTCTATGACAAGAGTCTACCTGTAAGCGTGGATGCGGACCAGATAACAACGGCGTTTCGGCTGGACTTATCGCGCATGCTCGATGAGCAGCGGGTTATCTTGGTAAGGCTGCGACTGCTGGATGCGCAAGGCCGGCAGATATCAACCAATCTTTATTGGCTCTCGGCCGATGGAGACGGCTCACGCAAGCTGAACACGCTGGCGCCGGCCAAGATCGCGACCCGAATAGAAAAAGCCCAGCGGGGGCTGAGACCAGGCTTACAGTGACGCTCACGAACCAGGGCGCGCAGGCGGCGCTTGCCATCAAAATCACGCCGGAGCGTGCAGCGAGCGGGGACCGTATCCTGCCTGCTTACATGAGCGATAACTATGTCTCGCTGCTGCCTGGGGAGAGCCGCACGCTTACAATCGACTATGCCGGCAGCGAGACGGCAAAGCTGGGGCTGCGGGGCTTCAACCTTGAGCAGAGCACCATTGCGTTCGACGGAGTGCGCTGATCTATCTTGTCCAGGCTGATACGGACGCGCGGTAATGGATGGACTTCCTCGCTGCTCAAGCGTGGTACACGGGTTCTTGTTCTGCTTGTGAGCTGCTGGGTGCTGCTTGTTTACGCGGCGCAGTCGCTTGCGCTCGGTACGGGCAAGCCACTGCGCGAGTATGGCCAGCAGGCCTGGCAGAGCGACTCTGGCCTGCCGCAAAACACTGTTAGCGCGATCGTGCAGACGCGCGATGGCTACCTGTGGATCGGGACTGAAGCTGGGTTGGTGCGCTTTGATGGCGTTGATTTCGATGGGTTCGACATGGAAAACACGCCGGCGCTGCACAGCGCTGTGATCACCGCTCTAAGCGAAGGCGCTGACGGATCGTTGTGGATTGGAACGCCGAGCGGCCTGGTGCGCGAACGTGGGGGCGTGTTTCGCTCTTATGGGCGAGAGCAGGGCTTGCCCTCGATAACTGTGCTGGCGTTGTATCGCACGCATTTCGGGCGACTGCTGGCACTTACTTCTGCCGGAGCGGCTGCTTTCGACGCAGAGCATTTCGTTTCCGTCGCAGGCACTGAGCGGCTGGGGCTGAGTGAAGCCGCAAGCCTGGTCGCTGAAGACGCCCAGGGCCGTGTCTGGATTGCCGGGCTCGATGGTACGGCGTTGGTCGGTCGGGATCAGACGAAGACGTCTGCGACGATCGTCACGGCCGATGTCGGTGAGCCGCAAGCGCTGGCTGTGAATGCATCCGGAGAGATATGGGTCGGCGGTGCGAATGGCCTTGCAGTTGCCAGTCCCAGCCATGCTGCGCGAAGGTTTACAGGTCTTTCGTCGAACGATGTGACCAGCCTGCTGCCTGCTGTTGGCGGCGGTATGTGGGTAGGCACCAGCAAAGGGGTCGCCCTGGTCGACCAGGGTTCGCCAAGGCCGCTGCCGGAGTTTGCAGGGATGCGCGTGCGGGCGCTCTATCTTGATCGCGCAGGCACGGTGTGGGTGGCAACCAGTGAAGGGCTAGCCCGTATTACGCAGGGCGGTGTAGACCACGTGGAAAGGAAGATTGGAGGCGTGATTTCTTTCCTAGAGGATCGCGAAGGCAGCATGTGGTTCGGCACCGAGACTGCAGGCCTGCATGTGCTGCGCGACCAGGCCTTCTCAACGATTACTACCGAGGACGGTCTTTCGGCGAGCCTGGTGCGCGATGTTTTTCAGGATCACTCGGGAACGATGTGGATAGGAACAAGCGGAGGCGGCCTTGATCGGCTTACGGCTGGTGGGGTCTCGCATTTCGCGGGCAGGCTGCCGAGCAACGTTGTGCTGGCGCTGGCTGAAACGGACCGCGATCTATGGGTTGGCACGCCTGAGGGATTGGGGCGTGTGCGCGGCAGTGAGACCAAGATATTTACGACGGCGGATGGGCTGGGCGATGATTTTGTACGCTCGCTCTATGCAGACCGCGATGGGTCCTTGTGGGTTGGCACACGCAATGGATTGTCGCATTACAAGGATGGACGCTTTCGTTCGTACTCGAAGCTTGATGGATTGCCGAGCGATCTTATCGGCACGATCTTGCGGGACCACGCCGGTACGCTGTGGGTGGGAACGCTTGGCGGGTTGAGCCGCATGCATGGTGAAAGCTTCAGCAATGCCTCGCCGCAGTTGCAGGGGGCGATTACTGCGCTGCTTGAAGACAGCGAAGGCTCTTTATGGGCCGGCAGCAATGGCCTTGGACTGAGCCGCCTGCGCGGAGAGGCAGTTAGGTCATTTGCGGCGAAGGACCTGCCGGCGACAATTTACGGCATGCTGGAAGATGGAGATGGCGACCTGTGGCTAAGCTCGCGGACGGGCGTGGATCGCGTGAGCATACGCGCGCTTGACACCTACGCAACAATTGGCGGTGTGGCTGTTACACATTACGGAAGCACTGATGGCATGCGCATCAGCGAGGCCAGTGGCGGCGGGCATCCAGCGGCGTGGCGCGCGAGCGATGGAGGGCTATGGTTTGCTACGTTGAATGGTGCGGCGGTCGTATATCCGCATCTTGGCCCGCGTAATCCGGTGCCCCCGCTGCCTGCGATCGAGCAGGTTTTGATCGATGACCAGGCTGTGGCGCAGACCAGTAACGCGGTGATCCGCGTCGCTCCAGGGCATGGTCGCGTGTCGATCAAGTACGCGGGCCTGAGCTTCGTGGCGCCGCAACGGGTCCGCTATCGCTACATGCTTGAAGGTTTTGATAAGAGGTGGGTTGAGGCCGGCAGCAGGCGCACTGCTTTCTATACGAACGTGCCACCGGGCTCCTATCGCTTCCTGGTGCGGTGCGTGAACAGTGATGGCGTGTGGAGTGTTGCGCCGGCAGAGCAGCGCTTCCTGATCGAGCCGTTCTTCTACCAGACTCGTTGGTTTTATGTGGCGGTAGCGCTTGCACTGGCTGGGCTTGGCTATCTTGCTTATAAGTGGCGCGTACTTACTGTCGAGGCGCAATATCGTGCGGTAATCGAAGAGCGGAGTCGAATTGCGCGTGAAATTCACGACACACTCGCTCAAGGGTATGTCGCTATTTCAGTGCAGCTTGAGTTAGCGGAACGACTGATCGCGAGCTCGACTGCGGCTGCGGCCGAGCAGCTAAAGCAGACCAGGGTACTGGTGCGCGAGGGGCTGGCGGAGGCGCGCAGCTCGATCTGGAATCTTCGCTCGCAGGCTGACGCCGGGGCGCTGCCAGCACTGCTCGCAGCCCACGTTGCCGCGATCTCGCCGCATCACGCGGCAGCCACGGTTATCAAGTTCAGCGTGCATGGCGCGTACCGTCCGCTGGCGCGTACTGTTGAAAAAGAGGTAATGCGTATCGCCCAGCAGGGGATGGCGAACGCCGTGGCGCATGCGCGCGCTCACACAATCACGATTACCCTGAACTACGATACACAATGGCTCGTGTTGCGGGTAGTCGATGATGGGGTTGGCATGCGTGCCGATGATACAGGTCACTCACTGCAGGGGCACTTTGGCTTGCAGGGGATGCGCGAGCGCGCGGCTCGCATCGGCGCATTGCTTGAGATAGACACAGCACCGGAAGCGGGCGTCACAATTACAGTGCGGGTCGACCTGCAACGCGCTCCGGGAAAGGACGTAAGTTGAGCGAGAAATCAGACCTTCGTCACGAAAAAGTGCGCATTATGATTGTTGAGGATCATCACGTGGTGCGGCAAGGTTTTCTTGCCTTGCTGCGAACGATCGAAGATTTCGACGTGGTAGCCGAGGCGGCCAACGGCGAGCAGGCAGTCGCGCTCTTTCGCGAGCACCAGCCTGACGTGACGCTGATGGACCTGCGCCTGCCCGGGATGGGCGGCGTGGAAACGATCGCAAAAATTCGCCAGACCCACGCTGAGGCGCGCATCATCGTGCTCACCACCTTTGATGGAGACGAAGATATCTATCGTGCGCTGCAAGCGGGCGCGCGAGGATACTTGCTTAAGGGCATGGACATCGCCGAACTCATTGATGCTATCCGCACGGTGCATCGGGGGAAGTCTCGCATACCGGCCGCAGTGGCCGAGCGGCTGGCCGAGCGGCTCGCCGGCCCCTCACTTACCGAGCGCGAGACCGACGTGCTGCGGCTGATTGTTGCGGGAAAGAGTAATAAGGAGATCGCCACGGCCTTGTTCATCTCGGAGGCCACAGTCAAGACGCACATTAACAATATGCTCAGCAAGCTCGGCGTCACCGATCGCACCCAGGCAGCGACCACCGCGCTGCAGAGAGGAATTGTGCATCTTGACTGACTTCTGGTTTCACAGTTCCGCCAGGGCGACACGGTGCCCTGCGAATGTATGTCAACCAAGGCTGGGACGCGGAAACAGGCGCATCGCGTGGGCCGCTTTTAGCTGCGTACTGTATGCAGCCGCTATCTTTGCAGCGAGCTGGCGTGCCGCTACCCAAGAGGAGCTGAGCGCCGCTTTGCCGGCGCGCGCGCCTGTCATTGCAGAGCGCATCGAAACTGAACTGCGCAGCGCTTCGGGTGTGGTCGATGAGCGTGGGCGCCTGATCGCAGGCGTTGTGCTGATTACCGCCGGCTACTCGGCCAATGGCAAGTATGCCGACTACCTGCTGGTGCAGATGCCGATCAAGGTGGCCGATACCGAGCTGTCGCCAGGCGGCTACCTGCTTGGATGGACGCGCTCTGAGGACACCCTGCTTGTGACAATCTCGCAAGCGGCCACAGGCAGGGCGCTGGTCGAGGTCCCGGCCAGGCGCAATGATTCGCTGCACAGGGTCGAGCAGTTGCGCATCTGGCCCGCACCACATGGCATGATCCAACTCGGCCGCTTTACCTTCGACTACACGACGGGTGAGCGTTGAGTCGTTCTTCTAGCAGGAATCACGCGTTTGTCGGACAGAGGTCGAATCGGCTTGTAACAGCAAGACACATGCTTGATTGCAAAAAAGAGCGCCCCTTGGGAGAGGCGCCGGAGAGCGGTACGTTGTAGTCTCCAAATTAGGCGCGTCAGGCAGCAAAAGCTTGCATCCACGGGTGGATTCTCGCTCCACCCTTTGATGGATCACTACAACGGCTTGCCCGCACTTACGCGAAGCATCTCAGGTCTCGCGTCCGGTCAGATCGTAGGAGCGGACCGTCAGCTGGACACCTTTCGCGCTCTTTCAGCACAGTGTCGCCAGCCAAGACCGCTCTGTGCTGCGCCTTCTAGCGTCGCGCGTCGGCTCTCAAGGGGATGTGATCTCACTCGGCAGCCCGACAAAGACGCTTCAGTCGTGGACCATCACGACGGGCGCGCGGATGGGTTGTGATAGGTGAAAACCCGAAGACCTAAACAGAATGGGTGCGCGCGGGTTAAGCGCAGCTCATGCCATGGACGGCCCCGATGCTGGTAAGCGTGGGCAGCTTGCCGACTTCACCAGGCCCTGCGCACGAAAGGCTGGGGAGCAGCAGGAGCAGGGCGAGCGTGCGCAGGCGAAGCAGAACGGCTAGTCAGCACAACATAGCATTTCGGTCGGAGCCGGTCAGCGCCAAACACGTGAGTTTACCGTGAGGGCAGGCTACTTGAGAACAGGTCTATGGCGGAGGGAGAGGGATTTGAACCCCCGTTACCCGCAAGGGTAAAGCGGTTTTCAAGACCGCCGCAATCAACCACTCTGCCATCCCTCCGCGAGTGGTACCAACAGCCTAGCAGGATTCTTGCACCCTTGGTTGAGGCACTTGCTCAGCAACCCGGCTGCTGCCTGGCTTGAAGTCACCCCACGCTATAGAGAGAAGTGCTCCTTGGATCAATTTCTTTGTGATTGGCGCAGCTGAGAATCAAGCGTGAACGATTAGGTTATTCCTCCAGAGTGCCAGGACGATGTCCATCTGTTGTTCGTGAGCTTGCTCCGAATCCTTTGTTACAGCCCTCCACAGAGTCGTTGTTGACCAGTGCTGCGCTGCTTCTCCAAGGAGGGCTACGGCGCGAACCGCGTAGTCCTTGTTTTCTCTCGACTCGGTGTACTTGCCTGAGGAAATGCCTGCGACCAATCCTTCTTCACATAGGCCAAGAAATGCCCCGCGAGGGCTGCGCTTTTTCCGGGCCGCCACACTCGTCGGGTACAGCGTCTCCATCGCATTCCTCCACTGCACTACGGGATCGATCTCGGCAGATGCTGCCTGCCGGGCGACCATCAGTGCTGCTTCTCCATACCGGTTTGCCATCGTACCCTCGCATTGCGCCAAGCCTAGTCTACCGAACGCAGCGGACGCCCCGGCGGACACTGCGGCAAGGACAAGTGCAGGGCTCGTATCATTGTAGAAGCGCTGTTCGACAACTGCAGCGCGAGATCCTTAGCCATGCCCTCACCTACGATACCCAATCCGCCGCTCATGCCTACTCCGGCACCGGTCATCGAGAGACAAGCGACCGGCTTTGAGCCGCTCCAGTCACCGCTCTTTCGCCGGCTTTGGGTCGCGTCTACTGTCTCCAATCTTGGGGGCTGGATGCAGGACACCGCCGGCACCTGGCTGATGACCGTGCTCACGCCGTCGCCCCTGCTCATTGCCCTGATGCAGACGGCGGCCAGCCTGCCGGTCGTCATGTTGGGCCTCCTTGCCGGGGCGACCGCGGATATCTTTGACAGGCGCCGGCTGCTGCTCTTCTGGCAGGCCTGGATGCTGAGCGCGGTCGCACTGCTCAGCGTGCTTACTTTCTTCAACGTGATCTCGCCCGCGGTGCTGCTGCTGCTCACCTTTCTGCTCAACGTGGGCACGGCGATGAACAGCCCTGCGTGGCAGGCGATCATGCCTGAGCTGGTGCTGCGCGAGCAGCTGCCTGAGGCGGTTTCGCTCAACAGCGCAGGATTCAATCTTGCCCGCGCGCTCGGGCCAGCGCTGGGCGGTCTCGCGATCGCGGGCTTTGCGCATGCGGTGACAGGCGCGGCCTGGACCTTTCTGCTCAACTCGCTCTCCTTTGTCGGCGTGATCCTGGTGCTCTACCAGTGGAAGCGGAATCCACTCTTCAAGAGCGCTCTGCCGGCCGAGCGCATCTTCGGCTCAATGCGGGCCGGGCTTCGCTACATCCAGTACGCGCCACCTTTGAAGGCGGCCTTTGCGCGTACGTTTCTCTTCACTCTCTTTGTCAGCGCTGTGTGGGCTCTGCTGGCCGTTGTTGCGGCGCGCGACCTGCACCAGGGCGCGCTCGGATACGGCATCCTGAATGGCAGCATGGGTATCGGCGCGGTCATCGGTGCGACGAAGCTGCCGCGGGTCCGGCGCAGGTTTTCGGCCGACATGATCATCGCCATCTCGACTGGGATCTTTATCGGGACCCTACTCATCCTCGCCTTCGTCCGCTACCCGGTGGTCATTATTCCGGTTCTGCTGCTGGCGGGCTTTGCCTGGACCAGCACCATGTCCACGCTTAATCTTGCCGTGCAGGTCTCCGCACCGAGCTGGGTACAGGCCCGCGCGCTGGGCGCTTACCAGATGATTTTTGGTGGAGGCATGGCTATCGGGAGCGTGATTTGGGGTTTGATCGCGGAGCATACCTCGACGCCAGCTTCGCTCGCCACCGCTGCCGTGGGCCTGCTGGTGACTCTGCCCCTAGGACTGCGGCTGCACGTTCTGCGGGGAGAACAGCCTGATCTGCGGCCATTCCGTTCAAAGTTGCTGGTCCCGCAGCTCGCCATTGAGCCCGAGATGTCCGACGGCCCTGTCCGCATCCTGATTGACTACTTTGTCGATCCGGAGAACTACAACGCCTTCGTCCATGCCATCCACGAGCTGAGAGATGTGCGGCTGCGCGATGGAGCGATCCGCTGGGGCATCTTTCAGGATGCCGACAATCCTCGCCATCTGAACGAGACGTTTGTCATGGAGTCCTGGATTGATTATCTGCGCCAGCGCGAACGCTTTACCGCGTGGGACCGGACCGTGCTCGATCGAGTGCTGAGCCTGCACCATAGCGATCAGCCGCCCCGCATCGTACACACGATCTATGCCAAGGAGCGAGCATCTGCGAGATCAGCCAAATCAGAAGCCAGCTAGCCATGTGCGGGTTTAGCGGGCGCTCACGGGACCTCAACTTCCTGCGGGCCTGGATGCAGGACGACGCGCTGCATGCCAGACAATCTCGCCAGGCAGGCTTTCCGGTAAGGTGATCGCGGCTCTCCACTGGCTCTTCTCTCGTGTGTAGTGAACGGTGACGAGCCCCTTTGGCGTTGGCATGACGGTGTCTATGTATTGCAAGCTGCCCAGGTGGGGCGTAATGGTGGCGCTGTGAAAGCCTGGAGAGCCTGGGGCTGTAGCGGCCACGATGGTCAGAAGGTCGAGCGTAGGATGAGCGCTCCAGGCATCCGAGTCGGAACGGGTTGGCTCCCGCGTTTCGGCCCAGGTCGAAAGACCAAGCGGCAGCATGGCGCGCCAGGGCTTCAGTTGCGGTACATACTCGTCGCCAAGCCAGGCGTGGACCGTGGCTGAGCCAGGTAAAAGCGGAAGTAATAACTTGCGGGCGCGAGCGTGATCGGCGACGGGGTAAGCGAGAGCACCTTCCTGATGACAGCGCGCTGCTGATTCTTTGGGACCACATCCAGCCACACCGCCAGTGCATTCGCCTGTTGGCTGTAACTTTTTTTGGCCGGAGTATCTGTGAGCTAGCCGGTCTGCTCGCTCCAGTTCAGGCGCATCAGGGCGTCTGAGGCGCGTTGAGCCTTGGCGCGATAGCGGCTAGCGCGATCCGCTTCGCCAAGGCTGCTCTCCAGTTCGGCCGCGTATTGCAAGGCCTCGACAAACTGCAGCGTCAGTGCGGAGGAGCCGCCATCAGCCTCCCGCGGCGGCGCGCCACTCGCGTACAAGGACGGACTCCAGTCCACGAATGGCCACCACTCCATCCTGCCCAGCAATCCGTCGACACGCTGGCGTGCCGCAAACTAGTCGAGCACACCACGGGTGCCAGGCACGAGCGAGGCTACAAACGGCGCGTCGTCGCGATAGAGCCAGAAGTCGTGCAACATGCCGACTCACAGAAGCGAGAAAGGCGGAATGATCTGGGTGAGTGAGGAAGGGTATCGGCTTTGGGTCAGTCCGCCTGTCAGCATGGAATCGCTTTAAGCCATCAAGGCCTGCCGTGCCAGGCGGTCATGGCCGGTGACCGCGTAGGAGATCAAGGCCTGGATGCGTGTGTCGCCAACATCCTGCAACTGCTCCCAGCAGGGCGTGTCCATGTAGGTCTCGTGCGAACAGGGCTGTGCTGTGCGCCAGCCGGTATCCCAGATGCGAGAGCTCGGGGTGGCTGCTGTCAAGTGCGCGAGTGCCGTGAATGGGTAGGCTATGGAGAAAGTCTCAACGCCCTCGATCGTCAATGGCTGATCTTGAGTTTTCACTTCGAGCTGCAGGTATCGCCAGGTGCGCCACCAGAGCGGCCAGTATGTGTGCCGGTCACCGTTGCTGATCACGTGATCGCGCAAGCCGGCGATGTGTCTGCCAGCGGTCAGCCGAGCTCGGCGTTCCATACTGGCCTTCTACGCCGGCGCCTGTCACTCTCTGAAATAGTCAGGCGCGCCCGGAAAACTCCCGGGTCTCAGTCGAGACCTTGATCTTTTCGCCTTCCTTGATAAAGAAGGGAACGCGGAGCTCGAAGCCGGTTTCAAGCTTTGCCGGCTTGGTCACGCTGCCGGTCGCCGTGTCGCCGCGAACGCCGGGCTCGGTGTAGGTGACCACCAGTTCCACCTGCGCCGGCAACTGCAACCCGATTGGGTTGCCGTTGTATTTATCGATCTGCAGGATCGATCCTTCAACCAGCAGGTCGAGCGCGTCGCCGACGATCTCATCGCTGAGGGAGAGTGTTTCAAAGCTCTCCTGGTCGAGGAAGTAGGAGCCGTCGCCGTCGCTGTACAGGTAGGAGGCGCTAACGGTCTGCAGGTCGGGCTCCTTGAACTTGTCACTTGCCTTGAAGGTCTTCTCGAAGACTGCGCGCGTGAGCATGTTGCGCACCCTGAGCCGGACAAGGGTTTGCCCACCTCTCGCGGTTGGCGTCGAGATGTCCGACTCAAGGCAGTAGAACGGAACGTTGTCCAACTCAAAAGTCATCTTGCGCTTTACATCAATTGCATCAATCAGGGCTGCCATAGTTCCTCTAAGCGTAGGGTCCTGTGCAGGAATGCCGCAGGCTTAGTTTATCGGATGTTGGCGATGGTCACGGCTAGCAGCAGCTGATCGATAATGGGCGAAAGACAGTCACCCCCGTCGAAACGCGCAGATGGCGAAGATGTTCCGGCGAGAATGGACAGAGCAGAAGTTCGCGAGCAAGGATCGAGCATGGCACGGAGATACATAATTTGGGTAAGCATCATGCTTGCGGCAGCGGCGGTTGGATCTGGGCAGGCACCCACGCCGGCGCTGCAGCAGGCTGACGCAGCCTACCGGGCCGGCCAGGCTGCTCTATCGCGGCACGACCTGGATGCGGCTCAGGCCGACTTTAAGACTGTGGTCAAGCTGAGTCCGGCAGCCGAGCAAGGGCACAGCGCACTGGGCACAGTCCTGCTAAACCATGGACGGACGCAAGAGGGGGTTCGCAAGCTCGAGGCAGCACTCGCGATCAAGCGATCGGACACGATCGCGCAGATGAACCTCGCGCCGGCCTATCAGCAGGTTGGCTCGCCGGCCAAGGCGCCGCCGTTGTTTACCTCGCGTGAGCAGGGCGCCCGGGCCGCCAAGCGCCCGCTCCGTGCGCAGCTGCTGGCTCCTTATGCCCGGGCTCTAGTAGCAACGGGCACGCTGGCGCAGGCTGGCGCGCAGATGAGGGCGGCGGTGCACCAGCAGCCCAACGTGGCTGAGCTGCACGACGAGCTCGGCTCGATCGAGGCTTAGCAGAAGGACTGGGCAGGCGCGCGGAGTGAGTTCGCCGCAGCCATCCGTCTCGATCCAGGTCTTAGATCAGCGCACCTGCACCTGAGAATTGTGCTGCAGGCGCAAGGGCAAATGGACGGACTCAGGGAATTGGACCAGGCAGCGCAGCTCGGGGGGCCCGCGATCCTGGTCGAGGTGGGAAACGCTTTTGCGGCCACCGGGCATGATGAGCAAGCCATCCCTTTATTCCAAAGAGTATTGCAACAGGACCCTAACTCCACCGCGGCCATGTTCGGGCTAGCGCTCGCCGTACAGCGCGCGAACCAGCTTGAGGGAGCAGTAGCGCTGCTGCGCAAGGTCGTCGCTGTGGAACCCGAGAATGCTCTGGCAACGACAAACCTGGGCCTGGCTCTGAGCCAGTCGCAACAAGCCAAAAAGCTGTATCCGTGCTGCAACGTGCCGTTGTGCTGGATCCGAAGAGCCCGACTGCTCACCAAAACCTGGCGGCCGCCTACGTGCAGCTAAGTCAGCTGGGCGATGCGGTTGACGAGCTGCGTACTGCCCTGAAGCTAGCTCCGGACTCTTCCCAGCTGCACTATGACCTGGGTCTGGCTCTGAAGATGGAGGACGACACAACAGCCGCCGTGCCGGAGCTGCAAGCTGCAGAAAAGCTTGACCCCGCGGCGCCTGAAGCGCCCTACGCGCTGGGCATGCTCTACATGCAGCAGGCACAATATGAAGATGCAGCACGGGAGCTGAAGATCTTATTAAAGCTGCGTCCGGAGAACGGCGACGGCTGGGCTACGCTCGGCAGCGTGTATGGCCAGCTCAACACGCTGCCCGAGGGTCTGGCCGCTTTGCGCGAGGCGTTCGCCAATCGCCTGAGCAGCCTGACCCACACCTGAACCTGGCCGCATTGCTGGTAAAGCAGAACCAGCCTGCCGAGCGGCCGCCGGACTGATGCATGCGAACATGAATCGCCAGAGAGCCGAGATTGCCACCAATGCCGGTATGCAGTGCTTAAGAGCGGGGACCTGGCCGGTGCCGCTGCCCAGTTTCACGATGCTCTGAGTCACGATGCTAACTATCCGGAAGCGCACCTGGGGTTGGCCAAGGTCTTCGATAGCCAGGGCAAGGCTGTGGACGCGGCCGCCGAGCGCCAGAAGGCTGACATGGTTCCCTAAGTTTGTAGCGATACCTTACGGCGCTTAACTGGTGTACACCTTTCCGCGTCGTCCGCTGTACTCCGATGCGCTTAAGGCGGCCGTGTGAGGTCAAGTGCCGATCCAGATCAGCCGCCAGTCCGCACCATGCATGCTGACGTATTGAAAAACGAACTCTGAAGCCACCCCAATCTTAGCCCCGGCTTATGCAGACTTTTACTCGACGCGCCATGCTGCTGACCTTTCTATTTGCCGGCATATGCGCCTTTGTATGATCGACGATTCACGCGGCGCAGGATCCGCAGGTCGATCGCGCAGCGGTCCGCAAAGCCTATGCTGATAAGGTGCATGAGACGTACAGCTTCCCTTTTGGACAGGACAGGATCTCGCTGCCGGGCAATGCCGCGGTGCAAGGAGACAGCTTCATCCAGCCGGAGTCGTTTCCCAATGCCCAATACTGCGGGCACTGCCACCAGGAAGCCTTTCATCAGTGGCGTCAAGCCCCACATTCGAAACTCCTCTCGCACACCTATCTATCGCACCAGCGTCGACATACTCATTCGCACCAAGGGCATCGAGTTCGCGCGGCACTGCGACAACTGCCACACTCCAATCGGTGTACTCTCAGGAGCGCTGAACCCGGTTGCGCAAGGCGACAGAAGCTTTGATCGCGACGGCCTTACCTGCACTGTTTGCCACTCCATCCAGAAGGTAGATACGAAACTCGGCAATGGCAGCTTCACCCTCGGTGTGCCGGCAGTGATGGTGGATGAGCAGGGAAAACGCATTCCCGATGTTGTTCCTAACAGCGAGATTCTTGCCCATCTCGATCGTCACTCAAAAGCTGTCATGCAGGACATGCATAAGACTCCCGAGTTTTGCTCCGTCTGTCACAAAGCGAACTTTCCAATTTCGCTGAACAGCTATAAGTAGATTCGCGCCTTTACCAGCTATGACGAGTGGCAGAACTCGAAGTTCTCGCAGAGAAATCCGCCTACCTTTTACTCTGCCGACTTTACCACCCGCTAGAACTGCCACATGAAACGGGAAGCGACCGGAGCCCTGCCCGAGCCGGGAGCCAAGCACGTTTGCCTCGCATCGCTGGCCTGCCGGCAACATTGCGGTGCCGTTCTACTATGGCTTTGATGAGCAGCTGGCGAAGACGATCAAGTTTTTGAAAACCGGCAATTATCTGAATGTCGATATCTTTGGGTTTAAAATCAACGGCCATGACACACTGGTGGCGCCGCTTGGTATGGTCTCTTCTAAGATCAAGCCGACAGACTCGCTCGATGCCTATGTTGTGGTCCAGAACAAGAATATAGGCCATTCGCTCATTCCCGCGGTTCGTGAGATGTACGAGGCATGTCACAGTTTACGGTGAAAGACGCTGCGGGCAGTGAGATATACCAGAGCGGATTTCTGCGACCCTATGGAAGGCTTGACCCAGGCGCCCACAGCTTTACCAACCGGCCTGTCGATGCGACGGGGAGCTTCGTCGACAATCAGCAGCATCGTATTGAAGACGCAATGGCACAGTTCAAGGCGCTCCAGGCGATCGATCCAGATGACGTGCGGCCCACTACAATCTCGCGATCCTCTATCGCCGCGTGGGCATGAAGCAGCAGGCGTCGGTTGAGGCAGCCCAGTACGCAATCAAGTGGATCGATCCGGGGTGCCGACTTACTCGCTTGATTACCTGCGCAACCATCCTGAGATCTCAAACGAGAGCGTGCCCTGGCACATCCATGCTGAGACCCTGTCTGCTGCGACGGCTGCCGCAGGTCAGCCATGAAGCCTTCTCCCCTGACCAGGCGCAGGTTGGTTGAGTGGCCAAGTGGACCGATTTCGCGACCTCGATGCGAACAAGCTTTATGTACTCCAAGAGGGTGGGAAGATACTTAGGTCGACACAGCTGAAGGCCGGTCGGAGTAAGGCATAGCCTGCTCTCATCAAATGCGCGGTCTTGCTATACATTGGAATTGTGTTCTGTTCGCTCCCCGCGCATGCTCGACGTGCGTGTCCCTGGCTCACTGAGGGAACGGTCTCAACTGCGCTGGGCGGCACTGTAAAGGTAAGCGTGAAGGAGCAGTCAGATGGGCGGGGCTCTTGTTCGTTTGTTCTAGAGCAGGGCGCGGATGCCTCGCTACTCGAGATTGCTGTTGGACCTTCTCGCAGGGATGCATGTGGGTCGGCAAGCCAAAAGGTTTCGGGCATCGGAAATGAAGCCGTGGCCTGCCACTCCTCGCCCTCCAGACAAGCTTATAGACGTGCTAAGTAGTCGCGTCCGAGCCACTTACTTTGCGGTTAGTCTTACAATCCAAAGTTTCAATCCTTCGGCGAAGTCAGAAGCAAGAGAGCAAGAAACTCTGCACGATGTGGCGGAACAGGTTGCCGGTGCCCTGTATTAATCACGAAAGCATGGCCGATACGAATATCGAGGCTCGGGCAGCACTCTCATCGAGTGGCCGCCGTGCCTCTGCGGAAAGAGTATTCACGAAAAGGAACGCAAACAGTCCCAGGTGCTCGCCACGGACGTGGCCCCAGATGGCATGCGCAACCAGCGAGTTCCACTCATCTCTGGCTGCTGCTCATCGCGCCCGTGCGCAGGGTAGCCTGGGTTAGTAGCCCGCGCCCACCCTACTGACGAGGCACATACGTCAGCCGTGAGACAAAAAGCGCCTGCGAGAACTCGCAAGCAGGATGCATCACATCCCCGCCTGCCTATGCGATACATAGCCATTTGTCTTCAAGCAGCCGCCTGCCCTCGTACGGCGTTGCAGGCAGGGTTTTCCACTCCTAGGCAGGGCGCTTGAACATCGTGGAGAGATGGGACGTCTCACCCTTGACCCGGCGGACCGCGGCTCAAGGACTGCCCGTGCCTGCCGGCTGATGGAAGCTGGATCCGAATTGGACCATGATGAGCAGTGAAACGTTGCACCCGCGCGCACGTAGCTGCTAGCTCACCTCGTAGGCCAAAAATGCATTCTGGCCGAGGTTGCCTACGTAGTACTGGCCATTACTCTGGTGTTCGAGGGTCTGCTCGAACATACGCGCAACTAATCGCTCAAGAGGATCGTTAGCCTCTCCTTGGCAAGATCGTCCGCGCTCAGCAGCATCGAGTAAACGGATGGCCTTCAAGCAGCCCGGCCAGAATGATGCAGCTTATTGGGCCCATCCATCCAGAAGATGGTCTGGTTCCGCTTTTTAAGCGGTCCCTCCTGCAG
>CAXTMM010000005.1:0-10533 GCA_964245415.1 uncultured Acidobacteriaceae bacterium | reverse complement strand
CTGCAGAACAATGCGCTCGGAAGCGCGCCACCACTCAGAAAGGCGGCACGGCGGCGATCGGCGGCGATTGCGGAAGCGAAGGTGCAAGGTTTGGCAGACACTTTCGCCATTCAGGCCAAGAGCTGCGCGGCCATGAGGGAGTCGCCACCCGTCGCAAAAGCAAGTGATCATTGCGGAACTCGAGGAACACAAAGCACCTCGCGCAATAGCTGTATAAGGGGCCTTCGAGCTCGTTCAGCAAAACAGAGTCCGCCGCCGCCACAGAGCGTTCCCGCTCTGATAGGTGCAGGCAGCTGATCACCATTGACCTTACCGCTTGGGGTGACTGGCTGCGCCCGAGCAAGCGAGCCGTCAAGGGCACCATGCAGCAGCAAGAGAGTGTCTGAGCAATGCAGGCCCGCAGCCTGGCTACGTCTATTGCGTGACGAGGCGCCGGCGGGACACAGGCAGCCAAAAAGTCGCCCCGCTTTCACGCCTTAGGTACAATCCTGGGCTTCTACCAGGGGACACCTCGGGCACTTGTTCGGTTTGCCGCGTCGCAGCACTGAAGAGGCACTGGGGCAATACGCAACCTTCCCGAGACGAACGCTTGCGTGCACGAACTCTTACTATACGCTGGTGATAAGCATGGCGTTGGTTAAAGCGGCTTCGAGGAGTTCCTGAAATAGCGGCGACCGATACTTGTCCATGCAGCAGCCGAATCGACATTCTCTTAAGTAGCCTTGTGAAAGAAATATGCATCTCTACAAGTGCGGAAGAGGGAGCAGCAACCATTGCCTCTGGTATCGTGTGTTTGCAATCGTTTTGCTCCTGAGTATGTCACTAGCTTTTCATCATAGGATTCATGCGGATTGAGTGGAGGAGTTTTTATGAGAAAGATGATCACTGCTGGCTGTCTTGTACTTGCCCTGGGCGGTATTGCTGCCGCCGGTGCGGCCGACGAATCAAAGCTGGATGACCGCATTGCAGCGGCGCATGCTGTGCTGCACGAGCTGATGGCCACCCCGGATAAGGGGATTCCGCTTGAGATTGCAGCCTCGGCTAAATGCGTCGCTGTCGTTCCCGGATTCAAGAAGGGTGCATTCCTGGTGGGTGCCCAATACGGCCAGGGAGTCGCCACCTGTCGCACGGCCAAGGGCTGGAGCGCTCCAGTCTTCATCCAGTTGACAGGTGCAAGTTTCGGCTTACAGGCTGGCGGCCAGTCAACCGATTTGGTGTTGGTTGGCATCAACGGCAAAAGTATGGATGACCTGCTCAAAGATAAGGTGAAACTCGGCGGTGATATAGCTGCTGCCGCAGGCCCCGTGGGCCGTGATTCACAGGCCTCCACGACAGAGCTCGCGAATGCAGAGTTCTTGACGTATTCCCGCAGCAAGGGGCTGTTTGCGGGCATTGACCTTACTGGAGATGTAGTCAACCAGAACAGTGGGGACACAAAATCGTTCTACGGGCAGGACGTTCCGTATAAAACGATCCTAAGCGGAAGCGTGCCGACACCACCGGCGGCAGCCCACTTTGTCTCGACTGTGAATCAGATGTTCCACCGAGGAAAGCACTCTGCCGGAAAGTAGCAGTGGCAAAAAAGGACTGGTTTGACACGCTGGTCCTTTTTGACCGTAGGTCGAATATATGAATGAGGCACCTCATTCGTGTCCGGACTAAAACTCTCTGGTGAACACTCACTTCGGTACGGGTGGCTAAAGTCTGGCGCTATTGCGACGACGCCATGGACTGCGCCATCACTACTGATCAAAGGTAAAGCCGAGGTGTCTCTCTCAGTGTTGCGTGCACAGATTGCAGGGACATCGAGATCCGCGGTGCTGGTCAACTGCGCCGCATGTAAACGAACCGCATACAGCACAGGACGGCCAGCAGGTAGAGCATCCAGTGCTGCTTGCGCCCGCGCCCGGTCGCCAGTTCAATCGCGCCGAAGCTGATAACGCCAAAGGATAATCCGGTCGCGATGGAGTAAGTAAGAGGCACTGTGATGATAGTGAGAAAGGCCGGGACGGCAATGTGCGGCTCACTCCATTCAATACTTGCCACACTCGCAACCATGAGCGCGCCGACCAGGATGAGCGCAGGCGCGGTGGCAAACTCCGGAATCACTCCCAGGACGGGAGCAATGCCGATACAGGCCAAAAACAACAGACCGGTTGTGATCGAGGTCACCCCCGTGCGACCGCCGGCAGCCACACCTGATGCGCTCTCGACATAGCTCGTGACAGTGGAGGTGCCGGCAAGCGAGCCGAAAACCGTCGCAATTGCGTCGGCGAAAAAGATTTGCTTCAGACGTGGGATTTTATGGTCTGCGGAGATCAGTCCGGCGCGCTGGGTAACTGCGACTAATGTTCCGATGTTGTCGAACAAGTCGACGAAGAGAAACACGAAGATAATCTCGAACGCATTGATGTGCAGGGCGCCGCGCAGGTCGAGGTGCAGTGCAGTGGCGCGAATAGCGAGCGGAGAGACCAGTTGCGGGCGCCACTGAACCTGATGGCAGAGCACGCCAAGCAGGGCTGTTCCTAAGACTCCGAGCAGCATCGAGGCCTGCACCCCAAAGCTTTGCAGCACCGCGATGAGCAAAATGCCGAAGACAGCCAGCAAGGTTGAGGGAGCATGTAGGTTACCGAGACCGACCATGGTCGAGTCGGCCGGCACCACGATGCCTGCATTGCGTAAACCGATCAGCGCGATAAAGAGGCCAATGCCGCCTGCTACGGCCGCGTGCAGCTGATGCGGGATAGCCTCGACCAGCCTTTGCCGAATGCCTCCGAGGGTAAGCAGCAGAAACAATGCACCTGAAATGAATACGGCGCCAAGTGCCGTCTGCCATGGCACGTGCATGCCCAGCACGACCGTGTAGGTGAAGTAGGCATTGAGCCCCATCCCCGGTGCGAGCGCAAGGGGGTAGTTAGCCAGCGCGCCCATCAGCACCGAACCTACGCCTGCCGCCAAGCAGGTCGCGATGGTCACAGCCGCGATCGGCATGCCGGTCTTTGACAGGATGGACGGGTTCACAAAGATGATGTAAGCCATGGTGATAAACGTGGTCAGGCCGGCCAACAACTCTTTGCGCCAGCTGGCCTGGTGCTCTTTAAAGCAGAAGTACGTCTCAAGGCGGCTGCGCATAGTCGTCACCTGCTGGCAAGGAGTCGGATCAAGGTTAGCTACAACGTGTATCACGGCATCGCCGGTGGGCAGGGCTTGCGGTTCTGCTAAATTCTTTCTACGCAGAGCAAAATACCAGGAGGAGCCGCATGATCAGCACGTGCCGCAGCCTAGACGCCGAGCACGACTCAAGCCTCTACAACCATGACCTTGCGCCGACTACAGCAGCCGACCGCACCTGGACCACCTACAACTACATCGCGCTCTGGTTCTCCATGTCGATGGAAGTGACCACCTACATGCTCGCATCGTCGCTGATCGCGGGCGGCATGGATTGGAAGCAGGCGGTCGGCACGATTTTGCTAGGCAACTTGATCGTGTTGATTCCAATGATCCTCAACGCGCATGCCGGCGCGAAGTACGGTATCCCGTTCCCGGTCTTCCTACGCGCATCTTTCGGGCTGCGCGGAGCCAACATTCCAGCGTTGCTGCGCGCGTTCGTCGCCTGTGGCTGGTTCGGCATCCAGTCCTGGCTTGGCGGCCAGGCGATTGACGCGATGGTCAATGTGCTGTGGCCTTCGACCATCGCGATGCCGTGGGTGCTCTGGGCATGTTTCCTGGGCTTCTGGCTGCTGAACATGATCGTGGTCTGGCGAGGAGTCGAGTCAATCCGCTTCCTGCAAAGCTTCTCCGCCCCATTCATGTTGGTTATGTCGGTGGTGCTGCTTATTTTCATGTTGCATAAGGCGGGCGGCTTTGGCTCAATGTTATCCGCGCCCAGCAAATTTCACACCACGCGCAGTTTTCTGCATTTCTTCTTCCCTATGCTCACTGCAATGGTGGGATACTGGGCGACGCTCTCGCTCAACATTCCGGACTTTACGCGTTATGCAAAATCACAGGAGTCGCAGATAGTGGGGCAGGCATTTGGACTGCCTGTCGCAATGACGCTCTACTCCTTCATCGGCATCGCGGTGACATCTGCTTCGACGGTTGTCTTTGGCGAGCCGGTGTGGAGTCCGATCGCGCTGCTCGGACGCTTTCATCAGCCGCTGGTTGCGTTTCTTGCTTTGATAGCGCTGCTGGTCGCCACGCTTAACGTAAACATCGGGGCTAACGTTGTTTCTCCGTCGAACGACTTTTCGAATCTAGCGCCGCGGATGATTAGCTTTCGCACCGGCGGACTGATTACCGGCTTTCTCGGCCTCGCGATGATGCCCTGGAAGCTGATGAGCAGCTTCGGCAATTACATCTTCGGCTGGCTGGTCGGCTACTCAGGGCTGCTTGGACCGGTGGCGGGGATCATGGTGGCGGATTACTTTCTGATTCGCGGAACGCAGCTCGATGTGAGCTCACTTTATCACCGCGGCGGACCTTATGAGTACAGCCGCGGCTTGAATGCGCGTGCGCTATTGGCGCTGGTGCTTGGCGTGGTGCTTGCGCTGTGTGGCCTTGTTCTGCCCAGGCTTCGCTTCTTATACGACTATGCGTGGTTTGTGGGTTTCTTTGTTTCGGGTGCCGGGTATGCGGTTCTAATGCGCTTGCTTCCAGTCGCGATTCCTATGACAATCAAGAAGCCGGAGTTTGCGACCAAGGATGTATGAGAGCTAAGGTGCGCGAGAGTATGTGCGCCTGCAAGGTGTCTCCGGGCGACTAATTCAGCAGCTTACTTACGCCGCCATCGCACTCCATCCTTCGAGTCTTCAATCACAATCCCCTTGCTGAGTAACTCATCGCGAATAGCATCACTGCGCGCGAAGTTGCGGCTGCGACGTGCTCGGCTACGCTCCTCAATCAGCGCCTCAATCTGAGCGTCGTGAAGCGAACGCTGAGCAAGCAACTCGGCCGGTACCTGATCCAGCCGTCCCTCTGCCTCGGCCCAGTCGAGCGCCTTACCAGTGATCTCGCCATCGCGGTCGCCAAGCACCTGGAACACAGAATCAAAGCGGCCCAGCAGCGCAAGAATCGCCTGTGCATTCCCGGCGCCCAATGTTCCGGCGTCGGCCGCGGCATTGGCCTTACGCACCACTTCAAAGATCGCCGCACGTGCTTCTGCGGTATTCAGATCGCGTCGCAGCGACAAGATGAACTCGTCTGAAGCCGCCGAGGTCTCGGCAAGTAAAAGCGCGTCGGTCTTGGGTGCCCATGGACCCTGGGCCATCCGAAGCGCAAATGCGCGCAAACGCTCAACCGCCGCAGTTTCCGCCGATAGCCCTTCGAAGGTGAAGTTCAGCTGCTGTCCATAAGGCACCGAGATGAGCAGCGAGCGGATGACCGAAGCCTTGTAACCCTTCAGCATCAGGTCGCGCAGCGTGTAGAAGTTCCCGCTCGACTTTGACATTTTGCGGCCTTCGACCAAGAGAAAGCGCACATGGAACCAGTGCCTCGCAAACGTCTCGTGTGTGGCCGACTCGGATTGCGCGATCTCATTCTCGTGGTGAGGAAACATCAGATCCTCGCCGCCCGCATGTAAGTCGAACGAGTTACCTAGATACTGGGTCGCCATCGCCGAGCATTCGATATGCCATCCTGGCCGCCCCGGGCCTAAAGCAGTCGACCAGAAGTGCTCGCCCGGCTTGGCTGCTTTCCACAGCGCGAAGTCGCGCGCCGAGTCCTTGTCATACTCGTCTACATCCACACGCGCACCATCGGTGATGCCGCTGAAGTCTTTCCTTGAAAGCTTGCCGTACTCGGGGAAACTTGCAATGCGAAAATACCAACTGCCGTCTTCCGCCTGGTAGGCGCAATCCTTGTCGCGCAACCGCTCGACCAACGCCACCATCTCGGGAATGTGCTCAGTGGCGCGCGCTATGATGCTCGGCTTCTCGACCCCGAGCGCATCGAGATCTTCAAAGAACGCCTCCTCGAAGCGGCGCGTGTAATCGCCGATCGCGAGACCCGCCGCCGAGGCATTGCGGATGATCTTGTCGTCGACGTCGGTGATATTCATCACGTGCTCCACGGCGATGCCTTCCAGTTTGAGCGTGCGCCGCAGCACGTCCACGTGCAAGAAGGTGCGGAAGTTACCGATGTGCCCGTAGTCGTAGACCGTTGGTCCGCACGCGTAAAGACGCAAAGCAAGCCCATCGGCGGGAACCAGAGCCTCGACTTTGTTGGAAAGAGTGTTGAAGAGTTCAATCGGCATGCGGGGGTATGTGTAGGCATCTTTCCGTCGGGGATGCAGCCAAGTTTATCAGTCCGACGTAGCTGCGCCCCGGAGCAAACCCTGTACGCGACCGAGCCGCAGCGCGGGCTCGGCGGAGAGCAGCGGTGAGGCGATCTCGCCTGCTAGCAGCTTCGGCCAGGCCGCGGCGGCGATCATGGCCGCGTTATCGGTTGACAACGCCAGCGAAGGAAACGCAATAGGCAAGCCTCGCGCAGCAGCTTCGGCGGTAAAACGCACGCGCAACTCGCGATTTGCCGCAACCCCGCCGGACACAAGAATGCGGCGCGCTCCATGACGCCCAGCGGCTGCAAAGGTACGCTGACGCAGGTTCTCGACGACCGCGTGCTGGAACGAGGCAATCAGCCCGAGCGTCTCTGCATCGCAAAGCGCGAGCGCCTCGGCAGGCCTCGCGCCAGCAGCGAGGGTGAGCCGCCGAGCCTCTGCCGCCGGCGCCAGCCCATGGCTTTCCACGTAACGCAGCACCGCCGTCTTAATTCCGCTAAAGGAAAAAAGAATATCCGGGCTGCGATCGTTTGCGCCGCCCGGTTTCTGCCGCAGCGCGCGCGGCCTCACCTCGGCAAAGCGAAATGGAACTGCACGAGGATCGCCATGCGCTGCAAGCGCGTCGATCCAGGGACCGCCAGGATAGCCCAGGCCCAAGAGCTTTGCAACCTTGTCGAAGGCCTCGCCGGCAGCATCGTCGACCGTGCGCCCAACGGTGCGATAGCTCCAGCTGCTACCCGCCTGGCGCGCGAGGTACAGGTGCGTATGGCCCCCGGAGACAACCAGCGCGAGCGCCGGTTGCGCGCTTTCGCTCCTGTCGGGCTCCACGTCCCCGTTCTTCGTTGCCAGTTCCGCTTCTTCGAGCAGCACTGCGTGAATGTGCCCTTCCAGATGATTGACCGCGATCAGCGGCAAGCCGCGAGCGAACGCCAGCGCTTTGGCGTAGGTAATACCCACCAGCAGCGCGCCCGCGAGACCCGGTCCTTCCGTCACAGCGATCGCTTCGAGCTCAGTGGAAGAGATTCCGGCCTCGGCGATTGCAGCACGCACCACAGGAACAATGTTTCTAAGGTGCTCGCGGGAAGCCAACTCCGGCACGACGCCGCCGTAAGGCGCGTGCGTCGCGATCTGCGAGGCGACCACGTTTGAGAGCGTCTGCTTTCCCTGCGAGACCACTGCTGCGGCGGTCTCATCGCATGAGGTCTCGATGCCGAGAACGAGCCCGCTGGTCCACTTAGCCATCTATCTAGAATAGAGCTATGAGCGATCGAGGAGAACGGATGGCCGACACACCAGCCCGACATGCTGCGGAAGGGATCGTCGAGCGCCTGCGCGAAGCCGGCCACGAGGCCTACTTTGCCGGCGGCTGCGTGCGCGATCTGCTGCTCGGTCGCGAGCCAAAGGACTACGACGTTGCCACCAGCGCGACCCCCGACACGATGCTTGCGATGTTCGAGAAGACCTTTGCGGTCGGCGCCCACTTCGGCGTTGTGCTGGTTGTCAGCAATGAGAACGGCGCCGAGATCATGACCGAGGTTGCGACTTTTCGCAACGACGGCGCCTACGGCGATGGGCGCCATCCCGAGTCGGTGCGCTTCTCAACGAGCGCAACTGAAGATGTCGAGCGGCGCGACTTTACCATCAACGGTATGCTGCTCGATCCACGTGGGCTGCGATCAGCGAGTAGTGCGGCCGCTGCGATACTTGACCGTGTCGGCGGCCTTGAAGACCTGGAGAGAGGCTTGGTGCGCGCGATCGGCGAGCCGTCGCGTCGCTTTGCAGAAGACAAGCTGCGCATGCTTCGCGCTGTCCGCTTCGCAGCACGTCTCGGATTTGCAATCGAGACGGTGACAGAATCGGAGATGCGCTCTCAGGCCGCAACCATCCACCAGGTAAGCGCGGAAAGAATCCGCGATGAACTCACCCGCATGCTCACCGAAGGCCATGCGCGGCTGGCTTTTGAGCTGCTGGAGCGGACCGGATTGCTCGACTCCGTACTGCCAGAGGTGGCACGCATGCGCGGCGTCGAGCAGCCGCCGGAGTACCACCCTGAAGGCGATGTTTGGGTTCACACGTTGCTGTTGCTTGAGAAGCTTCCGGCGGGCGTATCATCCACGCTCGCCTGGGGCACGCTTCTGCATGACGTCGGCAAGCCTGCAACCTTTGAGCGTGCGCCTGACCGCATCCGCTTCAACGGTCACGCGGAGATAGGCACGCGCATTGCCGAGGCCATCTGCCGCCGGCTGCGCTTTTCGAATGACGAGACCGCGCAGATACTCTCGCTGGTCGAAAACCACATGCGATTCGGCGATGTCGAGCGCATGAAGGAGTCCACGCTCAAGCGCTTTTTTCGTCTGCCGCGCTTTGAAGAACACCTGGAACTACATCGCACGGATTGTCTCTCGAGCCATGGACTGCTGCGGCTCTACGAGTATGCAAAAAGCCGCTATGAAGCGACTCCGCCGGACGAGGTAAAGCCAGTTCTGCTGGTCACCGGTCGCGACCTGATTAGAGCCGGATACAAGCCCGGTCCACATTTTAAAGAGCTGTTGGCGCTCGCTGAGGATGCTCAACTCGAAGGACGCATTGCCACGCAAGCAGAAGGATTAGCGATGGTGGCTAAGCATACTCCGAGCGAATAGAGCGGTGGTTAGACCAGTGACATGCAAGTTGACACCAAAGCTGGGTGGCCACATCATAGCGACGCATTGCTGGCAGGCCCCTTTGGCGTTTTCTCGCGCTAAGTGCGGTTACTCTGCCAGTGGGTACTGCAACGCGCCTGTCTGCTGCGGCTGGACTGTCTGCTGCGACTGGCCTGGCTTTTGCGGTGCCTGGCCCGGTGGGGGCGGCGTGGGCGCCGGATGCACAGTCAGCTTGAATCCGTCGCGCACTACATACAAGTTTTGCGCATTGAGATCTGCTTCCAGCAGCTGTCCGTCCGGCGTGTAGTACAGCTCGAGCGTCACGGAGTTCGTGTCGCTCAGCGCCGCCGACACATGCTTCACGTTGATGTTAGCTCCATTTAACGTAGCGCCCACGTCATCTTTCGGCTCGTAAGCAGCAGGCACCAAAAGGCCGTTTTCTTTGGGAATCAGCGCCCATGCAGTCGGAGCCTGCTCGATTGCCAGTCGCACCATCAACATGTAAGCGGCGGGATCGAGGTCCGGCACCAGCACCGTGTTGCGGTGCCGGTCGACAGAATTGGTGGTCTGCTTACCGTCAGCCGAGACGTTCATCTTGAACTCGCGCCCGGTTGGGTCGGAGGCCGTATTGAAGCTTATGTTGTTGCCATGCGCCTTGGCTCCGTTCACCGAACCGGTGAGCGTGTCGCGTACCAGGTTCAGCGAGGAGTCGATGGTCGCCTCGTTGCGGAAGCCGTAGCTGAACTTGGCCAGGCTCATGTGGCCGCTCGAGGTCAGCGTATAGCCGCCAGCGACAGGCGCGACGGAATATTGTGCGTCACCCAGCGATTTCGTGCCCTGGTAGATGGTGTAATGCGCGCCGCCGGGCGCGAGCGGCACCGGAGGCGTTTGGGCCACGGCGAGCATACCAGCCAGCAGGGCCAGGGCGGCAATGCCTAGCGGCAGTTGGGCCCGCAACCGAGCTGAAATGCAGGGGGCGGCCAGTCTGGGAGTAGGTTCCGTTAGAGGATTCATTGCGTCTCCTGTCATAGATTGGGAAGAGCTACCCAACTGTATGGACCCGGAACGGCAACGAAAGTCGCGAGTACCGCAATGCATCAAGCGATGCCGGCTACTCGCCGGAAGAAGCAGGAGCCTTGGCGCGGGCCTATGCTCCTGCTTGATGATCTGTCGCTGCGTGGGGTCAACCTACTGCTTGGCCTGTTCAAAGCGCTTGTTGACCTCGGACCAGTTCAACGCGTTCCACCACGCCGCCAAGTACTCAGGCCTGCGATTGTTGTACTTCAAATAGTAGGCGTGCTCCCATACATCGTTGCCAAGTTTGGGAAACTTGCCCTGCGAGAGGGGATTGTCCTGGTTCGCGGTGGTGACAATCTTCAGCTTGCCGCTGTCGAAAATCAGCCAGCCCCAGCCCGATCCGAACTGCTTGGCAGTCGTCTCGTTGAAGAGCTTCTTGAAGTCTTCAAACGAGCCGAAGTCCTTGGTGATCTGCTCGCCGATTGCTCCCATGGGCTCGCCACCACCACCCGGCCCCATGATCGTCCAGAACATGGTGTGGTTCACATGGCCGCCGCCATTGTTCCGGATCGGAGCCTTCACGTCATCCGGCAG
>CAXTMM010000004.1:38386-58184 GCA_964245415.1 uncultured Acidobacteriaceae bacterium | reverse complement strand
TGGTCCAAGCTGTTGAGCGGAGTCGCGGAAATGGTTGCCATGGGGGTTCCCTCGTCAGTTTCATTTGTTTGACATAGGAAGCGTACTGCCGGGGAATGAGGACTGGCAAGGATGAGCTTGAGTCCCACGTCTCAAATGCGAGACGTGGGGCACCCTCGTGCGCTGGTTGCGGCTGACGGAAAGGTAATCGCAGATCCTTCGCGTTGCTGAGGATGACAGTGCTGGGTGTGTGGGATCACACCTTGCGGGAGTCTTCGTTGCGGGCGCAGAAATTAGGAAAAGCCGGTCTCGCGGCGGAGTTTCGCTCCGGCGTAGAGGACCGTGGCTACGAGGATGGCGACCAGGGTGGCGAGCCAGTAGAGGTTCATGGGGATGGAGGGACGGCGGGCACCTAGGCCGAGCCATACAAAGAGGCCGAAGGCTGCTGCGACGATGGCGTAATCCCACCAGCGGCGACGTTCCCCCTGGTCGAATTCGCTGCCGGTCTGGGCGGCCAGAACGGCGCGGTAGTCCATGCCGTAGCGGTCGCACTCGCGCTCGATGGCGATGTTGCGGGACTGGTGCTCGCGGGCGCCGGCGACGGCGGTTGAGATGGCCAGGGCGCCGACAATCATGACGAGGGAGCCGCTGAGGACGAGCAGGCGATGGGTAAGATCGGTTCCGGCTAGCTCGCCAAAGACGAGCGCGCCCCAGGCCAGGCCCCAGAGCTGGTTGGTGTTCGAGAGGGGGATGCCGCGACCGATGCCGAGGTACTTGGCGGCGAACTGCTGGAACAGGTCGCCGACAACCCAGACGAAGCCGCCCAGGAAGAGCCAGAACAGGATCGGCCGGAACTGGGCGAAGTGGAAGGCGGAGGAGTGGCGGCCGCCGTCGAGGGCCCAGATGAGCGTGAAGACCGAGCCCAGCTCGCCGAAGGTAAAGGCGGTGACGAAGGAGAGCGGGTTCATGCCGCTGACATAGGCCTTGCGGTAGGGGACGTACATGGTTCCCCAGAGCAGGCTGGCGCCGAGGGCGGCAAGGATGCCGCGGCCAGCGTGGGGACTGGGATGCGAGCTGCCGTGAACGGTGCTGTAGCCGAGCAGGATCGCGGCTACCACGATCGCGAACGCGCCGAAGACGACCTTGGCGATGCTGCGGGGGCCGGCGCCTTCGAGCTCGCGAAAGAGGACCCTACCCCAGAGCAGGCCGAAAAGCGCGTTGGCGTTCCAGAGCGGGAAGGCGATGGCAAGACCCACGTCGCGGATGGCGAAGACGGTGAGGGTGTTAGCTACCGCCCAGAGCGCGCCGGCAAGCAACGCCCAGACGATCAGGTGGTGGCGCTCGATTAAGTCGCGCAGGACGTAGCTGGTGCCTTTGAGCAGGGTGGGGAAGGTCCAGCGGGCGGTGAAGACGCCGGCGACCATCCAGAGGGAAACGGCGAACGGGGACAGGCCGGTATTGACGAGTTTGGTCGGGGCCTCGGCCGCCCCGAGCCAGACACCCGCGGCCAGGCCGCAGACGACGCCGAGGGTGTGGAGCGAGTTGGCTACTCGGGACGTAGTTACAGACGTATGTGTAGTGGGCGTAACCAAGTGAATGCGACTGTAGTGCTCGCAGCTGATCTCGTCAAGGCGGCCAGGCCCGATCGTGAGAAGGACAGTTATACAACCCTTGAGTACCTGTGAATCCCTGGCTGGCAGAGGAAGTCGTCAGACCTCCTCCTCCAGCTGCTTACCGCGGGCGGTCCTACTTGAACGAGGCGGCCAAGCGACCTGCTCCGAACAACTCGGCTGCCTTTGCCTTGGCGACAACGGCGCCCATTCCGAAGAACTCGTGCGTGGTTCCGGGGTAGATCTGGTAGACAACCGGATTGCCTGCGGCCAGCAGCTTGACCGCATACGCAGCACCATCGCTGACAAGTGGATCTTCCTCGGCAGCGAGAATGGTAGTAGGGGGAAGGTTGTGCAGGTCGGCGTTAATCGGCGCCACTCCTGGATCATTGGCCTGTGACATGTCTGATACGTAAAAGCCAAAGAAATATTTCAGCAGTGCCAGGTTGAGAGGGAGCTCAGGGCTGGTAAAAAGGGAGTCTGAGAGCTGGCCGGTGTTGCTGCTCGTGACCGGATAGATGAGTAGCTGGTGGGTGGGTGGCTGAAAGCCCTGATCGCGGGCCGCAATCGCGACCTCGGTGGCAAGATTGCCGCCTGCACTTTCTCCGGCGACAGCGACCTTGGCCTGATTGCCCGCATAGGC
The DNA here is from genome assembly GCA_964245415.1 of uncultured Acidobacteriaceae bacterium. Taxonomy (GTDB): domain Bacteria; phylum Acidobacteriota; class Terriglobia; order Terriglobales; family Acidobacteriaceae; genus EB88. Next base: position 55,952 of record CAXTMM010000004.1, on the reverse strand, counting down.
GCCGATGTTGCCGGTGACCCACTTGTAGGCATCGATCGCATCGTAGAGCGCGGCTGGGTAGGGAGCCTCCGGAGCCTTGCGATATTCAACAGAGACAACGATAGCATTGGCGTTGGCCGCCAGAGAGCGGGCGCTCTCGTCATAGGTATCGATGGTCGCGATGACGAAGCCGCCGCCATGATAATAGACGATGACTGGGAATGGACCCGTACCCGCCGGAGTGTAGATGCGGAGGGGAATCTTGGTGCCGGAGCGTCCTTCTACGGTAAGGCCATCTGTCACCTTGCCGAGTTTGGTGGGCGCGGCGGCGGCGCCAAAACCGCGCGCAATCAGCTTGGCTGCATCCTGAGGGGAGAACTGCTGGCGAGCATCTTCGGGCGTGAGCTCGATGGCAGGTGTGCCTTTGATGCTGTCATAGAGAATGACGACTCTCGCCATATCGGCGTCGAGTTGGCTGAGGAGTTGCTGGTCGCTCAGAGCGGGGACACTCTGGGCTTGCATCGTGAAGACGGGGAAGACGACGGCGAGCGTGGCGGGGAGCAGAGCGATCAGGCGGAAGCGTGAAGCAAACATACAGTTCTCCAGAGGAAAGATGAAGGCAGAAGGCGAACCTGGGTGGGCACGTCTTTGCTTCGCTTGGATGCTGTGGCAGGCTGGAGCGCTCGATCATGATTGCTGGGGTAAGTTCCAAGGGTTCTCGAGCTTGGCGAGGCGGCGATCGATTTTTGCGGCTGGATGTACGCTGAGCGGGCATTCTCAGCGCAAGCTGCACTCACAATTCTGCTGACACAAAGATAGGTCGAAGTCTTGGAATCGGTCACGGATGTCTCCATCCCGGCATGGCTCTCTGTCACAAGCAACCCCGTTGAAACCATGACAGCCACACTTGGTGAAGCAGCTTCAAGCGTTGCATTCGCAGCGCTGTCAAAGAAGTGAGACACTACAGCCGCCTGCAATCACACGGCAACTTGCGCCGAATGCCGAATCAGGCTGACGACCGTCGCCGTGTAGGGCGCGGCAGGATCTTGTTGCGGAGAGACCTTGGGCCACGGCAACAGAACAGGAGGCGAGTACGGCCCCGGTTGGTTCGCTGGAGCCTCGCTCTGCGCGAACAAGGCGCCCGGAAGCAACCAGGCACTCAAAGCGGCGAGAGGCAGCCCCACTCTTACGATTCCTCAGGTCGGCCGCTCCGTCGAGCTCCTGCTTGCGGCTCGATTACCTATTTCCTCCCGCAGTGGAAAAGCCAGTACCGGCTCCTGTTGTTCCGTTGCTTTTTGCATCAGTCGCCGCGCTGGATCGTGCGCTCGAGTTGTTTTCATCTCCCGCTGCTCTTTGGATGAGCTGCCAGGTTCGCAACTGCTTAACGCAGCTTCTGCTGACTGGCAGCATCTTCGGCCAGTGGCTTGGACTGGAAGGCGGTCAGTAAGTGATCCCATATCGCGTCCAGCTCTCCTTGCATGTTGCCGGCATCGGCGGTGATCGCGACGACCGCATCCTGGTCGGGCAACACCACAATGAACTGTCCTGCCGCCCCATCGCCGCGGAAAGCGTTGTGGCGGCATCTCCAAAAGTGGAATCCATGCCCCTCTTCCAATCAGGACCGATCTTCGTATGGTCTTTGTTTTCGTTCGAGATCTGCTTTGAGGTGGCTTCCTCGATCCACTCCGCGCAATCAGCTGCTTGCCATTCCACTTGCCCTTCTGCAGGAGAAGCTGCCCGAACCTCGCTATGTCCTCTGTCCGGAGATAGAGCCCATGGCCACCCAGCGAATTTTTCTTCCGAACTGCTGTCCCAACGAGACTTCTCGATGCCCAGCGGCTCAAAGAGACGCGGTTTCAGGGAGTCCAGCACAGTTTGTCCGGTCACCTTCGTGACGATCGCCGATGGAACGTAGCTTTCCACTGTGTTGTAGAGAAAAATGAGCGCCCGAAGGATAGACCACCGGCTTAGAAAGAAAAACCGGACCGAGGGATCGCCGCTATCCGCCTTCGGTCCCGTCCCATGACCGCCTGACATCGTGAGCAGATCCCGAACCGTCATCGCCTTCAGATAAGTGGACGGACCGGGAGGAGCATCGCCGGGGAAAACTTCAAAACCGGGTCGTCGAGCCGCAATTTATGGTCCTGAATCGCAAGTCCTACCGCGGCTGAGGTAAAGCTTTGCCGACCGAGTGCAGCACATGCGGCTTCTCTGCCGAGTTCGGCTTCCACCATCCTTCGCCGACCACCTTCCCGTGTCGCACAATCATGGAGCTGTCCAACGTGTCTACATTCTTATCCGCCGCTTTGACAAACTCCAGAACGGCCTGCGACGAGATGTCCTCCGCCTCAGGAGTACTGCAGGGCAGCGATTAAGCGCTGGCGCCTGCGCAAAGCATTGGCCAAAGTAGTAGCGGAACCCAAGGACGGGCGCGTAGCCTTCCGCTTGTCCACCTCCGATTTCTCATCCGTGACGCCCAGCTTCTTCTCGAGCAGCGCAACCGCGTCGTCAGGATATTCAAGCGGCATCCCCTCGGGTCAGGATTGAAGTCTGCGACAACGTTGTCAAGGCGCCTCGGTCAAAGTACACTTGCCAGGCGGCTACAGCCGCGACATCTTTGTCGCCTCTGACGCAGCACAAACACTGGATCGCGACGTTCCGTGCGTCGCTAGACAATCATTGCGGAGTCGTTCGCCCGGAGTGCCTTGGCGATCTGCGCAGCCAATCCGTTTTGGGAAGGTCGAGTAATCGAGATGCAAGTTCGAATTCTTGGATCGTTGCTCCAAATCTCTCTCGTACTATTAGCGTTTATTCCGCCGCTTCACGCCCAGGCAGTGACGCCGCCAGAGGTGGAGAACGAGCAGATTCTGGGCATCAACAAGGAGCCCTATCACGCGACCTTGATGCCGTATAAGGATCGCAGCGAGGCTCTTGCAGCGAATCGTATGGCTTCCACTTGGGCTCGTAGCTTGAACGGCCAGTGGAAGTTTCACTGGGTGCCGCGGCCGGAGGAGCGTCCTGTCGACTTCTACAAGCCAGACTTCGATGTAAGCGCGTGGAAGGAGATCCCGGTGCCCTCAAATATGGAGGTGCAGGGTTACGGCACGCCGATCTACACGAATTTCACTTACCCGTTCAAGAAGGATTGGCCCCGCGTGACCAGCGAGCCGCCCAAAGAATATACCGCTTACCTCGAACGGGATCCGGTTGGCAGCTACCGCCGCGAGTTCGATGTTCCTTCGGCCTGGGACGGGCGACGCATCTTCATTACCTTCGACGGTGTCGACGCAGGCTTTTTTGTATGGGTGAACGGGAAGAAGGTCGGATACAGCGTGAACAGCCGCAATCCGGCGGAGTTCGACCTCACCTCCTATGTCATTCCCGGGCAGAAGAATGTGCTGGCGGTCGAGGTGTACCGGTATACGGCCGGCAGCTACATGGAAGACCAGGATATGTGGCGGCTGAGCGGCATCTTCCGCAATGTCACGTTGTGGAGCACGCCGCAGGTCCATGTGCGTGATTTCGCACTTAAGCCTGATCTGGATTCAAGCTATCGCGATGGCGTTCTCACGCTTACCGCAAAGGTGAGGAACTACTCAGGCGTGGCTCAGCCTGCGCGCCGTCTGCAGGTTGAAGTGGTGACGCAAGAGGGGGCGGGTAGCGTCGGACAAACCTCCGTGGATGTTCCGGCGCTTGCGCCTGAAGAGGAGCGGGTCGTTTCTACCTCGCTGTCGGTAGCAAATCCTGCCAAATGGACCGCGGAGACTCCGAATCTTTACACCGCCGTTCTCACTCTCGCCGGCAACGCAAAGTCGGCGGAAGTTCTGTCTGCACGCATTGGCTTTCGCAAAATCGAGATCAAGAATGCCGTCTTTATGATCAACGGCGTCCCGGTAAAGCTCAAGGGCGCTAACCGGCACGAGAACTGGCCCGACACCGGTCACTACGTGTCCGAAGATCGGATGATCCGCGACCTCGAACTGCTGAAGCAGGTCAATGCCAACCATGTGAGGACGTCTCACTACACCGACGACCCACGCTGGTATGAACTGGCCGACCAGTACGGCATCTACCTTGTGGCCGAGGCGAACGTCGAGTGTCACGGGTACATGCACGTGCTCGACCGGGAGCCTCGGTATGAGAAGAGCATCGTTGATCGCAACGTCGCCAATGTTGAAAACCTGAAGAATCATCCATCGGTAGTGGTATGGTCGCTCGGCAATGAGTGCGGCGGCGGCAGCAGTTTCAAGACGGCGTTGGCGACGATCAAGGCAATCGATGCCACCCGACCGACCCACTATGAGCCCTTCGGGGGCGGCCCAAGCCTGCCTACCGACATAGAGAGTCACATGTACACCAGCCCGACCGAGCTGCAAGCCGCAGGAGCGGACCCCAACCGGACCAAGCCCTTCTATCTCTGCGAGTACGCGCACGCCATGAACAATTCAATGGGCTCGGTCGGCGATTACAACGATCTCTTCGACAAGTATCCGACGCTCATGGGTGGAGCGATCTGGGAGTGGGAGGATCAGGGTCTCTGGAACGGCCGCAACCCCAACCACCAGTACATGGCCTACGGCGGCGGTTTCGGGGACTTCCCCAACGACAAGTACTTCATTCATAAAGGCGTGGTCTTTTCCGATCGCTCGCCCAAGCCCAATTACCCTGAGTTGAGGCGGGCTTACCAGTGGGTAAGCTTTACTCCGGTCGACATCGCGCATGGAAGGATCGGCATCCGTAATCGGTACGCGTTCACAAACCTGAGCAACTTTACGCCGCACTGGACGCTCAGCGAGGACGGCGTGACGATCGATCAGGGTACGCTTGCTCCGATTGATCTGGCGCCCGGCGCTAGCAAGGAGGTGACGTTACCGTTCAAAATCGCGTCAGCCAAGCCCGGACGCGAGTATTTCATCCAACTATCCTTCGAGTTGGCAAAGCCGCAGATCTGGGCCATGGCCGGTTACGAAGTCGCCACCCAGCAGTTTGTTCTGCCCTCCCCTGCTACCAGCGTGTCTGCAGAGGCGGCGGGTGCGCAGAGCGCCGAGGCTTTGAGTCTGACGCAGGACGATAGATCGATCACGGTTGATGGAGATCGCTTCAGCGTCGTGTTCGACAAAATCCAGGGCACGATTTCGCAGATGAGTCGCGGCGGTGCAGCCCTTCTGGTAGACGGTGGCGGACCAAAGCTTTATCTTTGGCGAGCGCCTCATCGGAACGATGACCAATGGGCATCAAAGGCTTGGGATGCGTACGCCATCAACTCTCTGAAGACAACAGTCAAAGAGCTCAAGGCAAAGAGGTTGAGCGATACATCCATACTTGTCCAGGCAACACTCCTGGAACAGGGACAACAAGGATGGTCCGCAACCTTCACAAGTGCTTACACCATCGCAGGTGACGGATCGATTGCGGTGAAGAACAACTTCGTTCCGTCCGGGGAGAGAATCCCGCTTGCCAGGATCGGCGTTCGCATGTTGCTCAGCAAGAGCTTCAACCTTTTCAGCTATCTTGGCCGCGGACCGATGGAAAATTACTCTGACCGCGATCGGGGATCCGATGTCAGCTTGTATTCAAGCTCGGTGCTGGAGCAACTGACACCCTATCCCAAGCCGATGGAAGCGGGAAACCATGAGGATGTCCGTTGGGCCGCTCTCGGAGGCGCCGGTCTGCCTACCCTGATGGCGGTAAGCGAGGGCAAGCTGCTGCAGGTCTCCGCGCTTCCGCAGATGGATGAGCAACTCGATGCTCCTGCTCACTCGGAGGATCTACCGCCGAGCACCTCCACGGTGCTCACGCTGGATACGAAGACGCTGGGGGTAGGGTCGAACAGCTGCGGACCGAAGCCCCTGCCGCAATACATGGTCTGGTCCGATCCAACCGAGTTTTCCTATGTGCTCCGGCTTCTACCTGCTGGAGACCGTAACCTCTCCGATGCAGCCAGGACGCCTGTGTCCGCAGGGGCGAGTTCAACTCTCGAGAGTCGGAGATGAGTGGTTGTCGAAACTGCATCGGAAGGTACACTCATGGATTCCAAGCTCAATTGCATAGATCATGCATGCTCGCGACGGGAGTTTGTTCGGTGGCCACGTCGCTCGCGGCGACCGGACTCGTAACCGCATGGCCTGAGTGCTCCCTGGCTCTGCCATCAAGCGCCAGGCTGGGGACCTGCCTAAGTTCGGTGATCGCAGGCGATCATCCCGATGCAGGCGCTATCCGCGTCGGCAAGGATTATTACCTCGTTCATACGACTGACCACTACACGCCCGGCTTTTTGATCTGGCACTCGACCGATCTGGTGCACTGGCAAGTAGCTGGAGCGGCACTCGATCAATACTACGGTGCGGCTTGGGCCCCGTTCCTGTACGAGTACAAGGGGCTCTACTACATCTACTATCCCTGTAATGGTAAGATATTCGTGGTGACGGCGAACGCTCCTCTGGGCCCATGGAGCAAGCCGGCTTCGCTCGCATTGCATGGCATTGACCGAGCTGACGGGGTCACTCCCGAAGGCCGACGGGTTCTATACCTGGCCGGCGGCGTCATGGCGGAGCTTTCAAGTGATGGATTGTCCGTCACGCAAAAGCCGCGCAAGGTGGTTGAGACCTGGCCAATCCCCCAAGACTGGCAAATCGAATGTGACTGCCTGGAAGCACCGAAGCTGCTCTTCCGCGACGGCTACTACTATCTAAACGTTTCTGAGGGAGGTACTTCGGGCTCACCCACAAGCCATATGGTGCTTTCCCCTCGCAGCCGCAACAACGCCGGTCCGTGGGAGTGGTCGCCTTACAATCCCATCGTTCATACCTACAGCAAAACTGAGAGATGGTGGTCCAAGGGTCATGGACGCCTGGTGGATGCCTCCGATGGCTCGTGGTGGATGACCCTCCACGCATATCAAAACGGTTGGTTCAAGGTGCCGGATGGCATCACTGGAGCGGAGCCGATCTCGAAGGCGCTGCTCAACCCGGAGCCCTCGCCTGAGAAGACCCTCGTTGGCAGTGGCAGTTCTGGAAGGGCTACGATCCGGGGCGAGTCCACCTCAAAGGCGGCGCACTCATACTCGGCGCTCACGGCGTCAGCATTCCCGCAACGTCCGTGATAACGCGTTCCCTATAGTGCAACATGCTTCCTCGGCGCGGATCTTTTATGTATTCGCGATACTTATGGTTGTGCAGATGGTTGTGATTTGGATCTGGTATCCCGAGACGCGCGAGGCCGCTCTTGGTGCGCTGGTCACTGCTGATGATGTGGCAGACTCTAAGCGTGTTCCATGACGAGATTGGCTGAAAGATGGCTCTAACCCGAAATGATGCACCCACCTTGGTCGACGTTGCCCGAGAAGCCGAGGTCTCACTAAAGACGGCCTCACGCGTACTGAACAATTCGAAAAACGTCAGCCAGGATAAAGCGGCTAGAGTGCGCCAAGTTATGGAACGGCTCGGTTATCGACCGAACGAACTTGCTCGCGGTCTGAAGGCGCAACGGTCTGCGGCCATAGGAATGATCGTCTCCAACTTGTCCGATCCGTTTACTGCGAACGCTGTGCATGGGCTTCAGGACGTTGCACGAGCCAACGGGTACGTGGTCATTCTCGCTAGCTCTGGCGGAGATGTGAATATCGAGCGATCCCAAATCCTGACATTAGTAGGGCGGCAGGTTGATGGTCTGGTGATTGCTCCGGCAGATAGCCGCAAGGCCTCCTTCAGCGACATCGTCCCATCCGGCCTCCATGTTGTGACATTTGATCAATTGATTCGGAATGTCGAGTTTGACAACATCACGGTGACCAATCGCCGCAGTGCGCAGGAGGCAACTAAACATCTCACGGGCCATGGCCTTCAAAGAATTGTCGCGATCGGTGCGCGCCCCCACCTATACACGTGTAAGGAGCGGGTTGCTGGCTACAAGGCGGGCATGAGAGCAGCAACTCTACCGCCAAGGATGTGCCTTGTGGAGCACGAGAGCTTGCTGACAGCGGAGTGGCTTAGCAAAGAGGTATTCCACAATCAGAAAGCGGACGCGATTCTTACCTTGAATTGGGTTTGTACGATGCTGACCTTGCGTGGTTTACGCGAATTGGGAAAAAGTCCGGGGTGGGACATTCCGCTGATCTCCTTCGATGATTTCGATCTTGCGGATATGTTGACGCCGGCGCTTTCGGTTGTTCAACAGCCTGCTGAGATGTTGGGACGCGAAGCCGCCAGGCTGCTGTTTGAACGACTGAACGGAATCAAAGGGGATTCTCGCGCTGTCGTGGTGCCTACACGCCTGGTTATTCGGCACTCCTGTGGCTGCTAGTTCCGCCTCCTGGCGCTCTGCTTGTAGCTTTCTCTTGTATTAGCCCGGAGCCCCGCATCCATCAGCTCGCACAGGACAATCCTGATGCGCTCGCTGCTTCTAAGAAGTAAGCGTACGCAGTGTCCCTCTGGCAGAGTGAAGCGTCGGGCCTGATCATCTGTGCATGAGTTATATCGAGCAAGTGGGCTCCGCGCGCCAGGTCCGTCGGTGGCGATCGGTTGCTGAGAAGCGGCACATCGTGCAACTGACGATGGAGCCGGAGGCGAGTGTGGCAGAGGTGGCCCGCTCGCACGGACTCAACGCCAACCAGGTGTTCAAGTGGCGGCGCGCCTTTGAAAGGGTGAGCTTGTCGAGTCGTACGCGGCACCGCTGCCGGTCAGCATATCGAGTGCGAGTGAACCTGAGAGTGCTGTTGTCGATCAGGCAGATAAGAAGACGACGGCAGAAGCGGGCACGATCCATATCGAGCTGCCAGGTAGAGCGAGGATCAGCGTCGAGTCAGGCGCCGATGCGATCTTGCTGCGGTGCATTCTCGAGAGCTTATGCAGGTGATCGAACTGCCGCCAGGCTGGCCGCGGGCGTCACCGATATGCGCCGTGGTTTTCAAGGGCTCAGTGCGCAGGTGCAGAGCGTGCTCGAGCAGCAACCTTACTCCGGGCATGTCTTTATCTTTCGCGGGCGACGAGGTGACATCGTCAAGTGTCTCTGGTTTGATGGCGACGGTCTGTGTCTGCTTGCCAAGCGTTTGGAGAAGGGGCGCTTCGTGTGGCCGAAGGCGCGGAGCGGCACGATTGCGCTCTCTCGTGCGCAGTTATCGATGCTGCTCGAAGGGATTGATTGGCGGAGAGTCGAGCGCACCTGGGCACCGGAGTTAGCGGTCTGATACCTACCCTGATTTCCCTTGAGCTACGTGCTTTTTCTGGGTGCATTCCACTGTATGCGATGGCATACTTCGCGCATGGATTTTGCTCCTCCTGCTGATCTGGACAGCCTCGATCGCAATGCATCACTGGCACTCATCCTGGGTAATGAGAAGAAGCTCACAGAGCGCGATGAAGAGCTTCGCTCCCTTCTCGCAGAACTGGATACGCACCGAGACAGGCTCTCCGAACAAGCCGATGAGTTGCGTTCGCGCAGCGAGCATATTGAACATCTGAAGCTGATGGTCGATAAGTTACGACACATGCTCTTCGGTACCAGAAGCGAGAAGGTCGCGCTCAAGCTGGAGCAGTTCGAGCTGGAACTGGAAGAGATGGAGACCACGCAGGCCGAGGCGGAATCAGCGCTCGAGCAACTGTTGCCGGCTCAGGAGTCGAAGGCCAGGGCAGATCGCAAGCCGCTGCCAGAGCACCTCCCGCGCGAGATCGTCACCCATGCTCCTGGCCGCGACTGCTGCCCGGATTGCGGAAGCCAGTTGCGGCAGTTTGGGGAAGATATCTCCGAGCAGCTTGAGTATGTCCCTGAGAACTTCAAGGTGATTCGGCATGTACGGCCTAAGTTCTCCTGCTCGGGTTGTGATCGCGTCGTGCAGGTGCCAGCTCCTTCGCGGTCGATCGAGCGAGGACTTGCCGGACACGGATTACTGGCGCACGTGATCGTCTCGAAGTTCAGCGACCATCTTCCTCTGTACCGGCAGTCCGAGATATATGCGCGACAGGGCGTCGAGATCTCCCGCTCCACGCTGGCAGGCTGGATCGGCGCCTCGAGCGATCTGCTCGCGCCTCTCGTCGATGCGCTGCAGAAGCATGTGCTTGCTGGCCGCAAGCTGCATGCAGATGACACGCCTATTCCTGTGCTCGCACCTGGCAGTGGCAAGACCAGGACGGCACGCCTCCGGACTTATGTGCGCGATGATCGTGCAGCAGGCGAGCCGACTCCGCCCGCTGTGTGGTTTGCCTATTCGGCCGATCGCAAGGGAGAACATCCGCGCCAGCACCTGAAGACGTACAAGGGTGCTCTGAAAGCCGATGCCTATGCCGGCTTCCATCATCTGTACGGTGAAGCTGTTTACGAAGCTGCGTGTTGGGCACATGCGCGCCGCAAGTTCCACGAGATCCACGTGGTGCATGCCTCTCCTGTCACCGCAGAGGCGCTGGCCAGGATCCGAGCGCTCTATGAGATCGAAGAAGAGATACGAGGCAAGCCCGTAGAACTGAGGCGCGAGGTTCGGCAGACCCGGGCTGCACCCCTGCTCGATGCACTGCGAACGTGGATGGAGAAGGCACTACGCAGCTTGTCCACGAAGAGCGATACCGCGGCTGCGATTCGCTATGCGCTCTCGCGCTGGCGTGCTCTCACGCGCTACACAGAAGATGGCCTGCTCGAAATCGACAACAGCGCGGCAGAACGCGCGCTGCGCGCCGTCGCCCTGGGCAGAAAGAACTTTCTGTTCGTTGGTTCTGATTGCGGAGGCGAACGTGCCGCAGCCATGTACTCTCTGATTGGATCGGCGAAGCTCGACGGTCTCGACCCGGAGCTTATCTCCGCACCGTGCTGGCGCGCATCGCCGAGCACCCCATCACCCACATCCAGGATCTACTACCCTGGAATTTGGCGCACCAACTCCAAACCCACCCTGGCAGCGCCGCCTAAGACACACTCAACAGGTGTCCGCTTAGCAAACAAGCGGACGCCTGTTGACACACTCTACCTGCTGTCAACGGGCGCTCAACGTACGCTTACGCAGGATGCAACCATGCCGAGGGATAACTTGGTGGGGCTCATCGAGCCGATGGTAAGCGGTGTAAGCTAAGTATCTTGCGCCGCTTCCTCCTCAAAAGCAAACACCATCGGACGATAGACCCCAAATGCCTTATAAATCCCTGCGAGGCGAGGGCGAAGTGCAAAAATCGAGGAAAGAAACAGTCTGCGTTCTGCGCTTTGAGTGCTGACGGTGCCGGGGTTCGTTGTCGTCTCCGAGGTCAGACTGAAAGCTGCCTCAACATTTTGCCAGAAGCTGCCGAAATCTCCCTATGTGATTCGCGCGATTGGAACCCGCTTATCGCCAAGAAGGTGACGGGATGATTCCGTGCGACCGTCCCCAACGGGCACCCATGAGCACTTTAAAAGCACACAAACAGCAAGCCGCCCCCAAAGAGACAAAGAGACTACGCTTTCGCGCAGGAATCGAATACTGACTCCGTCGTCCAGATGCGATGCAATATCACAGCAAGCTTCCGGGCTACAGCCACTCTTGCTTTTGCAGCTCCCACACGCCGATAGAGTCTGCGTCCCCACTCCTGCAAGGGAGAACATTGTTTACTGCGAAACAGAAGAACGGTGGCGGCATCTACCAGTAGACTTCGTGTCATCCCGTCTCCGCATGTGGAGATGCTACCGGTCCGGTCCACCTCTCCAGACTATGGTGGAATTCGGCAAGTTCCATCACTGTGTTGGTCGACTATGCGCGGATGATCCAATCGACCGAATTCAGCTCCGTCTTCGCCAACACCTTCACAGCGGCGCAAAAAACGATAAAAGACAAAAAGCCGCGCACCGGATTCATCAACAAGTATCTGGATGACGAAGGTTGGTGGGCGCTCGCCTGGGTTGACGCGTACGACTTGACGAAGAACAAAGTCTATCTCGCGACGGCGGAATCTATCTTCGCCGACATGGCCGAAGAGTGGGATGTCACCTGTGGCGGCGGCATCTGGTGGAGCAAGGACAGGAACTACAAGAACGCGATCGCCAATGAACTGTTTCTTTCCCGGGCCGCGCATCTTGCCAATCGTACCTCGGGCGCCCAGCGCAAACAGTTCCTGAACTGGGGAAACAGGGAGTGGAAGTGGTTCGACGCTACCGGCATGATCAACGCCAAAGGTCTGGTCAACGATGGGCTCGCGATACCCAGGGGAGAGATGGGCTCGAGCAGCTGCGCCAACAACGGCCGCACCACCTGGACCTACAACCAGGGCTGCATCCTGGGCGGTCTCGTCGAACTGGCCGCTGCATCCCACGACCCATCCCTCATGCTGCCTACGCAGAAGATCGCAACCGCAGCGATCGCCCAACTCGCCGATGCGAATGGCATCCTGCATGATCCCTGCGAACCAAAATGCGGCGCTGTGGAGTGCAGTTCAAGGGTATCTTCGTCCGCAACCTGACTATGCTCGAGAAGGCGCATCCGGACACGGCATACGAATCCTTCATCGATAAGAACGCCGATACGCTGTGGAGGGACGTACGAGGACTTGCATTCCAGCTTGCGGAACGCTGGTCAGGGCCTTCCGACTCCGCTAACGCCGCCAGCCAGACTTCGGCGCTCGATACCCTGGTTGGAGCCGCTACAGTTCACGCCAGAGGGATGGTCAAAGGTCTGTAGTTCTACAATGCAGCTAACTTGACCGAACCCATTGCAGGCAATCAAGTATGTATGGTGGAGGCGGCGGGAGTTGAACCCGCGTCCGAAACAGCCGACAACAAAGAGAGGCTCCATGCTCAGTCACGTTCCATTGACTTCGCTCTCGACCCTCAGAACGGACAAGGTGAGTCGAACGCTAGCCCGTGGTTCTCGTCTCGTCAGCCCGGACATAGCTATCAGAGACCAGCCTGCTGTATGACGTTCGCTCTGGGCCCGCAGACAAAGCTCAGGAGAACGGCAACTTAATTAATTAAGCTGCGAGTGCGAATTCAGTGTTGGCAATTCTGTTTTTCCAGGCGATTGCGGGTGCCCGGACCCCGGCATGCCTCTTTGCCGCTAACGATTCCGTCGAAACCGTGACGCCCCCTTACGACAGTATAAAGCCAAACCGTCGGCGTGGCTGACGGTCACTTCGTGACGTGGACACCGGCCCGTCGGGCCAAGAACTACCGGAAGCAGCTCAATCTCTCACAAGCCCCGCAGGTAGAAGACCCCCCAAGGAGTGGCGTCCTCATGCGGGAAGTCTTCTGATTTACAGGGCGTTTAGGTCGATGGATTCGTAGTCTTTCTTTTCAATACCCGCGCGAATCTCGGCGGGAGTTTTGCCCAGCTTTGTCATCTTGTAGGCGTAGGCACCCTCTTTAGCGCAGGTGGAGCAGACGGCCCCGTGGGTGCCTTCAAAGCAGCTGTGCAGGCTCTGGTGGCCGAGGGCCTGGTCGCAGCGGCAGTAACAGGGCAACTGGTAGATGACACGCTGGACCTGCGCGGCCTGCTCGTACACCTTCTTCTGCCAGGGATATCGGAAGTACTCGCCGCTGAGCTGGGTGCCGGAGAGGATCGGGGTCAGCGTGGCGCCGCGGGCGGGAGGCTGGGAGTGGTAGGCGGGGAGCTCGGCACTGGGATCAGACCACTGGGAGTAGCCGGTAAGGGTGATCGCGAAAAGCAGCGTCGCTCCGAGAGTGCGCTTCATCGTGTGGTGCTCCTTCAAAGATAGCTGGTTGGACATGAGCGACGTGGAATAGTCACCATGGCTTGATGCGGTACGAGTCCAAGGATAGTTTCAAAGGGTGGACGCGTCTTGGCGCGATCATCCTCCCTCAGATTACCCTGTTTGCAGAGGCTTTCAGAGTCTGGCAGGATTCCGAAGTCACTTGGCAAAAAAAGACGGCACAAACATTTAACTGTTCGTGCCGGGAGGCCAGTGACGCAACTTGTCGTGCTAAACCTTGGTCGTAGCAGCTGCGGTTGGAGGACAAGGTGCAAGGGAGCATAGGCTCAACCTCATCCTGGACTCCTCCGCAACCTGATCCAGCGTGCCAGACATCTAGATAGATGCCCTTGACTGAATCGAGGATACCACTTTTATGGATTGTTTTCACGCTTAGATACTGTTTTATGGAGGATTTTTCCACAGATATGCACCGAAAGCACTCGGTAGTCGGCCGTAGGAGGGGCAAGGGTCTGGCATGTGGCATAGCAAAGGGGCTTCGGGCAAAGGAGATTGGATACGCGTGGATCTGCCAGGCGAGACGGCGGCGCCGGCCCGGCAGCAGCCGGAAGTTCGTGCAGGGGAGCACGAGGTAGGGGATGAGCCGGGTGTAAGAGAGACTCCGCCGGAGGAAGCGAAAGAAGGAGCGCTGCCGGGCGCGTGGAGGATGCTCCTGGTGGTAACGGCGTCGGCCCTGTGTGGAGGAACCGCGGTAGTGCTTTGGAACCGGCGACTGCTGACAAAGATGCGGGAGGTGGCCCCGGTGAAGCGCGAGGAGTATCGGAACCAGCAAGGGCGGCTTTGGGAAGATGACGTGTAGAGCCGCTTTCCATGGTGTATAGCCCAAACTCTGATTCGTGATTTTCTTCACGAGAAAGCACGAACGGTTTGGCCCATCTCTCCATACGGAAGAGGAAGCGGCTCTAGGACATTAGCAATCAGGTAGGAGATTCAGGTTCCAGGATGCCCTGCCGAATTAGCCCGCAGCGGCCAGGGGTTCGGTCTGCGAGCGCCCGCGACGTACAATCTCGGCGCGCAGATCTTCCCAAATCTCTGGCGGCATGCCGAGGAAGGCGTCAACGACCTGGGGATCGAACTGGGTGCCCGAGCAGCGCAGGATCTCCTTGCGGGCGTTCAGAAAGCTTGTGCCCTTGCGGTAAGGGCGGTCCGAGGTGATGGCGTCCAGGGTGTCCGCGACCGAGAAGATTCTGGAGCCGAGTGGGATATCGTCGCCCTTGAGCTGGCGCGGGTAGCCCGACCCGTCGAAGTGTTCCTGGTGACTATAGACGATCTCGGAGGCGTCTTTGAGGAAAGGGATCTTGCGCACGATCAGGTAGCCGCTCAAGCAGTGCTCGCGCATGATGGATTGTTCAGAGCCGTCGAGCCGCCCCGGTTTGAGCAGGATGGCGTCAGGAATCGCCATCTTGCCGATATCATGGAGAAAGGCGCCGCGGGCGATGATCTTGATCTCGGCCTGCGGCAGAGCCATGACCCGGGCAAGCGCGATGCTGTAGGCGGTGACGCGACGGGAGTGGCCTTCAGTCTCGGAGTCCTTGAGGTCGAGCGCGTCGCCGAGAGCTTCCAGGGTGATGTCATAGGAGCGCTCAAGCTCGTTGACCGCCTGGCGGAGCATGTGGGTGCGCGCTTCGACCAGCTGCTCGAGGCCTTCGCGGTAGGTAGAGTTGTGCCGGCGCTCGGCCCCATGCTCGAGGCCGCGGCGCACACTCACCAGCAGGGCCTGGGCTTCAAACGGTTTGAGCAGCACGTCGATGGCGCCCTTGCGCATGGCTTCGATGGCAGTGGAAGCATCGTGGACGGCTGAAAGCAGGATGAAAGCCGCGTTCGGGTAGAGTGTGGATATGCGCTCGAGCAGATGAAGACCGCTGAGTTCGGGCGCCAGAATGTCAGACACTACCAGTTCGTGCTTCTGTATCCGCAGTAGCTGCAGTGCTTCGTCTGTGCCTGCTGCCATGTCGACGACGTAGCCTACCTTGCGCAGCGTGGTGGCCACGAGGGTACGCATGAGCGGTTCTGCGTCGACGACCAGGATTCTCTCGGAAGCCAAGGGAACTTCTTTCTAAGGCCTTCGCGCTCCGCTGCGCGATGGGGCCTCTGTCTCCGCTCTTGTGTGCTATTCTGCCAGAGATATTCGTGCTCGGCTATGGATTTCCTACCATAGTACCCGCGCAAACATCTGCAAAAGCTACACAGCTCCACCCATCGGCATTCATGCGGCTTCACTTTAGCTGTTTTTCACACTTCCGCGTAGAAGCAGCCCCGCATTTGAACAGGCGCGCAGCCAACGCAGAAAGCACGCGCGAGAGGATACCGGTAAACGGCGCCCAAGCAGCAAAAAAGGTCTAGAATTATCCCGTAAGTGGTAAAAGAATCAAATCACCACTTTCCCCGAGGTTCTCGTTGTTTGACTTTGAACGTCAGTTTTCTCCTGAGTCTGCCAATCGAATCGTCGCATCCGAATCACGAAAACTTTCCGCCGAAGAGCGGCAACGGGATGTGTACGAAACGCACCGGCACCGCGTGTTTGCAGTGAGCTATTACATGACCTCGAACGAGGTGGAGGCTGAAGCAATTCTTGCCGGCACGTTTGTGAGCGCGTTCGCCAGGCAAAGGGAGCCGGATGCGGGCGGGGTGGACCGGGCGCTGCTGGGGGAGTTGGAGCGCCGGTTTTCGCTCGAGCCGGTAGAGGCTGCGGTTCTCGACGCAGACCTGGTGCTGGCCAGGGCGGCTACCCGCCGTACGGATATGGAAGAGGCACTGGGAGCGCTGCCGGCGGCGGAGCGGCTGGTCTTTCTTTTGAAGGATGTGGAAGGCTACCCGCCGGCCAAGATTGCCGGACTGCTCGATCGGCCCGAGCGCGAGGTGCTGCGTACAATTCTTTCTGCGCGCATCCGGATGCGAAATGCGCTGGCTGCGGTGCAGGACGCGCGGATGGCGGGAGAGCGGGGCTATGACTCTTTGGACAACGCCAAGCGGCAGAGTGAGGAAGAAGAGGCCTCGGCCCGGGCTTAACCCTTAACCCGGCATTCAGCTTTTCTGGCGTGCGGCCATCGCGCGGCGCCGGGTGGCCCAGCCCTCCTTGTTCACCTGGCGGGAGCGGCCGACGGCAAGTGCGTTGTCAGGCACTGTTTCTGTAACGCAGGAGGCAGCGGCTACGTAGGCGCCGTTGCCAATCGAGACCGGGGCGACCAGCACCGAGTCGCTTCCGATAAACACATCGTCGCCGATGACGGTCTGGTGCTTGGCAACGCCGTCGTAGTTGCACACGATGGTACCGGCGCCGATATTCACCCCCGCACCGATAACGGCATCTCCCAGGTAGGCGAGATGGCCGGCCTTGGATCCTTTCCCCATGCGGGTTTTTTTCAGCTCGACGAAGTTGCCGATGTGGGCGTCCTCTTCGATGACCGTCTCGGGGCGAAGGTGCGCGTAGGGACCGAGGATGGCGCCATTTCCAATGGTTGAATCTTCAACGATGCAGCCTTGCCGAATGGTTACGCGATTGGCGACGGTGGTGTTTTCGAGCACGGAGTAAGACTGGACCAGGCAAGCCTCGCCGATGTTGGTTGTGCCCAGGAGCTGGGTAAAGGGTTCGAGAACAGTGTCGGAGCCGACTTGGACGCCTGCGTCAATGACGACTGTATCAGGCTGGAAGATGGTGACGCCGGCAGCCATCAGCCTTGCCGTGGTGGCGCGGCGAAGGGTGCGGTCCAGGTCCATCATCTCGGGGATGGTGTTCGCGCCGAGGACCTCTTCGGCTCGATCGGTGCGCAGGGCGAGTACATGCTCGCGGGCTTTGACGAGCAGGCCGGCCATGTCGGTTAGGTAGAGCTCACCGTGGGCGTTGTTGGCCTGTAGTTCGGCAATACGGGCAAAGAGCGGGCGGGTCGCGAAGGCGTAGATACCGGTGTTGCTGG